>NC_019567.1:2454519-2761334 GCF_000317895.1 Bdellovibrio bacteriovorus str. Tiberius
CCAGTGGTTTTTCGTCATAGCGAACCGCACTGACGCTGTTGCCGGTAAAGACCACGACATCGGGATTTTTCGCCGAAACCTGCTGCCACAGATTTTGTTCCTGTTGTTGATGCGCGCAGCAGACAAAGGCCACACGCTGAACTTTTTTAACTGATTTCAGATCTTTTTGCGCAAGCTCGGACTGATAATTGGTTTCAGCCTGCATTCGCATCATTTTTAAGGTCAAAGATTCCGGCGCCTGGCTTTTTTCAGCACATGAAGCCGTAAGAATAGTTGTCAAAGCCAGCATTGAAGCCCGGGCAGTCACAGAAGATACAGTCATTACAGTTCCTTCCAATAAATCGTGAGATTTTATTGTATATCAACAACTGCAACTGTCACTGAGAACTCGAAAACACCAGACCTACTTCTGGAGATAGGCTTCCTTCAAAAACTCGATACTGCGAACACCGAACCAGGAATAAGACTCCCCGTTGACGATGGCGCCATCAATATCCAGAGCTTTCAGATCCGCGATCTTTTTTTGGAAGGGGAACGGTTCAGAAGAAAACAAATAGAAGGCATTGCCGAAGTCTTCCAGTTCCACCACCGGGTACTTATCGCCCTCGGGAAATGCGGCCACCTTGGCGCCCAGCTTTTCCAGCACCGAACCAATGTAGGTTTCGCGGCTGACACTCATCCAGGGTTTTTTCCAGATCAGATAAAGGACCTCGTCATAGCTTTTTCCCGGCGGGCGCACCCACTCCAAAAAGCCCGGGATCTTTTGCATATCCCATTTCAGCGGTGGCGCCTCGACCAGATCCAAAGCCTCCACGGACATCTCCATCAACTGCGAATTTTGAAAGTGCTCCCCTAGGCGGGCCAGCTCTTTTTGCAGGGATTCCAGAGAATGCACATGGGTCGCCAGATAAGGCACCGGGCATTCTTCGGCCATTTCCAGGGGGTTTTCTTCCTGATCCAGCAGAACTAAATCAGGCTTTAAATCCGCCACCAGATCCCATGACACATCCTTGGTGCCCCCCACGATCGGAATATTGGTGATCTGCTTCGGGGGATGAATGCAAAAACGCGTGCGTCCAACAACCTGAACGCCGGCTTTTAAAAGTGTCTCGGTCCATGACGGAACCATACTAACAACTCGCACAATATTCCTCCGAAAACGCCATTCTAAACGCCCCCCAGCGCCCAAAGCAATAAAAACGGCCCACAACATAAGCACCCTGCGGTGTATTTTGAACTGCCTCTAGTCAAAACTTGACCCCGCTGGCAGAGAGGACAAGTATGTTTTTTTTCTATTTGAGTGAGGTATTTATGACGCAACTTTTCCCTCTGAACGAGAAGCCATCCCTGAGCCCGTACAAAAAAGGCGATGTCCTGGTCTTGTTCGGCGAACTATTCACTCGCGGATATGCCAATGGTTTGGTTGAAGAAGCTGAACGCCGTGGAATGACCATTGTCCGTGCCACTGTCGGCCGCCGTGAAAAAGACGGTTCTTTGCGCGCTTTAAATGCAGAAGAAACTGCCAACATCCCTCGTCCATTCATCAACGTGCCGATGGAAGCCGGTTTTGACATGGAACCAGACTCCAAAGGCGTGACTCCTTGCCAGCAATTGGAAGGCGTTAAAATGAGCGAATGGGACAAGGTCAACTTGGACTGGGCTTCCATTGAAGAATCCCAGAAAAACGGCACCGCTCGCTTCAAAAAGAACACCGAACTTTTCCTTAAAGAGCTGGAACAGTACATCCCGGCAGGTGCCAATGTGTTGTTTGCACACTTGATGGCCGGCGGCGTTCCGCGCACAAAAGTGATCATGCCAGTTTTGAACCGCGTTGCCAAAGGCACCGGGGACCGCCACATTTCATCCCAGGCTTTGATGGATTCTGAAATCGGCAAGCTTTGCCTGAAGAACTTCCAGGACGTCACCGCGGATACCTTCAAGCACCTGATTGATCTTTCCACCCCGTTGCGCAAAAAACTGGAAGCTTCCGGCAGCCACGTTTCTTACACAGCTTACGGATACCATGGCGCCGAAGTCCTGATCCGTGGTCAGTACAAGTGGCAAACTTACACGTGCTACTTCCAGGGTTGGGCAAAAATGGCGCTTGAAAAACACGCCGAAGACTTCGCCAAACAAGGCGTTCACTGCTGCGTTTACAACTGCCCAGAGATTTTGACGAACTCAAGCTCGATCTTCCAGGGTGTTGAAGTATCACTTTACCCTTTGATCGCAGCTATCCATAAAGACGCTGGCGACAAGAAACACGCTGAGCAGGTTCTGAACGACTGCAAAGCGCTTCTAAAAGATGACGTAACACTTGAACAAATCATCAAAACCACTGACGACTACTTGACCAATGATCTGACTTTGGAATTCACCAAGTTCGACAAATGGCCTCAGCATTCCCGTCAGGATCAAATGGAGTACATGCTGAAAAATTCAGATGCATTGTTTGATATGCACAAAGATCCAAAGAATCTGCTGACCGCAGTTTTGTCTGAAGTGGTGTTTAAATCCTGTGGTTATGTGATGCTTCACGACTCCTGGGCTCCAAAAGCTCCGGTGGCGTGGATTGGTCACGACCTCGTAGCCCGCTGCATGTAATCGTATGTCAGTTCAAGCCGGAGAGAGTTGGAGTTACAACAAGTACAAGTTCCATGGACTGTCGCTGTCAGGAATCCGCACGGCGATTTCCATGCCCGAACTCTCTTTGAGCTTTGATGTCGCACAAGGCTATCCGTTCCTGATAAACTTAAAGCAATTCTTTATCAGTCACGGCCATCTAGACCATGCGGCTGGGATTCCGTACATCATCTCGCAGAAAGCGATGAACTCGATGCCACCCGGAAAATTCTATATGCCGGGCACGCTGGTGGAACCTTTGGATAAGATCATGAAACTCTGGGAGCAGATTGAAAACCACCAGTACAAGTACGAGTTCATCCCGGTTAAAGCCGATGACGAAATCCCGCTGAACCCGCAGGCCTTTATCAAGGTCTTCCCGACCACCCACCGCATCGAGTCCTACGGCTACACTCTGTTTGAAGTTCACAAGAAACTGAAAAAAGAATATCTGGGCTTGAAACAGGACGAGATCGTGGACCTGCGCCGTCAGGGTCTTGAGGTCAACGAAACCACCAACATCCCGGTGGTCAGCTTTACCGGTGACACCCAGATCGAATTTTTGGATTCCCGCCCCTGGGTTCGCCAAAGCAAAGTCCTGATCATGGAATCAACTTATCTGGACGACAAAAAGTCCGTCGAGCACGCCAGAACCTGGGGTCACACCCATATTGACGAAATCATCCCGCGCCTTAAAGACATCGAGAGCGAAAAAATCGTTATTATTCATGCATCCAGCAGATATTCAGACAAAGAGGCTTTACGCCTGCTTCAAGAAAAAATCCCGGCAGAATACCGGGATCGTGTCGAACTGTTTCCAGGTCGTTAACTAGAACAAGTCACCCAGATCAAGCCACAGCTTGCGGGTTTTCAACTTCTTGCTGCGGAAGTGCTCCACCCACTCAGAAGACGTGCGCTTTTGCCAGTTGCTGGCCAAGTTTGCAGTGAAAATCAGCGGGCTGTAACCCTGCCCCACGATATCGCGCGGAGCACGCAAAGCCGTCAGCATTTCCGGGCCATAGAACCCGATCACTGGGAACAAGCGGTCTCTTTCACCCAGCTCGCCGATGATCAATGCACCATGAACCTGCCCCAGGACAGTACGACTCAACGGACTGGAAACCTCCGCAGGGCCCGGGCCACCGGCAGCACCCACGACAACAAGACCCGAATCGGCTTTCTTATTCAGAAATTCGACCAGTTCTTTGTTGGCTTCGTTGGCTCTCATGTTGAAATCAAAGAAAACAAAAGCGGCGTTGTCCGGCAGGGATTCCACACGATCTTGCAGGGAAGCCATGTCGACTTCGCCTTCTTTAGTATAAGGAGTGTAATTCAGAATCTCGCAGGATTTGCAGGACTTCACAAAGTCAGCAAATACAGGCTTAATCTTCAATTCGAAATCTTCAGCCTTATTCTGACCGAAATAGATCACCGTGGTTTTAGAGGACGGCAAAGCAGCCTGAGCCCATGTTGCCCCGCAGGAGGCAAGGACCAGAAGACTTCCCGTCAGGAATTTTTTAAGACTTTTGATGTCCAGAGATATGTTGCTTAATGCCATAAAGTGAGTGTGCCCTCCCCCTTGCTTTGCTGTCGACTTTTTTAATAATTTAATGAACAATTGCGACATATGGAGTCATGGAGCCAAGTTCAAATTTTTCACTCAGGTGACGACTTTTTTTTAAGTCTCTCCCAAGATATAAGACAGGCTCGTCGTAGCGTCACTATTGAATCGTACATCTTTGCTGAAGATAAGCTGACCAAGGCCATTTTGCAGGAATTGACAAACGCGCGCGAGCGCGGCTGCACCGTTAAAATCGTTGTCGATGGTTTTGGTTCCTACACCACAATCCCTTATCTGGACCGCTTTTGCACGGACAACGGCCTGGAGCTTCGGGTTTTTCATCCGCTGCCGTATCCGCTGATTTGGGCACATCAGTTTGTACTGAAATATTCCTGGCGCGGGTCTTTGCTTTTCAAACGCCTGAATCGCCGCACCCACCGCAAGATTGCGATCGTCGATGAAAAACGCGCCTATCTGGGCAGCATGAATTTCACCCAGGAACATTGCGCAAGCTTCGTCGGCGACAAAGCCTGGCGGGATACCGGCGTTTGGGTCGAAGGCGAACCGGTGAAGCGCCTGGTTTTGGCTTTTCAAATTTCATATTTGCGCACCTTTATGAAAGGCCTTTTGACGTGGGTCGGACGCTGGCGCATCAATGAAGATATCGCCCACAGTGTGCTTCGATTAAACACCACCCAGCGCACGCGCAAAAAACTTTATCGCGACCTGCTTCGCCGGATCAGCCATGCTGAAAACCGCATTTACCTGACCACGGCCTATTTCCTGCCACGACGATCCCTGCTGCGTGCTTTACTGAAGGCCGCGCACCGAGGGGTCGATGTGCAGCTGCTGATTCCCGGAAAGTCTGACGTCCCGATGGTTAAATGGGCGGCATTCTATATCGTCCGCCTGCTGATCCAGCGCCAGATCCCGATTTTTGAGTATCAAAAATCCATTCTGCACGCCAAAACGATGATCATCGACAACGAAGCGTTTGTGGGCTCATTCAACCTGAATCATCGCAGTATCCTGCATGATCTTGAGGTCGAAGTGATTCTGAAAGACCCGGCGCTTTTACAAAACATGCTGGAGCAATGGCATATGGACATCGAAAATTCCAAACCTGCCTCAGAAAAGGATTTTGCCACTCCTTCATGGCTGACCAGAATCCTGTACAAGATCGCCTTCCGATTGCGTTATATGCTCTAGTTTTTTGTTTTGACCTAAGGACCGTTTATTAGGGACCATAGAGGTATGAATTCATACGTCAAAGTCGCGATCACCGGAGGCCCTTCAGGGGGAAAAACCACACTTATCGAAGCTCTGAAAAAAGAGCTGGGCCAGCGCTGTGCCATCGTGCCGGAAGCGGCCAGTATTTTGTATCGCGGAGGTTTCCCCCGTTACAAAGATCCACAGACTGTCGTGCATGCACAAAAAGCGATCTATGCAACTCAGTTCGAACTGGAAGCGATGATTTCTTACGTCAGCCAAAAAAGCCTGATCGTCTGTGACCGTGGGTCTTTGGACAGTGCTGCTTACTGGCCGACATCTTTGGGAAGTGATTTTTTCACCAGCATGAACACCACCAAAGAAAAAGAACTTGCCCGTTATGACTGGGTTATCCATCTGGATACTGCGGCGGCTGATGACTATGACGGTTCAAATCCCATCCGCACCGAAACCTATCAGGAAGCCTGGGACCTGAATGATCGCATTAAAAACGCCTGGGACGGACATCCCCGCCGCGTGGTGATCACTCACAACGCCGACTTCCTTTCCAAGATGACAACTTCCTTAGCTGTGATCAAAGCGATCATGGCCCATAAAAGCGCTGAAGAAATCAAGAAGGAGCTACTGTAATGAAATCCGCCCTGCTTGCATTGTTAAGTCTTTCAATTGCCCTTCCGGTGGCGGCACAAACCCGCACAAGCCGCCTGAAGCCCATGTATTTTCAGGCCGACAAAAACAATCTGCAGGTTCTGCCTCAGCGCTTTGAATACACCTTGATGGATGAAAACCGCCTGAAGGTCGGCGACATCCTGATTGATACAACCGAAGTCACTTTTCAGGTGGAACCATCTCCGTCTAAAAAAGGCTCTTACCGTATTCGCTTCTCTTGGCCCGCAGGATTAATCAAGGATGGCGAGCTGGCGGTAAAAAATAATTCCGGCAAAGCCATCTTTAACGCCGTTCTGGACAAGAACAACGTCAAAGTCACCACCGACACCCTGCCTGCCGAAGAAGGAGACCTTCGTTCGGAAAAAGCAGAATTCGTGGTGGAGGAAATCGAAAACAATCTTGTCGACGACATGAAGTATCTGCCGTTCATGACGTTCTGTATTTACCGTGAAAGTGAAGAGACTCGTTTGTATCTTTGCTCGAACGAACTTTACCTCAGTTCACAGCAAGGCCAGATGGCGGTGAAAGCCCGCACCAGCACCAAGAAAGCTTCACAAATTGAAATCAATGGCAAGGTCGTGGGCAATCAGGGGATCATCTATCTGAATGATCGCAGCGAAAACGTGGCGTTTAAAGCGGCCACCCGATCTGGAGCCTTCCTGGAAATTGAAACCCGTAAAAAAGACGTGGACTTCAAAGACGTGGTTGTTTCTGATGATGGTGAAAATCTGATTCTGACCGCTTCCGGTGCCGAACCCGTGGATGCCAAGAAAGTGAAAAAGCTTTCTGCGACCGACTGGCAGATCTCTTTGCCAAAATCCCGACCGGTTTTATATTTGAAAGGCGATGGCGACATCCCAATGCGCCAGGAATTCTATATCCGTGGTCAGTTGCCACGTGAAAAGAACCGTCCTTATCTTTCCAACCGTTCGGCCGTGCGCACTTACTCTTCGTCCCTGAGCTTTGCAGGGGTGGCACCAGAAGGTGTCACGGTGAAAGTACTTGATTCCGACAAGGCCGCAAAATTGGAAGGCACTAAGAAGAATCAATTTGCTTGGACCATTGATGACATCCCAGCCGGGGTTGAAAACCGCCGCTATCTTTCTGTGACTGCCGACAGCCACACGTTTGTTGCCGGCAATGACGTCTTCCGTGGTCAGCCTTTCGGTTTGGGCTTGGGGGCTCGATATCAAACTCCGTCTGGTATTGCCTTTGGCACTATTGAGTTCCAGTGGTGGATTGAAAACTTCCTATGGATGAATTCAGACTGGTCAAGGTTCCACTGGGGCTTGTCCATCGAGCGCCAGCAGCATTTGACTGAAAACGACGATACCGCCAAGGTCGATCTGACGACAGTGGAATTGATGTGGCGTGCTCAGGAAGGTTTTAACCTGGTTGATGCCACTTGGGGCCTTACGGTGCCGCTGCAAATGGTGGCGGGTGAAAGCTCCAGTGCCACAGCATACGGGCTGGGGGCTTATATCATCAAAAAGCCGGGCCGCTGGTTGCGACCATTCATGGACTGGTCTGAATACAAGGTGCAATACTATGCAGGTTCTTCCGGAAGCGATTTCAAAGTGAAGTCCGCTTACAATCTGAAGGCGCAGGCTTATTTGCAGTTCGCGAACCAGTGGTTCTGGCGCTATGGCGTGGATGTTTCGGATTATAAGTTCGACCCATCTGCCGGCAAGGAAGACATGCAAATCGGCCTGTCGACAAGTCTTTACTGGAAGTTTTAGTTTCTGACGAAGGACCTTATGAAAAGCACACTTTTGATTTTTACAGTTTTGCTTTCATGCTCATCGGCCTTTGCCGAAGGTCCTTCGCGCGTTTTGCTGTTGGGCGATTCCCACGCTTACGGCCGCTATGGTTCGGTGCTGGATGCGCACTTTAGAAAGGGCGACACTCAGGTCACATCTTTATCCAGCTGTGGCTCGTCCCCGTCCACGTGGACAACCAGTTCTGAAAACTTTAAAAGCACCAACTGTGGTTTTTGGAAAAAGAACGCCAAAGGACAAGAAACCCGCGTGACCAGTCACCGCCTGCCCTCGTTCGGCGAAGAACTTGCCGCTACGAAACCCGATCTGACCGTGATCACACTGGGAACGAATTTCCTGGCAAGCCCTGGCAACATCAAAAGCGAAAAAGCCCACGTTGAAAAGATGATGAAGCAGATCCATGCCGCGGGTTCTGCGTGCATCTGGGTGGGGCCTCCAGATCTGAAAAAAGATCCTTTCAAAAAGAATCTTGAACTGGGTGTGAAGGAACTGAAATCCTGGGCTGACGCCAACAACTGTCAGTTCATTGATTCCACCAAGTTGACGAAATATCCCGGTGGCAAATCCGACGGCATTCATTATGGCCCGAAAGACTCGGCCACCTGGGGCGAATCGGTGGTGAAAGAAATCAGTAAATTGAAGGTCCATCCCCCAGCCAAAGCTGCTGCCCCTAAAGGCGCGGAAGCTCAGAAAAAGACCGGGACCAAGTAAAGGTCCCTTTCGTCCGAATTCCCAGAATTCAGAATCCACAACCGGACAATCCGGACGCTAGATCGATTTTAAGCGGTTTATAGCCCATAAACCTGCCGGCACGGAACACGCAATACCTCCTCGCAACAACACTTTCCTGAGGAGGAAAACATGAAATCCAAAGCTATCTTTTTCGCATTTATCGGTCTTTTGCTGGCTTCCAACGCTCAGGCTGCTGACTTGGAGCTGATCAACAAGCCTGAACAAAGCCAAAAGCTTGCTGCCAACTCTTGGAGCCAAGCTGATGCCCACGACAACAAACGCCTGGAACAAAAAGAATCAGAAGAGATTCCAGACGATCGCAAGGAAAAGTTCTATTCCCCGCGCGAACACGCTTGGTTCTAATGAAATCCGCTAAGTTCTTCCCCCTGCCACCGGCGGATATTCATTTCGGTCATTCTGGTATCTCTGTTCGAAAGCAAGACGCACGACACGCTAAAATTGTTTTTGAAAAAGTACAGGCACAAAAAGAAAGACTGCAAGAGTTCCTAAGTTGGCCGGTACAGATTAACAGCCTAAAGGACCAAACGAACTTTTCACAGAAAGCCGACATGCTGTGGGCTGCTGGACAGGCTTATCATTTTCAGATTTTTAAGGACGAAGAATTCGCAGGAGCTATATCCATCCATTCACTGAACTACCTAGCCCGCAGTTTTGAATTCGGATACTGGGTGGATTCAGAGTCAGAAGGTAAAGGTTTGGTAAAAGAAAGCCTCCAAATTCTGATGATGGCCATGGCGGACAGAGGTTGGAAGCAAGTCAAAATCAGAACCACCCATCGAAACATACGGTCGCAAAAGGTAGCAGAAAAGATCGGAATGACCCCTGACTCGCAAACCGAACACTTTAAAACTTATAGCAAAGCATTGAACCCGCGGTCCTAGGAGAAAATATGAAATCCAAATCTATTCTTTACGCTCTTATAAGTCTTACGCTGGCCGCATGCGCCCCAACGACTGAAGAACTGGCTGATATCAAAAAATCTTACTCTGGTCCCAAGGTTGGGATTTCAGGCCTGGTCGTCGTTCGACATGCAGCCGTCAATCGAAGATCTCCGGATCTGCCCAAGCAGATTTCAGTGGAATTTGAACGTGAATCAAGCCCGGGAAATCACCTCATACTGACAGGGTCCCTAGTCCACCTTCGAAACTTTAGCGCAAACGAAGGCATCGTGTCCTTCGGCTGCAATGAAGACACCGACATCACACAGCTGCCAGCCAAGTTGACCGTGGACACCCTGAAAATTTGTGGCAAGCACAAGATCGAACATACAAGCGTTGTCATTAACGCGAAAACCGTCATTATGGATAATACCACGTTGGAGTTCATTCCCCATAAAACCCTGCAACTTGAAGAACAGATTGAATTCATTTCTGATGAGTTCTTAATTGAGGGGGAAAATAATATCACGATTCAAGGAGCTGCCACCGCCGGAGGCCGCGAATTGGCGCCGACGTTGTACTTGGATACTGGACCTGTCAGAGGCGCGGGACATTTGAAAGTGTATTCCAAAGCGAGCATTTACACGGTGAAGCTCTAATTTTTTTGGCTTACTATTGCCCCGCTTGAAGCATCGCGGATTCACCCAGATTGCTTTCATGCTGATGTTTTACGTTCGCCCAGATCTTCTGACTGACGGGGCCAGGAAGAAGGCTGTTGATACTGGATTCCGCGGAGGGATCTGCGGCCGCCCAGTTGTGAAGAGCTTCTGCCTTCACCCCTGCCAGCACTTTGCGATCCATTTCATTCACAGCGCTGTTTTCCACAGTCGCATCAGCCACCACGTTTTTTAGCACTTCAATCGCGGCGGATTTCATATCGGTGTTCAGGGCTTCGAACACAAAGTCCAAAGCCGAGTTTTGCATCTGCTGGGATTCTTCATCGTTAGGAGCAGTCTTTAACAAAGCCTCCAGGCTTTTCAGAAAGTCTTCGTCTTTTAGCAGACGTCGTTTGACGATCTTGTCAGGCTCAAGCAACAGGGCCTTGCGGCTCAGATCCGCATATTTCTTAAGATCTCTGGCCTGCTTGAATTCCTTAAACACCACCGGCATCGGCTGGGAAGAAGTAATCACGTCCATCGCAGCAGGTTTTGTCCCTGCTGCGATGGCGGTCTCTTTTTCAGTTTCAACGGGGTTTGCCGCCGGAGCTTCCTGAGTCGGAGCCGCTTGGGACTCCGTCTCTGGTTTGCTCTTTTCAGTCATCACGGTCAAACCCACACCCAGGACAGTTATCGCACCTGATAGCATCACTAGTGTTCTGATTCTCATTTGCCAAACACTCCACGGGTCATGTTGTTACGGAAGATGGTTCTGTTCATTTCCTTCGCACCGGCATTCTGGAAGAATGCCGATCCGTTCAGGTATCCATTGATCAGCACCACGTTTTTATGAGGCGCATTGGACTGAACAAACACGTTGTACACCTTACCGAAGTACTTGATCTCGTTGATGGAAACAATCGCATCCAGTGTTCCACCGCTTTGAACCAGGGACTCGCCAACTTTGAATTCTTCAGCCACTTTCATGGAACCGTCCTGGCTCAGGACCGGGTGATTTTTCGTCACACGCAGTTCACGACCGGACTTCATTTTGAAGACCAGAATCTCGTGGTCGCCGTCCACCAGCTCTGTCACCCACTGATCCACTTTGGTTTTCACAACCGCATTCTTGTTCAAAGAATCCGCGGACTGCATTGTACCAACATAAGGGGACTGGGAAGTCAGAGCATCAAAGAAGGACATGTATTTCAGCTTTTTGCTAACGACCTCTTCAGCCAGGATCTGTTGTTCTGGAGTCGCGCATGAAGACACGCACACTGTCGCCACGTAAGCCGTCGCAGGCATTGTACATGGAGCATTGGCTTTCTTCGGAGCGATCCATGCTTTTTCAGGACTGTATGCACGATCCATGAAGGTCGCATAGATTTCCTGACCCGCAGAACCCAAGCCCACTTTTTTACCACCGACAGTCACTGTCACATTGGCAAAGTTGGTCAGGAACTCCTTGATTACTGGCAACTCGTTTTGACATTTCACCATCCAGTCATAACGGCCTTTGGCTTCGGTATTGCTCAAGCTGTCGTGAGAACAGCGTCTAGCCACGTAGTCACGGCAGTACTTTTCCTCAACCCAGGCACCTGGAACCGCCACTTCGCTTTCCAACTGAACAGAGTGTTGGATACAAGCCATGGTCTTGGTCGTGACAACCTCACGGGTTTTAACAATCACACCAATTTGGTTTGCCGGACAGGTCGCAGATGAATTGGCTTCTTCGATGGTTGTTACAGAAGACTGGCTGCGAACCGCTTCAGGGTTTGCGTCACACAGACGCTCTTCCACTGGTTTCACCTGGTCCGCACAACGGCTGTCATCAACCGTCACACCTTTATCATCCACGCAGACAAAGATACGGTTCTGCTTGCCGCCACAATCCGCGGTACAAGCTGTGAACTTGTCAGTAGGAACATATTTGTAAACCGGACATTTACCGGCTTCTTTCATCGTGCCCTGACGAGTGTTAGAGCTGATGATCTGACCATCGGTACAAGTCTGATCCGAGATTTCATTATAAAGGTCAAAGAATCCTTCTTCATTGAAGGAACATTTCAATGGAACTTTCGTTTCACCTGTGATCACACCGGTTTTCACAGTGCCATGGGAACCGAAGCTGCCGCAACCCTCGTGACAAGTCACCTGGTTGTGAGTGCTGGAACCGGACAGAACACCGTTAGTACAAGTGCGGGATTCGCTGACGCTCGCGCAAGAACCCACTGGAGTCGAACTGGAATAAAGAACCTGGGAAGCCCCGTGCGCCAGCAGACTGCCATCAGGCAATTTACAAGACTGGCCTTCACAAGAACCTTCGTTGGTGATCTCTTTGGTACGAGACACTTCCACCCAGTTCAGTTTTTCAACCACAAGCTTACATTCTTCAACCACACGGTCACGGTAAGAAACAACCTTTTTACCATTCACACCGCAGGCCACTTCTTCAGAGCTCAGCTCACCCTGGGATTCACGTGTTGCACCCGCAACAGTACAAGCCATCGGATCCACTGGAACCTCTGGTTCCGGTTCAACATCAAGATCCTCGATCACTCGAATGGAATGATCCAAAGTCACCCAAGGTTCCTGATTGTCACCCAAATACAAAGTCGCCGTCACAGCATAAGTGCCCACCGCCTGATAAGCATGAGTCACAGACTGATTAGCCGCCGTACCACCGTCACCGAAGTTCCAGCGAACAGCACCGACTTTATTTACCAGACACACTGGCAGATAAACGTGCATCATCGTAGCAATTTTAACTTTCGCTTCGTTGGCACCGGAAATACGCAAGTCTTCCAAGCAGTCCATATCATCAATCACCGTCATCACGGTCACACGATGACTGGCCACTGTGACCTTGCCATCAGCATCAGTCACTGTGGCCTGAACCTGATATGTACCAACATTAAAGAAAGAGTGTTCAACTGTTCTGACGTTGCTGACAGTCGCAGTGCCGTCATTAAAGTTCCAAACGATGGACTGAGCATCCAAACCGGAAGGAATCACAAGTTCAAAACTCATAGGATTAAAAACAAAACCGGCTTGTGGCCCAGAGATCTTTAGATCCTCTTTCACAACCGTCGTCACCAAAGAAAGGGAGATATCTTCAGATCCAGCAGTTTTTTCCTGCGCCGTCACCACGTAGGTACCAGCCAACTTAAACGTCGACGTCATCCCGGACGAAGAAGTTTTAGTGCGACTGACCCCAGCCACCTTCCATGTGACATCAGAACTGCTGACGCAGTTCCCGGCCTGATCCAAGGAGTAGCTGACAGTGCTTCCTGCCTCTGTAGCTGATTTACCGACGATGCGAACGTCTTCACTGGATGCTTTTGAAAGCTGACCCGCACAATAGCTTGCCGCCTCCATAGTATCTGCTGAACCTTCACTCAAAGCGCTTTTCTGACATCCTGCTAGAACGACTAAACTCAGGGACAGTAAGACTCTTCCGTAGTTCATCGTGCGACTCCTTGCTTACGTTCATGTTTACAAGTCGCAACTAAAATCTCCATACTTTTACAACATTCGCGTCATAATGATTGAGCGTCTTATCAACGCTTTAGACACTTTAAAGAACATTTTTTGAATGTTCCTTTTTCTGTAAAATATTTGATCATTTCCCTCAGAGAAAAGCTTTAATCCCAATGCATCTTTCAACTGCGAAACCCACTGACAGAGACCTCAGTTGTTTCGGGATTCTTTAAAGAGAAAAGTCGACTGAAAACAATTGCCGGACTGAGGGCCTTAAGACTCTGCCCTTCAAAAATACATCGAAGGAAGATTGGTCAAAAGTGTCCAGGCGCAAGGCGGAGGGGTCCCTTTGAAGCGCAGGCGTGCTCCAAGCACGTCGGAGCGAAAAAGGTCCCCCGACAACGCAGTCGAATGGGCGCTTTTCACCAATCTATTTTTTCTTGAAGAAGCCTGAAACGACTTGCTTGAGGTCGACGTTGAACACGTCTTGTTTTTTATTGGCAGCCGCCAACACAGAGATTTCCCGACGAGCAGGAATGAAGGAAGGATCCAGTGCCACGCTCTTCTCGAAGGATTTGCGCGCGGCCACCATATCGCCTTTGGTTTTATTGAACAGACCAATCACAAACGGGAAAAGCGTGTCATAACGTTCATCCGGTGGAACCTGCATCAGCTCCAGTTCCACTTCTTTCAGAACGAAGTTCTTTTTGGCCACTTCGACCGAACCCAGTTTTGCCCAAGAGCTGTACAAGTGCAGCTGCTGGGTTTGAGGGTTCAGCTTACTCACCTCGGCAAGCAGCTCCAGCGCTTTCGCGAACTGGGTGTATTGCAGGGCTTTTTTAACTTCTTCCATCAAGGAATTGGCGCGAAGTTTTGCTTCAGCTTCATTTCTTTGAGTTGCCTGACGGATTTGATCGATTTTATTGGTGTCTTTGGAGGCGTTCATGGCGTCTTCCGCCAATGTGCGCACCTTTTGCCATTGGGTGTAGACTTCCGAAGCTGTATCGCCCGGCTCATCCCCCAGCAAAGTCATAAAGTCAGACAGCATGGATTCAGCAGAACCGCCCCCGGTCCCCGTTTCCATGTATGCCACGATTTCGTATGAGTTCTTGTTTTCAAGTTCAGCAGCGATCTTCTTGATGACTTTCAACTGCTCAGCCGGGCTTGCAAAGGCCGCACGCTGGGCAAAGACAATCAATCCTTTGGTTAAAAGGAAGTGGATGGCCTTATAGACCGCCACTTCATTATAACCTTTGATGTCCAGAAGCTGCGTCAGAGTGATCTGATTGTTCAGCTTCACCGGCAGGCCTTCCAGGGATTTCACCAAAGACATGCTCAGGGCCGGATGATCATCACGGAAAGTCGGACTTTTCACGATGATGTTACCGGACCACATCACATACAGGGACTTCAGCCAGTTAATAGAGATCTTGGAAGCGATCCAGTCATGCAGATAGTACGACAGACTGTCAGCATCGATACTTGGATTGCTCATCTCAACTTCCGCGGATGCAAAATTCACGCGGATTTTCTGATCAACAATCGTGCGCACCAGACGGATGTTCATTTGCTCCATCAGGATCAGATCAAAGGCATGGGGGCTTAGCTGGTTGTTCTGAATCAGATAGTCACCGATACGGCGGTTATTTTTAACACGCAGAGCCTCCTGCACGTCTTGCGGGGTCGCATAACCACTCTGGATCAGCATCTCCCCCAGGAAGGTGGTTTTGTCATCCACGTCCACACCCACGATATTCCCGTTACAGAACGAGATACCGGACACGGAACCATCGGCATTATAGATATTCAGATAACCACCGCTCTTGGTTTCCACCAGCAGAGAATACAGGAATGGCAAGTCAAAGCCGCTCACCTCTTCAATGGACTCAATCACCTTTCTTTTCTGGCGGTTGGTCACTGTTGGGTTGGCGAACATCTGATAAAGCAGCTTACGCGCGCTGGATTCTTCGCGGCGTGGAGCCTCTTCTTTTTTCACGATTTTCAGCACCTGCTCCATATCGAATGGCTTTTTCATGAAAGCCACGGCCTGGGTGCTTTGAGTCGCTTCCTGAATGAAGGATTTGTCGGTATAAATACCGCTCATCAGAACGACTTTGAATTTGGCATTGGGATAATTGGCGCGGGCTTGTTTGATGAAATCAAGGCCCGTCATCTGTGGCAGCAAGCAGTCACAGAACAGGAATTCGATATTGGAATTGCTGGCGAAAATGCTATTGGCCTCGTCCGGACGGGACGCGACAAAAACGGCGTGGCCAGCGCGGCTTAAAATTTCTTTTAAGGCCGATCTGACCGACTCGTCGTCTTCCAATATCAAGATCTTAGATTTGCCTGATTCCACGCTTCCTTGTCGGCTCTAAAGGCCCTTCCATTTAGGATAAAAGCAAAAAGCGGGGCTGTTATACAGCACCCGCCCCAAGAACTGGACCTTTGTCGGTGGATTACTTCTTAATAAATTTGAAATACTTCGACTCAATGACGTCCATTTCCATTTCGTTCCCCTCTTCATCTTTTACGGATGCTGGAGGATTCACGTTGCCTTCGCTGAACTCTGTCCCATAACGGAACAGGACGTTCTTTTCAGACCCGGAGTCATCGTTGTAATAAGGGACAAAGAATGAGCTCACTTTGCCGGAAGCTGGCAGGAAGCCATCAACCATGTTGATCTGATCCACAATCACCTTCGGGCAATTGCTGAAGCTGATTTGAGCCGGGCCCGCTGTGCCCATCCACTTGATCCATTCACGGATACCGCAGGAGTTGATGCTCTTCAGTCCGCTCAGCTCCACTTCAATCTGTGGATTGCCGCCAAGGCTGAACTGAGAAAAATCAACGTCCTCATCAATAGTGCCTGCCATCTGGACAGTCAGCTTATCTGCGGCTTTGTTCATTTTCACATCGAGTTTACCCATAGTTCCAATCTCCTCGTTCGCAAAATCTAACTTTAACTAAGACCTTCATTTTTCACTACAAAAAACGTGACGTCATCGATTAAGGGCGCGCCTTGACGATGGGCTTGGAAGCTCATCGCGAAACGCTCTACCGAGTCATTTACGCCCGGGAAATCCTTATTAGCCGCAATCAGGGCCTTGATGAATTCACGCTCGCCCCAGGCCTCTTTACCGGGGTTCTGGATATCTGGAATACCGTCTGTATAGAAGAATACCAGATCTCCCGGCTCAACCTGAATGGTTGTTTGTTCGTACACCGAATCACGGGCCTGTCCCAGTCTGGGATTGTTCACTTCATTTAATGGAACAAGGTCTTTCTTTTTAAGTGTGCCGCCCTCATTTTTCTTCATCAGGAACGGCGCCTCGTGCGAAGCATTGCAGTAAGCAAGCTCGCCTGTCTCCAGATCAAAAGACGCCAGGAAGAACGTCATCATGATGCGGCCCTTGGACACATCATAGATCGAACGATTCAACAGCTCCAGCGCTTTGGCCGGAGTGATATTCAGACGCTCGATAATTGTGGAGGCAGATTTCGCCGCACTGGTGATCAATGCTGCCGGCGCCCCGTGCCCCGTCGCATCCCCGATCCACAGGAAGATTTTGTTGCCAATCTGACAATAGTGCCACCAGTCGCCACCGCACTCACTGGCCGGTTCATAGTAACCCGCAATCGACAACGGACCGATCTTGGCCTGCGTTTCCGGGAACAGGGTTTCCTGCACGGTTTTTGCGGTTTGCAGCTCGGATTCCATTCGCGCTTTTTCTGCCGTCTGATCCAGCAGGCGGGAAACTTCCGCCGCCATGATATTGAAATTGTCAGCCAGACTTCCGACTTCATCATTGGACTTCACGTCAACGCGGATGTTGAAGTCCCCTTCCGCCACCTTTTTGGTCGCATCAAACAATTGTGTTAAAGCTTGAGTCAAACCGCTGGAAGCAAACAGACTCAAAATCACCGTCACGGAAATCAGAATACCGAAGAAGATCAAAGATTTTCGGATCAGAATCTGAACGGCCCCCAGGGCTTTTTCCTTTTCCACTGTGGTCACGACAATCAAGTCACCAAATCCCGCGCGCGAGAAAGAAACCAAAAGCTCTTTGCCATCAACCGAACGATCGGTCTCGGCCCCTTGCGCGATTTGTTTGTTGGTGCCTTCCAGGAACTGCGGACTGACGGTGGATTGAAGCTTCTGCCCCGGCATTCCATCCGGACCAAACAAAACGGTCCCGTCAGAGGAAATCAGATACATTTTCTGAGACATCGCTGCACGGAACATCTCGGACGCTTCGCTCATCTTCACGATAACCAAAAACACTGTGTTGCGGGTATTGGTTTCATCGCTGACTTTTTCCATGATGAACACACGGTCGTCACTGAATGGCACCTTCACCACACGTCGGGTGGCTTCGACTTCGGCAAAGTAGCCGGACATCTGGGCTTGCAGGCTGCTCAGCACCCCGTCTGTCTGATTCGGAACTTTCTCAAGCACCGCGGCCTTTTCATAGGCACCCGTTGCAGAAGGCTTAAAGACCACAATGGATTCCAGATTAAATTCGTTCTGGAAGATGGACTCGCCCACGGAAGAAAATTTCTGCTGACTCAGGTAATCCTGAAAGATCGGCTTGGTCGTTCCAAGCACGGCATTCAACTGTGTCTTAATTTGAGCCGCCATGGTTCCGGACATGCTGCTGGAAGAATCAAAGACGTAAGCGATCTTATCGTCTTCAAAAATTTTCAGCGCCAAAACCAAATACACTGTAAGTGTAATAAGTGGCAACGAAGTGAGTAACAGAAGAATCTTGTATCTAATTGATAATCCACGTTTTTTCACGACTCCAGTATGCCTGTTCCGTAACTGGCCGAAAACAAATTCTCACATAACTTAGCCTAAGGTCTGTAAATCTCTTGTCATTTCCAACCGATAAGGTTTGAGCAGGAGTCTTATGTCGCGCTTTGGACGAACAGAAAAAATGATCTTCACCGGAGCCCTGCTTGTGCTCATGGTCTTCTCGTACTTCCTGTACGATGACTCTTTGCTATTCCCGAAATCAAATACCGGCGAACTGGAACTGATTGGCTCCGTTGCTGTTTCTCAGAACGACGTGCGCCGAAAAAATCTGGATACTTTCAGCTGGCTTCCGGCATCGCGCAAAGACAATGTCTTCCAAAATGATTCTATTTTCACAGGTGATCGTTCCGAAGCCACTATTCAGTTGCAGGATGGAACCCAGATTCGCATCGAACCAAATTCTTTGATCACTTTGAATCTTAAAAACGGTCAGATGAATCTGGATCTGCGTTACGGAAACCTGGTCGGTGAACTGGCGCAAGGCTCGTCCCTGACAATCAAATCCGGCACCGAAGAATTCAAACTGGAAGGCTCGGCTACAAACACACAGGAAAAGCCTAAAATCAAATTCAACAAAGCCCACAGCGGCACGGTTGATTTGAAACTGCTTTCCGGTGACGTCAAGTATACGGACAAGAAAAAACAGGCCGTTAAAGAACTGCCTAAAAATGCTGTCGTCGCTGTAAAAAAAGACGGCGACATCAAACCGGTTGAAAAACCAACCTTGCTTGTGAAAACTCCGGACAACATGAATTGGCTTCGTGTGAATCCGGACGATCCACTGCCATTTGAATGGCAGGGCAAAGGTGATATCGCCCGTTATGAACTGGAAGTTTCCCCGACGGAAGACTTCAGCTCTGTGGCCCTTTCAAAAATGACCAACGAACAAAGAGTCGCGGTGACAGAACCTCTGCAACCGGGTCCTTATTTCTGGCGTTTGAAAACCTATGATCGCAATGGCGAAGTGGGCGTTGTTTCCCAAGCCCAGCGCATGAGCATCACTCACCTGGCCGGTCCACAGATTGTGACCCCGGTTCAATCCGCCCAAATCAATCTGGAACTGAAAGTGAAACCTCAGGAAGAACTGGCCTCCACCACGGAAGTTCAGTGGAAAGCCATGGCCCAGCTAAAACACTTCACCTGGCAGGTGGCAGCCGATCCGGAATTCCAGCAGATCATTAAAGATGGTCAGACGGATTCTTTGGCGGCAGTGACTCCTCGTCTGCCAAGCGGAACTTACTGGGTGCGTGTTCAGGGCCAAACAGCCGCGAACAATGTTTCCCCTTGGTCTGAGCCTGTGTCCTTCACATTGAATCTGGCCGCCCATAAAGAAGAGCGCCCAAACAAGCCAGTGCTGATCACTAAAAAGGTCGATTTCAAGGCACCCACCGGCGAAAGAAATCCAGCATCGCCGGAAGCTCCGAAGCTTGCGTGGAAGCCGGTTCTTAGAAGCAAAGGGTATCAACTGCAGATTTCCAAGGACATGAACTTTGCCGAAGCCGAAAAGTACGACATCACCCAAAATCAGGTGGCGTGGTCTCAGTTCCGCCCGGGTAAACACTATTACCGCGTTCAAGCCAAAGGCATCAACGGACTTAACAGCGACTTCAGTGAAGTGGGAACGATCGACGTCAGCGTCGGCGGCCTGACTTTGAATCCATTAAAAACCATCAACGCCATCGGCCAGGCTGCGGGACCAAAAGAAACCCCGATCAGCTGGAGCGAAGTGCCGTTTGCTAAAGCCTATTTAGTACAAGTGGACAAATCAAAAGAGTTCACGGCTCCTCAACAACTGGAATACTCCGCCACGGGTGGCAGTCTGACGCTGCAGGATCCGGGCAACTATGTGGTGCGTGTGCAGGCTTTGGATGAAGCCAACAAACCACTGACAGAGTTCTCAAATATTCAGGAAGTTCTTTACACCTTCCGCACCCCACTGGTGGCACCACCTTTGATGGAGCCATTCAACAACGCCTCTATTTTCCTGCAGACCGAGATGGAACCCTTCATCTGGCTGGAATGGAAAAAGGTGGAAGGCGCAACTTCCTATCGCATCGAGATTTCCGACAAACCGGATTTCTCGCGCACACTGATTGCAAAATCTTTGGCTGGCAACCGCTTCCTGATCAAGGAAAAGGTTCCACTGGGGAAAATCTACTGGAGAGTTCGTGCCGAAGCCAAAGGCGATGCCGAAATGTCCGAGTGGGCGGAAAAACGTGAGTTCACCCTTTATCACCAGAAGAATGAGACCTTCGTAAAATGAGAATCCAGTACTCCCTCTTCGACACCCTTTTAGAGCCCGTCTTTGTTCTGACCGCAGATCAAAAGGTTGTCTATTGCAATGAAACCGCCGCCATTGTGGCCGGCCTTTCCATCCGCAAGATCACAAGAGGCATGAAGTTCAATGAATTGTTCCAATTCAGCGAACCCATTGAAGCTCTGGACAATCTGATTGGTGTATCGGATGCGACTCCGTATAAAGAGGTTAATTTCAAAGCCCTTCACGCAGAAGAAGGAAAGGTGCAGATCACACTGCAGCCGATCTTTGATTCCATGGGTGACAAGAACTGGATTGTCTTTGTGCGTGACGTGACTTTGGAAGAACGTCTACAGAAGAAATACCGCGCTGAACTGGAACAAAAAGAAGGCGTCATTTCCGCCCTTGAAGAAGCCAAAGTTCAGCTTGAAAACTACAGTAAAAACCTGGAACAGATGGTGGCCGAGCGCACGCGCGAGTTGTCCCGTCTGAATCAAACCATGTCCGCCCTGCTGGACAGTCTGGGCCAGGGCTTCTTTATATTTAATGCTGAAGGAAAAATCCTGGATGTGTCCTCGAAGGCCTGTGAAGCCACGGTGGAATGCAAACCGGACGGTCAGCTGATCTGGGATGTGCTGAAACTTCCAGAAAACAAAGTTGAAGGCTTCAAAAAATGGATGCAGACCCTGTTCATGGAAATGCTGCCCTTTGAAGACCTGTCCTGCCTTGGACCTGAAACCTACCCGCACACCAAAGAGCGCAACATCGCCCTTGAATACCATCCCCTTCGCAGCAACGAAGGCACGATGGAAGGTGTTGTTGTTGTAGCTTCTGATATCACTTCGCTGGTCGAAGCTCAGAAACAAGCCGAACGCGAAAAAGAACACGCAAAATTGATCATCCACATGATCAAATCCAAACGTGAAATTCACCGCTTCATCCAGGAAGCTCAAGGCTTGCTGGGTGAGGTGCGTGATGAAGTCAGCAAGGACAACGGTCCTTACGACACCGAAGAGCTGTTCCGCAGCCTGCACACGCTCAAAGGCGGCGCCGCGCTGTTTTCGATCAAAGATGTTGCCGAAGCCTGCCATCAGGCCGAGGGACTGCTGGCCGAACTGAAACAGTCCTGGACTCACCCCGCCTTTATCGCCCTTCGTGGCAAATGCTTTGAAGTGGAAGAGTTCTTCCACAAGTTCCTGGATCAGACCAAAGAGATTCTGGGAAGCTCGAACCTGCCGGAAGAGCGTCAGATCGAAGTCGCTATCAGCAAACTAAACCACATCGCCCGCAAAGTGGGCTCACTGCCTGGAGGCGGTGCCGTGGCGCAGGAACTGTTGCTGGAACTTGCGATGGAGCCTGTCACTGGATTTATCGAGCCTTACAGTGATGTGATGCTGCGAGTGGCAGAACAAACAGACAAAATGGTTTCGCCACTGAAGATTCATAACGGAAACCTGATGGTCATTCCGGAAATTTACAGCGGTTTGTTCTCGACATTTGTGCATGCTTTCAGAAATGCTGTCGATCACGGTATCGAAATGCCGGATCACCGCGTGGATATCGGCAAACCTGCCGAAGGCCAGGTGGATGTTACTTTCAGTCTGAATCACAATTCCCAAGGGTCTTGGTTGCTGGTGCAAATCAAAGATGACGGCGGTGGTATTGACCCGGCCCGCATTCGCGAAAAGCTTGCCGGCAAGGGCTTGGATGTGTCCGCTGAAACCGATCAGCAGATCATTCAGCATATCTTCGACAGTCAGTTCTCGACCCGCGAACAAGTCACGGACATCTCGGGCCGAGGCGTGGGTATGGACGCCATCAAAGTCGCCGCTGAAGAGCTGGCCGGCCGCGTATGGGTTGAATCCACCGTAGGACAAGGCTCCACCCTGTTCGTCGAAGTCCCGTACATCACCGAATTCCAAAAAGACAAAAAACTCCCTTCCGCAGCCTAAAAAGGTGCCTGGTTGTTTTATCTGGCTACACAGCGTCGCCTGATGTAGGCATTTTAGCGTCATTTCCGCCAATATATCGTCCCTTTGCCAATATAAAGACCAAAGGGTTCCTCAACCCCCGCCCGACCTCTATTCTGATCATGGAATTTCAACCTGAACGACAAGGAGAACTCTATGATGAACTTCGAACTTCCAGCACTTCCCTACGCAAAAGACGCCCTGATTCCTCACATGTCCGCTGAGACATTGGAATACCACCACGGCAAACACCACAAAACGTACGTTGATAACCTGAACAAACTTGTTCCCGGCACTGAACACGAAGGCAAAACTTTAGAGCAAATCATTATGACAAGTTCTGGCGGCGTGTTTAACAACGCAGCTCAGATCTGGAACCACACGTTCTTCTGGAACTGCCTGTCCCCGAATGGCGGCGGCGAACCTGCCGGCGAGCTGGCGCAAGCCATCGTTCGCGATTTCGGTTCCATCGAAAAATTCAAAGAACTGTTTGCTGATGCCAGCATCAAACAATTCGGCTCGGGCTGGGGTTGGCTTGTAAAAAACAAAGAAGGCAAACTGGAAATTCTTAGCACCAGCAATGCTGAAACCCCAATGACCAAAGGTCATACGGCTATTTTGACTTGTGATGTGTGGGAACATGCTTACTATATCGACTATCGCAACAGCCGCCCGAATTTTCTGGCAGCGTTCTGGAAGCTGGTGAACTGGGAATTTGCCGCGAAGAACTTTAAGGCCTAATACCTTGGTGTCATCGTCACGACACTCAGGCCGATGGCTTTTGTAGCGCCCGTGTTAACATAGTTATGGGCTGAATCCCCCGGGAATGCCAAAACATCTCCGGGCTTCAGCTCAAAACTTTCCCCGCTGACCACCACGGTCATCTGCCCCTGCACACAGTGCAAATACTCTTTCGTACCGCTGGAATGCGGAATCCCACCCATACGAGCGCCCACTTCAAGCTCCATGCGATCAATGGCCATCCCCGGAATGGGATCCGGTAAAAGTTTGTAAACAGTGACGTTGCCTTTGGCTTTTTTATTGGCGGGGATTTCATCCTTGCGAATCAACTTTGTCTGGGATCTGGGCGTTGCCAGCAGCTCTTCGAATGAAACCTGCAAAGCCGCGCAAACCTTGGCCAGATTCACCAGCGAGGGATTGCCCATCCCGCTTTCCATATTGGTCAGTGTGGATCGCGGCACCCCGGCCAGTTTCGCCAAGGCAGCCTGAGTCAGTTGACGTTTTTTACGAAGTTCAGTGATTTGAGCGGCAAGGTTCTGGGCCAATACATCGAAAGAAGTCATGCCCTATGGTAGATGCTTGAACGAAAGAGTGCAACGCACGCGCGCAGCACTCTTTAAAGAATCTATTTGTTGTGTTTGCTGTAAGCAGCTTTCAATTTGTCTTCAAAGATCTTTGCCGAGAATGGCTTCACGATATACTGGGACACACCCGCAAGAACCGCTTCGGTGACCTGATCACGCTCAGACTCTGACGTCAAAAGCACGAATGGCAGATTCGCAAACTCCGCCGTGGCGCGGACTTGCTTCAAAAGTTCCAGACCCTTCATTTTCGGCATGTTCCAGTCGGAAATCACCAGTTGAATCTGAGTGCCCGGAGTGTTGTTTTGAATAAGGATTTTAAGACCGGCTTCCCCGTCTTCAGCTTCCTGCAGGTTTTTATAGCCCATGGCTTTTAACGTGTTCTTCACCAGATCACGAATGGAGGGCATGTCATCAATAACTAGGATGCGGGTCTCTGGGGGGAACATAGACGAGGTCTCCTCTATTCCCCTATTCTAGAAAACCTGTGGTGAATCTCAAAGATTCTTTACAATGCTGGACCTATTACTGGCCTGCCGCTGGACTGGCGGGTGCCAACCACAGGTAATCAGCACGGGGTCCGTCCTGAGTGCCTGGGTTGATTTCAGTCGCAATTTCGTCCTCAGTCAGACCTGAGGTATTCACTTGAGAATAGGTCAGTACTGGGAACTCGGCCCCGCGCACACGCAAACGATCCGGCAGACCACCCCCATACTGCACATGGAAATCCCCGACCACAATCACCAGAACCTGCTCGGGATGGGATCGCATGAATTCCACCGCCTGCCACGCCATCGTGTCATCCCAGATGGACTGAGACGTAAAGTAACGCTCGCCCGCTTCCGGATTCGGCAAATGCGGCATCATGGAAAGGAAACGGCGTTTGTAGCCATCATTACCCACCGTAAACTGAGGCGGCATCAACTTCAGATCATCCGGAGTCAGCGCCTGCAGGCCCCCTTTGGAAACCTTGCCCGTCAAAGAGCGCGGCGCATTCAACGCGATCGTCTTTGAACCCTCTGACAGGTTCGGGAACACGCTTTGCGCGCGATAGTAATCATAAGAGGGATTGCCCCATTTGATTTGAGAGAGGAAGTCAGCTTCGCTCAAAAGCCCCTGACGATAAGAGTCCACGGCCGGCTGATCAGTATATGTAAAAAATTCCATCCCGACAGAGACCTTCAAGCCTTTTGCCCGAAGCGCCTGCATAATAGCGACTTGCTGGTTTTGGTGTTCTTTGAAACCGTGATTTTCACCGATAACTACGATAGAACCCGGAGTGACTGGACCGACGGTTTCGGCCAAATCGACCGGTTGGAGGTCATTTCCACGCAAAATGCCACTAGTTTGAGCATGTGCGCAGGCCAACATGAGCAGGGAACTTAAAAAAAGGCCGAAAGTCTTCACGATTCCTCCTCTAGACGCGAATTTGTCTGTTGAAGTTTCCTTTTTCCTTTGATACCTTGAGCCCCTTTGAAAAGGTATTGTCATTTTTTCTATACAACGCGTGGCAGTACAAATGGTTCAATTTAAGGGGTATCGCAATGGCTAAAAAGACAGGAAGAATCATCGTAACTCTTGAGTGCACTGAAGCTCGTGCTGAAGGCAAACCTGTTTCTCGTTACACTACTACAAAAAACAAAACTAAGACTCCAAGCCGTCTTGAGAAGAAGAAATACAATCCGAATCTTAAGCGCCACACTGTCCACAGAGAAACGAAGTAATTCGTAATGATTCTGACGGATCAGCAAATTCTGGATTTCATGAAGGAAGGCTCCATTAAAGTGGAACCTTTCCGCAGAGAGTGCCTGGGTACGAACTCTTATGATGTTCACCTGGGTAAAACTCTAGCTGTCTATGAAGACAAAGTGCTGGACGCCAAGAAGCATAACAAAATTCGTACCTTTGAAATTCCAGAAGAGGGTTTCGTGCTAATGCCGGATACTCTCTATTTGGGCGTTACTTTTGAGTACACTGAGACTCTGAAGCATGTCCCATTTTTGGAAGGCAAATCGAGCGTAGGCCGTCTCGGAATCGACATCCATGCCACTGCTGGCAAAGGAGACGTCGGTTTCTGCAACTATTGGACTCTGGAAATTTCCGTGAAACAGCCTGTGCGTGTTTACACTGGAATGCCGGTTGGTCAGTTGATATACTTTGAAGTGAAGGGTGACATTTTAACTCCTTATAATGTCAAACCATCAGCAAAATATAACGACAAACAACCAATCCCGGTAGAGTCCATGATGTGGAAAAATTCATTCTAAAATCCCTACTCATACTTGGTTTCCTGGCTAGCGCCGCCTGCTCATCGGGTGGCGATGTCGAAGACATTTCTGGTTTAGACAGTTACACTGTCGTATCCGGTTCGTTCAGCCAGGCTGACTCGACTGCGCTGCATATCGCAGGCACCACCGGCGTTGTTCGCTTCACTTCTACACTGCCCGGCGTCAGATCTTCCCGCTCTATTTCTCTGAAAGCTTCTTTAAATAACGTCACTTTAAGTGATGTCAGCGCCGTTTTCTATGCGAGCGACTCCAGCGTGTCAGGTTCAACGGGTATCGTGGTGACCTTCAGTCGCACGGGCGCCAGCGTGAACGCTTCGATCACATTTAATGGCCAAACTCGCACCGTCACCAGTGCTGATATGGGCTTTTACATCCCCAACAACATTGATGTGGTGATTGACCTTCACAACGTCGGCACTAAATCCCGCGTCTATATCTGGAGACGTGATAATCTGGTCTATGCACCGACCAGCGCTGATGTGGATTCAAATTCGGATGTTTCTTCGGCACTGCCAACTGCCGTTGGCCCCGGGGTCTTTGCCGGGTTGATTCTGAACTATGCGACCGTCACGGCAGCACAAGTTTCAACACCTAAAGTGCTCGATTAAGAAATCTCACCACTGATTTAAGCAATAAAAAAGCCCCTGTTCGGGGCTTTTGTTTTTTCTGATTTTAATTCTGAATTAAAGCTGGCTTGCGGCTTTTTCAAGAGCGTCCTGGGAGGCTGGCTCTTGAATGATCTTGGCACTTGGGCTTTTAGCGACCTGTTCGGCGATATAACCCAGGATCTGAGCCAGCTGCACGCGGTCCGCCCAGACGTCCCACTTGTCTTGTTTGCCCTTCCACTTGAACATGAACCTTGCCTGCTCCATCAACGTTGTTGGCGGTTTGCCGTAACGAAGAATGAACGTGAACACATCCAGCAGGTCTTTTTCTTTCAGCACACCACTTTTCAACTGATCCGCAGCAAGTTCTTTCAACAGACCTTTAAAGGCCGGATAAGCTTTAATGGCTTCGCTGGTGGAAATAATGTTGTCTTTGTTCTTATCAAAGCGGGCAAAGACCATTTCCACGTACTGAATCACGTGCGGAGTCAGGGCAATATCGCCCATCTTCGCCAGATTCTTGTCATTCGGAACGTAACCGGCCGCCATAAAGACATTGTTCATATAATAAGCCCACTCGTCGGCCGAGGCCTTCTTCATGAACTTGATGTATTCCGGCGTCGCTGACATGATCGCAGGCATAGCGTCTTTATAAGCTGCACGAGCACAGCTTAAAGTCACCAGACTGTTGTCAGTCACTTCTTCATCACGACCGAAGCACTTTTTCACAAGCTCGGTGCGCAGACGCGTATTGATACCCACACCCGACCAGATCATGCCAATCAAATCCGTGATCTCGGCCTGAGAAGCCAGGGCATTCCCGTCAGAGTGCGGAACAAAGATATTGGCTTCACGGAAGCGCGAAGATGCAAAAGAGGTGTTCTTCGGATCCAACAAACCCATTTCCACAAAGATGGATTTCAGTTCGTTAAACGCCCCTTCCACTTCCGGTAAGGTCGCACCCTGGAACGTGTTGATACGATTCAGGTCATTAGCAAAAGAGCGAATCAGCAGTCTTGCCACCGCACGGTTGCGGTTCAGGTCACGCAAGCTCTTAAACGTGTAAAGCTGTTCAAACTTGTTCGAGATAATCACAAAACCACGATAGTCCGTGGTCATTGGAACCGGGCTTTCCACCGACAAGATCAGTTCGGTCAGCGCCGCCTGCAATGGCAGGGCGTGAGCATCCAGGTTCTTTTCAGTTTTCTTCAACACTGCCAGCAGGTCCTTGGCTGTCAAACCTTCTTCCGGTTTCCAGCCTTCGGCCATCTGGGCAAACATCAGCTCGGTGTCGATCCAGATCTGCATTTCCTGACGACCCACTTCAACCGAAGTCAAAGTCAGCGCATCAGGTTTATGACCGGACAAACGGGCCTCTGGAGCCACCAGCATGTTGTTCAGAACCACACTGATCAATTTGTCGGCGGATTGTTCATTGATTGCACCCGGTACCAGCTCCAAGCGGATCAGGTGCTTCACAATCTTGTTCAATTCCACGCGAGTGAACTGGTTTTCTTTTTTCACCAGCAACAGATCACGCAGGATGTTCAGGGTCTGATTCCCAAACACCGAGAAATAGCTCAGATTCACCGGCTGCTGCAGGGATTCACCCATCAGGAAATACTGATAGTACAGGAAATCAGAATACGCACGGGCTGCAAAGCCCAACAACACACTCCAGTTGGATTTGCGCAAAGACGAATCATTGCCGCCCAGAACGATGTTCTTGGCGTCAATCACCAGCGGCAGATAGCTTTTAATCTGATCAGCCAGGCCCCGCCCGTCTTTCGGTGGATACAGAATTTCAATTTCACGCACGATATTGTTCAGGTCATTCAGGTCGTAAGACCCTTCAAACAACACCCCGGCTTCGCGCACAGTGGCTTCCAGAACAAACTGGGATTCCATGAACAGCTTTTGCGCTTCATCCGGGTCATACATATCCGGATCCCATTCACGACCGTAAATGGAATAGAATGGCATGAAACGTTCGATCAAAGTTCTGATACGGCTGACTTTCAATCTTGCCGTTTCAAAGTCCGTCGTTGTCAGGGAATCAACACTGCCACCAAAGAACAGTTGTTTGATCTTCATACCTTCAAACACAAGACCTGAAGACACTTTAAACTCCGGCCAGACGATTTCCAGGGTTTTTAGCAGGTCAAAGACCTCGTCACGGGAAACAACACCTTCAGGCTTTTCCGCCACAAGATCCTGGAACACGGACAAAACGTCTTCCACCGTGCGGGCCAGATAACCCAGGCGATAACCAGTGCCGGTTTCGGGAACGGACTTAATGAAATAGTGATAGCGCAGGAACTGCACATAACCACGGGCACCCAACAAAGTGAAACGGCGCCATTCGTTCGGGGTGATGGAATTTTCATCTCCACCCGCCAGGGCCTTTTTCACTTTTTTGATCACCGGCATGTACGTCTGAATGACAGAGGGGAAGTCCCATTTTTCGCCGAAGAACTGCCCCATCTCCTGCATCAAAACCACAAAATCAGACAGGTTGTAGCCCTGCGCATTTTGTTCAATCAAAGATGCCAGCATGCGCGCGGCGTTTTGCAGTTCTTTATTGGCTTCTTCAAAGTGACGGACATCACTTTGCATGTTCGGACTTTCAGAAACCTCCCAGTTCAGAGAGATCACTTTCATGTACGGATTCAGATTCACCGTGATAGTACGAAGGCTTTTAACCAAAGCGATGGTTTTATCCAGTTCGCTGCGGGTCAGATACTCGCGACTGCCGCCGACGAAGACCTGCTTCAGCTTCATGAACTCGGTCTGCAGCTGCTGGGAAATAACGACGTTTTCTTTGGGATCCAGGAAGTTCTTTTCAAGGAACGTAGCCAGTTCTTGTGCGGTGTAACGGTCTGCGGTGTTTCCGCGCACATAGCGTTTGAACTTTTCAACCGCGCTGCCGATGCAGTCCCAGGCCGCTTCCAATTCTTCCTTGTTGGCGTCACCGACAACGAAGGCTTTGGCCACAGGCTTGGCTTCGGTCAGACACTGGGTGCCGCCAAATTCCTGGGATTCCGGCGGAGGTGGTTCCTCGCCGACTTTCGAGTCACAGGACGCCAGTCCCGCGACAAGACACAATGCCAGAACGGCCTTCAAACATTTAGAAAACATAAGTCATGCCCCCGTAGAAACGGTCGTTCGCGCGATATTGATTGAGGAATCCGGATGGATCGTGCTTTTCATCCTGCACGCCCAAAACGTCTCCTCCGACGACCACGGCCCACTTTTGGCTTGGGTAATATAAGAACTCGGTGTTCAGCAACGAGCCTCTTTGATCATAATCATACAAATACTTGAAGCGGGTCACGAACGGACGATTGAAGAAGCTTGCCAGCTGCCCCTCAACACGGAAAGAAAGTGCGTTCGTGAATTTCAAACGATCATCAAACATCGTGAAGTCATCCGGCTGGCCGTTGGACTGAATGTCCGTGATGCCGCCGCCTTCAATTTTCAGGTACTCGACCTGGAAGGCCAAAGTTTTTGCCAGGAAGTCCGCCAAAGAAAAATCAAACGCTGCAGAATACGCACGGATCGGTTCCAGCTTCTGGATGGACCACTCGGGATCATCCGGGCGCTTTTCAATAGGATCGTCCTCAAGATAAGAAACAGAAGCCTTCATACGGCCATGAGTGTAACCCACGTCGATGGATTTGATGATGTGATGAGTAACATCCGGAGACACCGTCACGTCCACTTGTTCTTCAGAAACGTCTTTGAAGTTTTTGCGTTTCAGAATCAGTTCATTCACCGGCAGATAACCACCGCTGACCACCACCCACGGGCCACGCTCTTTGTTGCCCAGTCGGCCCATCATCGCCGCACCACCATTGGCCGTCAGCTTCGCTGCATCCGGGATGTCGAGCTGATACTGGATGGTGTTGATGTTGTTGTTGAAGTCATAGTCCCTGGAAGGGGCACGATACCAGCGACTGTCTGAAACCAGTCCGCCACCCTCTTCACGAATATCAGGGCCCATGCTTGGAATGAACAGAGGTGAGGCAAAACCCACAATCTGCCAGCCGTTGGTGTTATAATCCAGGAACAATCCCGTCAGCCCCTGTTCTTCGGGACGAAGGGTGTCGATAGCGAACTTCGGCTGCCACAGCCCCAGCTGCCAGCGGCGGTCCATTTCACTCCAGTCGTGCTTCTTGCGACCGGCAAAGGCGCGGAAAGGCGCTTTCTTGGAAGCCACATAAGCTTCAGAAACAACGAAGTGAGATTGTCCACGGGTGAAGAAGGTCCCGCCAGAGATGTCGGCGGCAAAGTCGATCCAGGAAGTTTCCTTAAGACCGGAAAGACGAGCGGAAAGAAGCTGGCTGTATGTCAAATTCGGAGATTCAGGAATCGGGGTCAGATACTGCATCCCCTCCATCCTGATCTGGCCGTACACCGTCGCCGGTTTTGACGAGATTTGCGGCTGTTGGATAGAGCTCACCCCTTCGGCTTGAGGAATTTTCAAGCTCGTCGATTGTGCCTTGGACTTTGAAACCACCACAACGCTCAAAAGCATCGCGGCTAAATAGGTCCTACTACTCACATCCGCCTCTGGATAAAAGTCTAGGGGATAGAGAATAAGAAAAGGCTTACGGAGTCAACGGAGCCACGCGTTGATGGGCTCCAGGTCGATTATATGCGAGCTGATGGTAAAAAAACCTCGCTCTGTTTGAAAAAACTTCCTTTGAAATCCTGTGTAAAAACAGGCGTTTTAGAGCAAGTGCTCCAGCAGCCATTGCGGGTCGTCAATGGGTACATCATGCCCCGCCCATGGGTGCATTTCCGCGCGCACGCCCCACTTTTCTGCGATCTTCAAAGTGCAGGTTGGGGAAACCAGACGATCCCCGTGACTTCCCAGCAGGCGGATATCACCTGGAGCTGAATCCGGGAAGCGATAACGAGACGCCGCCAGCATCTGACGAATCACGTTCTGAGGGTTCATCGGGTGCTGTTTCGTATATTCCATCATCGCGCCGATTTCTTCTTCGCGCCGTTCGTGGCTGTTGGTGATCATTCCAAGAATCGTTTTTTCCCAGAAGGTTTCATCTTTTTCACGACCGATCAGCTTCAAACCTTTGGGAATGTTGCCGGCAATAAAGCGACGATAAAACGGAGAAAAACCGCCAGAGCTTGTGCACACCAAAGTGGCCTTGCGGATTTCATGAGGGTATTCCTTCATCCATTCCACCGTGATCATCGCCCCCAAAGAGACCGACAACACCTGAAACGGTTCGCCCTTTTGCACATAAGAACAACGTGCGCGCAGATCTTTGACGTATTCAGAAATTTTGATCGGACTGGTTTCACCGTGCCGGGAACCATTGCCCGGCAGATCCAAAAACTCGAATTTATCATTCGGGAAGTGCTGCTGAATTTTTTCAGAGAAAGATCCCCAATGCCCCACTCCGCGCGCCAGCCCGCGCAGCAATAGCCAGTTTCTAGATGTTGCCATACCAAAGCTCCCTGGCCCGGATGTCATGCTGCCGGACCTGTTCCTGATTCTGCGTTGCCCATGCTTGCGGCGAATTCACCGCGCGGATTAAAAACTCCATCAGCGTGTTATGACGGCGCAGTGTGCGTTTGTGACGATGTCCTTTCAGTGGATTGAACGGACCTTCCGCGCTGAAAATCTGCCACGGATTTTTCTTCACCCAAAGCCATGAACCCATTTCCAGACACAGCGGCACATAGAGGCCGTTGCCAGGACGGGCGCGGTGATTGTCGTACAGATAATCCCACAAATCCCCGTGCGTGGTGTAGTTCTGGGCTTGCGGTTCAAAACGATAAAAATGATGCGGATACGTGCGATCCAAAAGGTCTTTCAGCGCGTGACACAGATGCAGTTCCGGATAAGGCTGCACCGTCTTGGCATACGGGAACCACAGGCGGTCCTGCAGACCAAAACCCGAATGCAGATCCAAAGTTATCGCCAGTTTGCTTTGCGCGATTTCCTGCTGGACACAGTCCACCAGAGCTTGCGCTTCAAGCTGCATCGGCGCGCCTTCTTCACCGCGATACCAAGGCAGTTTTTTACTGTAGCGATGACCGCCCAGCAAAAACTGTGGGTTGTCAGCATCGATGGGCGCATTGCGCATCAAATCCACGCCCTGAGGATTGCAGCGGGTTTTGCGATAGATCCCGACCGGGTTCACCGTCGGAATGAAAAAGATGCGGACTTTTTCAAGGGTCTGCTGAATGCTTTCGTCCCACTGGGACAGCTCCGCCAAAGAGCTCATCAAAGCAACACAGACTTGAGCACCGATGCGTTCAAGTCCGTGCACTCCACCGACAAAACCCAGCACCGGAGCCTGCGGGTCCTGACTGCCAAAAGAAACTTTGTAAATTGGAAAGCGCAGGTCTTCGTACTGACTATGGGTCAAAATCTCCGCCCGGGCGGTGGAGCCCAGTTGCGCGATTTTTTTTTCGATTTGCTGGATCTCAGGCAATGTTGTCATTCTTTTCCCCAGAGCCCCCTATTGTTCGCGATAATTCCACCGTGTCCAACGCTTAACGCTCGCGGCCATTAAAGGATTGCACCACTCTGACAACAGGGGTAGTCTCGTCAGTGCTGAAATAATATTTAGGAGATCGCCATGATGAATCTGGACACTCTGTTGCAAAAGATGTGGGTGGATTACTGCCAACTGAATCCTGCGGCAAAACGCATTTACGACATTTTCACCTCTGAAGGTGAAACCGTGCTGAATGACCATATTGCTCTTCGCACCTTCAACCACCCGCGCCTGGGGATTGAATCCCTGGCAAAGCACTTCAAAAAACTGGGTTACGTTGAAAAAGGCGAATACACGTTCGTGGAAAAAAAGCTTTACGCCAAACACTACGAACACCCGAACATGGACAATCCAAAGATCTTCATCAGCGAACTGGAGCTTGAAAAGGTGTCCCCTTTCGTCCGTGAAACTGTGAACCAACTGGTGGCACAGGTTCCGGAATCTGTGATTGAAAGCGAAACTTTCGCCATGGCGGGACGCCCTTGGAAAGTAAACTGGGAAACTTACGCAAAACTGGCGGAAGAATCCGAATACGCTTCCTGGGTAGCGGCTTACGGCTTCCGTCCAAATCACTTCACGGTGAACGTGAACAAACTGAACAAGTTCAACGATCTGCCGACTTTGAACAAGTTCGTTCAGGACAAAGGCTATACGCTGAACAAATCCGGCGGTGAAATCAAAGGGACCAAAGCGGACTATCTGGAGCAAAGCTCCACCATGGCTTCTGAAATTCCGGTGAGCTTCGACGACGGCAGCACCCACAATATTCCGGGCTGCTACTATGAGTTCGCAAAACGCTATGCGCTGGACAACGGCCAGCTGTATCAGGGCTTTGTCGCAAAATCTGCTGACAAGATCTTTGAAAGCACGAACAAACAGAAATAGTTCAAATGAAAAAGGCCGGGAAACCGGCCTTTTTTTATGCGATTTTTTTGATCAGGTAATTCAGAGTGTCCTGATCCTGCTTCTGGTCCTTCCAGTGCTCGTGCGCCTTCAGGAAGATCTGCACCAGCTGCGGATCGAACTGCGTGCCCGAGCAACGTTTCAGTTCTTCGTACACCACTTCCATCGGCAGACCTTTGCGGTATGCGCGGGTTTCAGACATGGCATCACAGGTGTCAACCACCAGGATAATACGCGCAATCAGCGGAATCTCGTCGCCATTCTTTTTGTCCGGATAACCACGACCATCGACACGTTCGTGATGTCCGCGAATGCCCGGCAGAATCTCGGCAAAGAAATCATGGGTCGCCAACGGCTTGATGATCTCTTCACTCAGCACCGGATGGCACTTCATCAGTTCATATTCCTGATCAGTCAGTTTACCCGGCTTGGCGATGATCTCTTGAGGCACACCGATTTTGCCAATATCGTGGAAAAGGCCGGCAAATTCAGCCAGCTTCTGCTGATACTCATTCAAGCCTGCATCGCGCGCCAGTTTACGAGACATCTCCCCGACACGGCAGCAATGGGCATACGTCAAAGGGTCTACGACCTTCAATGACTGCATCAGCGCCTGGGCGGCATCGTAAGCCCAAGTTGGAATGTTTCCCCAGGAAGAAGACATGGCACTCCCTTTGTTCCCCTGTTTACCATCTTTTGTTCGGCTAAACGCGCCATTTACTTAAACTCGAGAAAGTTTTACGTCTCACTCTGAGACAACTTCTCGTTGACAGCTTTCGTGCCGATTGAAAGACTTTAGTCTTGATATCCATCCTGCATGACTTGAAGAGGTGTTATGAAAAAGTGCTTTCTTTTGATCCTGTTGCTGGCCTTCTCCAGCTCCGCCTTTGCGCAAAAAATCAAAGTACGCAAAGTGAAAGGCAGCCAGGCCATTATTGACTTCTCTGGCGGCAGCCTGGCCCCGGGACAGGTCTATGAGCTGGCACCGGATGAATTCGGCGACACCACCATGAGCCAGTCCATGCGCCGCTACCTGATCGCTGTTTCCTTTGATCTGACCAACACAAAGTCTGATGCCGCAGGCGCATCTAACGAAACAGATATTGCAATCGCGGGCCGTTTTGGCTGGAACTATGCAACCTATGAGTTCGGTCCTTTGGCGTCCTATGCAGCCGACGCCACCGGCAGCCTGACCAGCACACTGTTCAAGTTCGGCGGCTGGGCTGATTACAACATGATCGCCAATACACCGGGTGAAATCTTCATCTATGGTTTGGGTGGTTTGTTTGATATCGGTCAGCTGGATAACGGTGCCGGTTCAAAACGCGACATCATGGAATTCTTCGCAGGTCCGTTTGTGAAGTGGTTCCCGACGGGCAGCAATGTCGGTTTCCGTCTTGATGGTGGATACGTTTATCAAAAACAATCCGGCGGAGTTGCCTCTGACAACGTGGTGTCAGGCATTGCGATGCAAGCAGGCTTGATGGGCTATTTCTAAGTCTTTTGCGGGCGCACCCGGTTGGCCACCAGGAACCCCAGAATTCGGCCCTCTCTGTGCAGGGCCGAACCAAACTTCGGCTGAACCATAAAATGCCGTTTTTCCGCTGAAACACTTTCCCACACATCGTGTTCGGGCATATCAAATACCAAAGTTCCCGGCGTTCTGCCCTGCAGGGTTTGCAGACACATCGAAAAAAGTTTTTCCGTCAATCCAGGATTCCGTCCGAACAGCTTCCACCACTCGATACAATAAAGTTCTTCCACGGTATAACTGCTCAGCTCAAAGAATCTGAGATTGCGAAAGACCTGAAATCCTTCCTCAGTATACACCTCGACACAATCCCCGTTTTCCACGCCGATAAAGAAATCCGATGAAGGTGAAAGCCCCCAGCGTTCAAGAGCTTTTCGACAGAAGCGTTCAGAATCGCGCAGTGAGATATGCTCTTTCTGTGCGCCCTCGCAGATGTCCACGTAGTCCCGCAGGGTTTTAAAGGCCCGCTCCTTCTGCGCAGGCTCGAGCGAGTTGAAACTTGCCAGAGCCTCACTGCGGTAGGGCTTGATGTTGACATCTTCTCGCTGCAGAGACTGGCTGAGTCTTTCACATAGAGTTTTAAAATTCGCAGAATCCATAAATTCCTCGGTGCAACGTAAACAGGATATAGCTTTCCTGATTTCAGAATACTCCTGAGCGCTCCGGAAGGGTTCACCTGAACGGGCTATCGCTGACAAAAAATGTCGGGTTCGACAGCCGAAACCGGCTTAAAGCAATACACTCCTTACCGACACGGCATCAGACTTGCTGGATATTGGTGGCGGAACTTTGCAATTTTTTAACTGGATAGCTGAATAAATCCGCGATTTAAAAAGGCCCCTAACAAAGGATCACTCAAATGAAAAAGCTGGCTGTATTATCCCTGTCTCTGCTGTTTGCCCTGCCCGGTTTTGCCAAGGGCCTTTCTGCCGCTGAAACCAATGCAAAAGCACTGGAAATTCTGATCGACAGCGCCAGTGCAATCACTCTGGAAGGTGATGTTCGCTCTGATGAAAAACTGTCTGCCATCTTATCCCGCGCGATGATCTCTGCGGGCCAGGGTGCTGCGACTATCAAGAATAACTGCATCTTTGTCAGCTATGACGGGATCTTTGAATGCCACTTGGACATCCAGCATCTGATCGATGGTGTCAGCTATGGCGAGACTGTGATTTCCTACGAAACATTCGCGGACAAGGACGGCGCTCCTGACAAAATGCTTATCAACAAGGTTCGCGTGTCCCGCGGTCACTAATTAGCATCCGAACTTAATTGATTTTTATAAGGGGCTCCTAAGCAGAGCCCCTTCTTTTTTGACCCGCCTTGACTTCCCCGGTTCCCGACCCACCTTTGAACTTCGGAGGTTTCGATGCAGTCCACTTCACCCAATAGCTTTCTGGTCGTTCGCCGAACGTGGCTCAGCCGCCGTCCCCACTTCCGTGCAAGCCTTATAGCGGCTTGGAGTGTGTTTACGTTGATTGCCCTGTCCGTCGTCTATTGGCGCAATTGGGGCGGTATTGGGGCCCTTTTACCGGCCTCGGGTGAAGCGGTCTTTAAAAACCACGAATACTGGCGTCTGTGGACGGCCCTGTTTGCCCATGCGGATCTGGGGCATCTGGCTTCGAATTCTTTGGGGATCTTTGTATTAGGATATTTCTTAAGCGGCTATTTCAGTCTGTGGTTTTTCCCGGCGGCGGCTTTAGTTATCGGGGGCTTCACCAATTACTTAACTCTATTAAGTTATGACCCGGCGGTGAAACTGGTCGGCATCAGCGGTGTGGTTTACTGGATGGGGGCTGCGTGGTTGATTCTGTATCTGTTATTGGATCAGCAGCGAACCAAGACTCAACGAATGCTGCGCGCTTTCGGTGTGGCGTTGGGGGTGTTCTTCCCGGCTTCGGCCTTTGACCCTTCGATCAGTTATCTGGCGCACTGGTATGGATTCTTGCTGGGACTTGCCAGTGGAGCTGTTTATTATTTCGTTAACCGGAAGACTTTCCTGAAGGCTCTTATTATTGAGCAGGTTGTTGAGGACTCCCCCTCCGAAGACGGCTTGCAAGAACCAGGGAATGTCCCCCCCGAGATTCTTTAGTTCACAAAAAAGAAAGAGGCTCCTTTTGGGAGCCTCTTCTTTTACAACAACATTTAAGTTAAGAAGACAATTACCAGTTGAAGCTGGATTCGTCGTAACCCCAGTTAGCAAGAGCTTTTTTGTACATGCCCTTCATGAACTTCTGAGCCTGGTGAGGTTTCAAACCCAACGCAGCAGCAGATCTGTTAGTCAGGTCTTGCATGCCAGAGTTGTCACCGAAGGAAAGATCTTTAGCAGCAGCCAAAGCGTCAGAGAACTGAACACCGAAGACAGCTTTGAAAGTCTTGTCCATGTCTTTTTCAGAAGTAGTACCGCGTTCAGCAGCAGCAACTGCCCAAGAATTCAATGCAGAAGCAACCGCAACCGCTTTGTCTTGTTTGAACCCGTATTCTTTCATCAGACGATCAGAAGCCATTTTAACAAGCTCTTTATTGGCATCAGAGTTCAAAGCAGCAAAGTTTGTGTCTGAAGCAGAAGAAGAAGTTTTGTCATTGATAGCTTGACCGTAGTTGGATTCACCGGAGTTCGCATTGTAAAGAACGCCGTTTTTACCCAACCAGTAAGTACCACTGGAGATATCTTCCCAGTAGAAACCAGTTGTGCCCACACCGATAGTATTGCCACCAACGTAACCAGCGAATTCGCTTACGTTAGCATAGTACTGGAACACGCCAAGGTCGTTGTAAACCGCAGCTTTACCGTTGGAATCAAATTTAACATACCAAAGGTCGTCAGAACCGTAACCGCCTCTGTTGTAATCAGGATCGTCTGTTACTTTGATACGCTCGCCAGTGGATTTCAGGAAAGTACAGCCTGGAGAAGCTTCCTGAGTTTGGCACACGTCACCGTATACAGTTTCATATGGGTAGTAGATAACTGGTGCAGAGCCGCCGCCACCGCCACCACCGCCGCCGCCGCCGCAGGCAGCAAAGCTAGTCGCAACTACAGACGCAAGAACTACGCGCATAACATTTTTCATGATGGTTCCCCCTTATAGGTTTTGTTAAAAATCGAACTCTTATATTCGTTTTTGTTTAGTAAGTTAAATTAACTCTCAGCAATTTATCGCCGCAGTAGTAATCGAACGAGTGGGCTCCCCTGACCCCGTCAAAGACCGGTGTATCCATCGGACGACACCCTGTCGAAGACTTGAATCTCAAGCGCGCTGGTGACACCAGTTCGATCGCAGATCCATCCCTTGCAAAAACCGGTACCAACATTTTGACACCACGGCTGAGTTCCGAACTTTCCGTGGTAAATAGCGCTGGAATCTTCGTTGATGCGTCGCGCGCATCCTTTAAAGTCAGCGGGAAGTACAAATTCGTCATCAACATGTCGGGGAAGAACGTGTAACGCTCGAAACTTTTGCTTACTACACGGGTCCTCACGAGGTCGTGATACTGGATTTCCGAGTTCGTTAGAACAAAGGCTCCTTTACGCTGCAGCCCCGCAAACACGGCGCGCACCCACAAAGCGGAGTCAAATTGGGACCGTTCCGCCCCCAGCTGCTGGTCTAACAGTTCCCAGTTCTTGTTATCAAAGACCGACAAACGCTGTTGACGGTTCAAACCTTCACCGAACCAGAAGCTGCCCGCGAACTCGTCCTTGCCGTAATCCAGGGCATGAACCTTGTCGACACGGGTATCAAGGATGTTGCGGTAAGTGGTTTGGTGGGCAAACAGATCCAGCTCCATGAAGTTTTCGATACGGCCTTCCACCACCTCAGCGATGGCGAAATTATATAGATAGCTTGGCTTGGCTTCTGTTCCCTGATTTTTTGCCAGCAAAACAGGCACACGTCCCGCCACCATCTGTTCACGGCGCGGTTCGATCACGTCGATGATCTTGTAACCCTGATGTTCTTCCAGGGCTTTGAGTTCATTCTTTTCGTTCAGGAAATAGAAACGTGTCTGGGCCTTTTCATAGTTGTCCGGATTTTCCCAGCGCTCTTTCAAACCACGTTTTTTGGATGGATCTTTACCACCTCCCACCCACGCCGGGCGTTTGGTGCCACCAATTTTCTGCCAGTACATCTGATAAGGCGCCGGAGCCAGCTCTGCAGAATACTTGAAGGTCTCTAGCAGCTTCATGGCTTTATCAAAGATATAGAACGTCATTGGGGATGCTTCGGGTTCGTCCAACTCGGATTTGTCTTCCAGAATACCCATCACGTATTCGCTTTGACCGTCACCGTTTAGATCCAAACGGGTCAGAACCTGTTCACGCAGATTGTCGGCTTCACCTTCAGGGCGGATTTTAGTGCCACCCACAGCGGTGTAAGCGCCGTTGCCGTTGTCAGCAACCAGCCACAACTGCCAGGTGTTGTTCTGCTGACCCAAAGCCAGGTAATCACGCTGTTCCGGATGGTTGTCCAGATTTTCATCCAAAGGCAGGAAGGACACACGGGTTCTTGGCATGCCAGTGATATTAAACGTCTTCACATCGGCGGAAGCCATTTCCGGCGTCACGCTGACCACGACTTCACTTTCAAAGACATAACGGCGGGCTTCGGCATCACCAACACGCACGTCTACGGTCAAATCCAGTTCACTTGGGATGCGGGACTGGGATGGATCCTGAGAATCCACCAGACTCATCATCACCACGTACTTGCGCACTTCGTTCTGCTTCCACACACCTGGATATGGAGCCGCTTCTTTGATGGCTGTGATCCAAGGGCGAACCGCATCCACATGAGGCTTGATGAACTGAGCGTTCATTTTCACCTTGCCGATATCAATGGCCTGCCATTTGTTCACAAAAGAAATCTCGAAGCTCAAATCTTTGCTCTTACGATCCCAGTTGATTTCGACTTTTTCCTTGTCAGCAGGAACAATCAACGGCTGCACGAAAACTTTCAGGGACTGCTCAACGTCCATGTTACCGGCAACAGAATATTTTTTGTAAATTTCCCTTTCCGGGCTCAGCGCTTGTCCTTGTTCATGAGAGCCGCCAGAAACCAGAGAAAGGTTGGATTTCAAAGGACGGGCACCCAGCACAAGTCTTGCGTAAATCTCATCAGCCGGAACACCGCGAGCCATCAGCTCGGCCACCGCGGCCGCCACATAAGGCGACGCTTGAGAAGTTCCAGAAAGGTATTCATAACCCAAAGTCGAACGGAAACGCACCGGACGTTTGCTTTCAGGATAAGTGCTGAGGATATTCACACCCGGAGCCACAATATCCACACCGCTACCAAAGTTAGAGAAATGCGAGAACGCGCCATCAGGACCGGCCGCTCCCACGCAAATCACATTTGGATAAGCGCACGGACGAAGAAGCGCACGAGTCGAGTCATTGCCGGCAGCAGCCACGATGATCACACCGCGGGCTTGAGCTTCCGCAATCACTTTGCGCATGAAATCAGAATCTTTCGCCTGAGGCCAACCCATAGAGAAGTTGATCACCTTGGCGCCCGAACGCATCGCATAGATCACACCACGGCCAACCATGTCCCCCAGACTGCGGGTGACACTTTCACGGCCGGTCTCTTGCGGGGAATCATAAATAGACAAAGGCTTCATCGGTTCAGAAGGCTGAACACCGATCACCTGCACGGGCAGGATCTCGACGTTTTCGCTCAAACCACGCACACCGATATTGTTGTCGACTTCCGCCGCGATAATACCTGCGACGTGAGTCCCGTGACCCTGGTCATCGCCAAAGTCCGGACGGCCCATAATGCCGGCGGCATTCACGCCACCCAGCAAGCTCCAGCCCTGACAATCCAGTGGGTATCCGTTTTTATCCTGATCCACTTCCGGATTGCTCAGATCCATCCATTTCTTTTCACAAGTTTTGCGGTCGCTGTCGGCCACGCAGGCTTCAAACTTCACCAAAGCCCGGCACTCGGATTCATTGCGACGAATGACACCCTTCAGATCCGGGTGATTTTTGGCGATACCGGTATCCAGCACGGCCACGATGACTTTGTTTTTCGCTTTTACCGGGGATGGCAGACGCACGTCTTCCTGAACTCGGGCAGGAATTTTATAGGTGTGCAATGGATCCAGGTCGATCATTTGCGGCACCCCCTGATTGTTCAAACCCCATTGCATGTGCGCAAAAGGATCGGCAGCCACAGCGTGGCTTGCCAGGAAGCTCAAGGAGACAACAGAAAGAATCAAGGATCTCATCGGAAGCTCCCCAGGGATTTATCCAGTTCGATTGGAGAAATACGGGTTTTCGTCGCGAACATCTGAATCAGACCGTTGGCGTATTCGATGTTCTGCTTCGGATCACCCAAAGTGTTGGAGAAGTACTCAATATCCCCGTCTTCATCGCCAGCACGGAAGCCGTTGATGCGCACGAAGTAAATGTAGTTGTCCTTACCCAGGAACTTCAAAAGCTGAGGCAATGGAATCGCCTCTTCCAGAGTGTAAACAACGTTGGTCATCCACTGCGTCTGGGATTTTTTGTCTTTCGGGTAGCTGGCAGAAAGCTTCAGCAGTCTTTCCATCCACGGCAACATACAGTCGAAGTATGTCCCATTCACCCAAGAGCCCTGATAGTTCATCGTTCTTTCTTTTTTGTGGGCATCCTGTTCTTCCTGACATGCAGTGATGAACTCGGATTTACCACGTTTGAAGTCACCGTTACCCAGAACTGTGACCATATCATTGAACATCTCCTGATCGTGAGGACGGGCTTTACGGCCCATTTTCTCGCTCAGTTTCTGGAACAGACGACCGATGAACTTGGCTTTAGGAACAGACTTCCCGTCCTGATCCGGTTGCAGGATCAGGTCTTTGATCTTGTCCAAACCACCCGGAAGGATGGAAAGGTTCGCCGTGATACGATAGAAATCCACCGCCGTCACATTCGAGAACGCTTCTTTTTCAATCAGGCGGTAAGATCCGACCGGAGAACTTTTCAGTTCGCCCTGAACCTCGTCGATCAATTTCAGGAATTTCTTGCGGTTCAAGTGCCAGCCGCCCCATACACGCTGAACCACACCCACGGATGGATACTGTTTCGCATTGGTCGTCAGGTCGGATTCGGTGGTTACGGTTCTCCAGTACGCTTTACCGTACGGAGTATTGGCTGGATTTGGATCGTCAGAACGAGCCAGATCCACACGGCCTTTTGGCCACCACTTGTTCATCAGACCTTCAACCCAGTCAAAGGCAAAGCCCAGCAAATCACGACCGATCAGTTCACCGCGCTTATTAGAGAACAGCGTCACTTCTTCGTCTTTAGGATCCAGATCCGGAGCTTCTGCACTGCGCGGGTAACGAATTTTCAAAGTGTGATCTTCGTTAAAGGAATTCACACGCATCGCGAAGAACTTGTTTCGGATCTCGCGGGTTTTCAGGTTGTGGTCGATCTCGAACTTGCGGTGATTGAAGTTGGCGTACAACAACTCCGGGTCATTACTCTTAAACAATGCACGCAATGCCGGTTTCAGGTCATTACGGGTTTTGATGAAGTCTTTTACGAACTTCGCTTCCTGATTTTCAGAATCAATGTATTCCGCGTACTCAGGATTGTAATCAATCACGAACGCGTCCGTGCTTAGTTCCGCCCATGTGGTATTGGCGCGAACACGCATCACGTTGATGAAATAGTTGATGTCCAGGGTCATACCCATGGCTTTGCTGTTCTGGGAACGAACGTAAACCTGCACGCCCTCTTTGGTGCGCATGAAGCTGGTTTGTCTCAGGATCGCGCGGTTTGCATCCACACCCACAGCCACAGTGTTCAGGAAGTTCAACGGGGAAATACCCATCAAAACATCCAAAGATGAAGACGCCTGAGCGTAAGCGGACAAAGCAATAGAGTCCGTCACCGTGAACACTTCACCTTCGCGCAGTTCGCTCAGGAAAGCATCCAGAGGTTGACGAGCTGGTTTGCCCTCTTCCTGGGATTTGATAGGGTCTTTTTCGTCCAGAACCGCTGACAGTTTCGACATAAAGCGCGGAACCAGAAGATCTTTCCAGGACACTTTCGTGCCTTCCTGGATGGAGTTCAAAGGGCGTACGTGAGTGTAATCACGCATTACCATGATGTTCGCGCCGGCCATTGGCGTGATCTTAGGCACCCCGTCCAGAGTCATGAAGTAACCCAGACGACCCGCTACGGACACGTTATCCACCAACTGAATTGGCGCAGAACTGCCGAAGTAAGTGCCCGTCGTCACGTGACGAGTTGCACCCAGATTGAAGCCACCTACGGGACCGCCCCACGCTTCCACTTTTTGGTAAAGTGGCTCGTACGGACGCTCACGGATGTGCTCCAGAACTCGCTGAGTAATTTCATCACGACGGTTTTGGAACAGATCAGATGTAGAAAGCAAATCCAGCTTTTCGTTGATGTGGTTCATCACGGTGCCGATCACAGCGGATTTGGCACGGATACCCATATAACGCTCAAGGTCCCCGTCCTGGAACGGCGACTGACGGTCCCCGTGCGCAAAACGCTGAGGATAGCCCGGAACGAATTCCTGCGTGACTTTTCCGTCTTTAACCAAACCAGATCGCGAAGTGATATTCAGGTCCGGCAATGGCAACGCGGAAGTATTCTTAACGTTGAAAAGCTCCAGTGCATTGTGAGCACGGTGCAGAAGTTTTGCCACGATCAGGTCTTCAAGTTCCTGCGGGTAAGCGCCGGCACGCACGATTTCAACAAAATCACTGTGGCGAAGTTCTGCCATACGGCGAACCAACCAGCGCACGTCTTCATAGCTTGCCGCCGAGAATGATTCAGCTGAAGGATGATTGATCACCACGTGACCGGAAAGAACCGCACCGAACTTGGCACTGAATCTGTTCACGGATTCTGGCAAATCAACCAAAGCAAATGGCAGGATCAAAGCGCGGTAAGCTCTGTAACGGGAATAGCGTTGTACCGCAGGCAGTTGATTGGGATTGTTTGGATCTGGAGCATAACCCCACTGGATATCGAAATATTCCGCAACAGCCGGTTCAAGAACCGCATCCGAAAACACCACAGAGTGATTGGTTTTATTGTCTTCCGTCACCCAGCCACGGCTTTCGAAGTCAGAAATCATGGATTCCTGGGCGTTTTTCAGGAAGGATTCTTTTTCCGCTTCCGTTTTGAAGAATACACGCAGGTTGCGGTAATACTTCGGAGACGGAACATAGTAACCCAGCTTTCTTAACAAAGCCGCACGCATCAAAGTTGTATGAGTCAAACGGGACAGGCTTAGTCGATAGAACAGATTCGGATTTTCCAGCGACTGAACGCGGGACATGTAAGTGAATGGCAAGGCGGCTTCTTCAGACAGGAACTGCACCCCGCGCTGAGCAACCGGATAGCTGCCTGGAATGTCTTCCACACCCGGATAAACGCGGTTTTGCCACATCTTGTTTTCAAGAGGATTTAGCAGACTGAGATCAGCCCCCTGATTGGCAAGGGCTGCGGCCTGCCCCACATCCAAAGCCGTTCCGGAGCTGTTGACCAGATCCATCGCCGGCTTCTTTACAGAGTTCAATGGCAGGGAAACACTCTCGGCACTTGCGATGGAGAGCGCCATCAAACACAGGGCGCAGACTATAACTATTCTGAGAGACATAGCTTATCCTTATCAAAAAGGTGACAAAGTGGTGTCAAAAGGGCCTTACACGGACCCCGTTCCCGGAACAGCAAGGAACGGGCCACAAATTGTCAGTCATTTAGAAATAAATTCCCGTTTAACTGCTTCAGAAACGAAATGACCGCCTTGCACGGCGGTCATCTGAAGCTTTTACAAGCTCTGCTTAAGTTATCGGCACTTGATGCGATAGTGCGCCATCATGGCGTCTTCCAGCATTTCCCGCTCGTCTTCATCCACAACATACACGCCCAATGAGCGGCTGGTGTTTTCAAGCACGAAGCGTCCCACGATATCCGGCGCATAGAACGCGCTGTTCTTCACAGAGTAATAAAGCAGCTGATCTTTTGACGGCTGATTCGAGTCATAAACAGTAAAGGTAATGATGTCGTTAGTGACCTTGTAAGACTTCACCATCACGATGTGCTGAGCCGTGCGACCAGCACGCAGATTAATCAGCGTCAGGCGTTTGGTGTCGGCATTACGGCGCAGAATAGAAACAGACTCCTGATTTTTTTTAGCGCTGCGATCACCCGAACCCGCACCCATACCGATATTGGCGGCACGGAAGAAGTGGCGGGCCTGATTTTCTTCAATCTCTGCACGGAAATGCCTGTGAACGTTCTTGCCATCCACATTTTCAACATAGCCTTCCAGCAAACGCATCCACAAACTGTTGGTGTGCCATTTGTCTTCGCTCAAAGAATTGGATGGAACCGGGAAGATGCTGTTGGCTCTCAATGAACGCGTGATAATGCGCTCAGTGCTGGAGCTGCTGCCGCGGTTGTCGTTGTTGTGATTGTCATTGATAAGTTCAAGAGTTCCACCGCGAATCTGATTCAGCAGACCCGGTGAAATCTGGTCCATCCGCAAGCTGGTTGGCTCATTATAACGAGCCATATAAGAGATCATGCGCTGGGTGCTGCTTAAAGCCCAGCAGCCCGCGATCGTGGCTACGCCGCTGCGGAAAGGCCAATTGGTGATGGGCATATTACGGGACTCATGAAAGGCGTCAGCTTTAATTCGATAGTAAATACCATCGATGCTAAGCTTGTTACAGGTCAGATCCTGCACCAAAGAGTCCGTGACTCTTTTATTGGAGATAAATTCAGAGGCGGAAGTACTTCGTTTCTTGCCCCAGGCATAAGCGCGGTCTGCCGTCGCGGCCATAGCCGTGGCAAAGGCGCATAAAAACAGCACAGCAGTCTTTAATAGCTTCAACATACAACGTCCTTTCATTTCAACGTCGGATGCTAAAGCAATTCACAATCCACACTGGTTCCATGTTTAATTCCTGTTCAGGTGTCAAAGACCTGAACAGGTGCCCTAAAACGTAGGACATCTGGGCTAAAACTCGCGACTGAAGCTGAGACCCACGACTCCGCCCCCGACGACGGGGACTATATTATAGTCGCTCTTTCCGGTGTTCAGGGCGCTGGCGCGGCCCCAATAAATGCCCAAGGCGGCACCCGCCACCACATCGCTGGTCCAATGGATGTTTTCACTGACCCGGGAAGCAGCCACGAAGGTTGCCAAGGCAAAGGCCGGAATGCCGATCTTGTAGCCGTACGCGTAGGCCAGCGATGTGGCCGTGGCATAGGAAGAGGATGCGTGCCCCGACGGGAACGACAGATAATCTCGTCCGCTGGGGCGTTCGCGGCCTATGACAGAGGCCATGGTGATGTGACTGGCCGCTGTGAGGGCCAGAGCCATGCTATGAGCCAGGCCATTTTGCGGATCCAGCCACAGTTGCGCTAGCGCAATGGCGATCCCCGGGCCACCACTTCCCAGATACGCCCCGATATCGGCGGTGTCTTTATCCATGATCAGCTTGTCGGGATTAAGATTGTTTTTATAAACCGTTTGATCGTACTGGCGTGCCGTCACCGTGGCAGCCGTGCCCACCAGCAAAATCAGCTGTCCCCCACTGTCGAAGGAATTTGTGATGGTGGGTTTTAGTTCCTGATGCCAAAGCCACGAAAAAGTATTTTCTTCAGCCTGAGCTGCCGCAGAAAAGGCGAACAAGAAAGCGACAACAAGGCTTTTCATGACGGACCCCTTTGCCATTTCATCAGGATCTGCTTTGCGATAAGCGCCAGCACGGCCCCCAGAAGACCGCCAAGAAGCGCCCCGACGGCAACGTCTGCCGGGAAGTGCACCCCACAATACACGCGGGAATAAGCTGTTAACGACGCCAGTGCCAGCAGAGGGATTCTTGCTTTGGGATAAAACACTGCAATGAAAGCAACCAATGCAAAGGCATCCACGGCGTGACTGGAAGGGAAAGAAAACCCACCCTGCTGTGGCCCGCGTAGCATCACCAGATCGGCGATATCAGAGCGAAACGGCCTTGCCCGTTGAAACAGGGGTTTGATCAGATCTCCGGAAAGGACATCAGCAACACTTGCCACCAGCGTGGCCGAAACCACGACCAACACACCTTTCACGCGGGTTCGCGTGAACAACCAGAATAGAATAGTCGGCAGCACCATAAACAGGAACCACGGGGATTTCTGAAAGTCCGTCCACCATGGAAAAAACACATCAAACAGCGGATTGGCAGTAGTGCTGTTGATGAATAAAAATATCTGATGATCGATTTGTTCCCACATCACACACCTGCCTTAAAAGGCCAAAATCCCGAAGGTGACGGCGATACTGTAAATGCGTGCGTTGTTAGTGACCTGGTTGCGGGAAAGGACCAGGGGCACTTCACCGTCCATCATCACGTCCTCTTCACTTTCCAGGGTCTGGGCGGTGGCAGCGATTTCTGTGAACCACACTTGTCCTTTCGAATTCTTTTTCAAAATACCCCAGCCCAACCCCACAACCGGCCCGTCGAAATGAATGCGACTGGTGCTGGGATCAGAAACGCCTTTTGGAGTTTCGCCATTCAGAAATAAAACTGTCGGAGCCCGCCCCACAAAGAGCCTTGCATAAGGCGTCCCTTCCATTTCGGGATAAATCTTTGGCAACTGAGTGCGAATCCCCATGGTCAGCAGTGTGTCCCATAAAAGGAAACTGTCCTCCATGCGGTTGAATTTCACACTGGCACTCCATTCCACGGCCCATTCGGGATGAAAGACATAAAGCAGGTCGGTCTTCAGATTCACGCCCACGCCGCCATCGGAATGGTCGTCATCAGAGGTGTACAAAGCAGAATTGAATCCACCACCGGCCAGCAGATGCAGACCGTCGCTCCAATTGTCGGTCTCAAAATCTGTCGCCAGGGCACTCACCGACAGCAGCATTGAAAGCAAAAATACAGACAGTGATTCTTTCATATCAATACCTCCAGGACACATTCAGTCCCAGGGAGTCCGTTCCCACATTTGGCATCGCCGCCAGTTCCTGCGGATAGTTTGGCAACAAGGTGAAAGGATTCAGAGCGTAGCCCAAAGCGCGCATCCACGCCGAATCCTGCCCGCGCAGATGATGGCTTAAGCGTTCAAAGCCCATCCCCACAAGAGTTCCAAAGACCGGCGTCTGATAGATATCCTGAATGCTTGGAGGCTCGGTGTAGGTTTCCACCGCAAACTCGAAAGCCAGCGAAGAAAGGAATGTCCAGACAAAGGCTTCAGTTTCGGTATAACCACGATAGCGATAGAAAAGATAATAATACTGCCCGGCCAAGGCGTGTTTGAAGATGTTGTAGTCAAAGCTGTCTTTATCAAATTCAGGCTTGAACGGATAGCTGGTGAAATTGTCCCAGGAACCGTGATCGGCGACGGTCTTTTCCTGCGTGATCAGATACACGCTCCACTGTGCCACATAGACGGCACCGAAATTCAGAGCGTACTCACCTGCCGTGCGTGCTGGTGGTGTTGACGTGTCTGCCGCAATTCCTTGTGCGGCAAATAGAAGGGTTAAAAGGACGGTAACGAGGGCTTTCATGGGAAACTCCGCATATCGCGAAACACCCTGTGAGTTTGGACTCCGAAGTATCTATCTGTAATTGTTGATCAAATATCAACAAAAGCTCACTTATGTATGTACGCGATTACTTACTTATCTAAAAGCCAAACTAACGGAATCTGCATAAGTAATCAAGTAATTACTTAAAAAATGAGTATTGGGGGACGAAGCTTCGCATGAAAAGAATAAAAAAAGGAAGGCTTTGGGGGCCTTCCTTTCGCACTTTGATTTTATAATTCAACAGCTTAGAAGTTGATTCCGAGACCTACGGTTCCGTAGAACGTGTTCAGTTCGGCTTTCTGATTTACAGACCCATCAGTGAATCCGTAACGTTTCATCCCGAAACCTGCCTCCCCGAAGTATCTCTCGGACCACAACACCTTACCGTGGAAGTTCAGAGACATTGGCGCATTCAGAGTCACGTTGGAATCCATCGAGCTGACATAGTAAATGAATTCCATGTCCACCCATTTTGGATAACGCATGAATGGCAGGATATTGAAGAAGTCATCAAACACCTTCGGCATAGAGCGCGCCCAGAAGGCCCCCACCCCCAGCATCGGCGCCTTCAGTTGATCGAAGGTCACGCTCTGATAGGACACCATCGCACCAACAGATTCATCACGCCCCCACAGACCTGGTGTTGCACGGTATTTCAAGTCGACAGTCATCACACTGAGCGGAGCCGTGTTGCCCGCAGCATCGACTTTCAACTGATTGAAAGACTGGAAGTACTTCGCACTGAAGCCCCAGCGCTGACGGGACAACCAATAGTTGGTCCAGCCGAACAGATCCTCGAACCACTGATTGTAGGCCACTTCACCCATAAAGATGAATTCACCGGAAGCCTGAACCGCCGTGAAACGACCGGAAAGCTCGCGCGGATAACCTTTATAGATTTCATAGTAAGACTTGTACGTCTTGCCGTCGATATCCACATTCAAGTAAGAACGATTGATCTGACCACGCTCGGTCGCTTTGAAGTCCCACACGAAAGACGCTGGATCCTGAGAATTTTCCTTCACGGAATTCTGCTCGGAAGACACTTGAGCCACCGGCTGTTTGCGACCTTCCAGCTTGATACCATCGATGTATGTACCGGTCGGAGTTCTTTTGCTCAGGTAAACACGGGACTGAGTGCGCGGGATTTCCGACAGTTCGAATTTCTGTTTAAAGATACCGCCGCCCTGGCCTGGCAGATAAATTTTTGGATCGTCTTTCTTGATCGCGGCCGCCCAGAATTTACGTGGATCACCAATCGTGGATTCAAAGCCCAGCATCTTGGTGAAGGAACTGTACTGATCCGGATTCAAAATGACTGAACGTCCCACCGGGCGCGTGTCATAGCCGACAATTCTTAAAACACCCGGCTTCTTGGTGTCAGAAATGTCCATCAGCTCCAGCTTGTTTGGCAAAGTCACAAATTCATAGGACTCGCCGGTTCCCAATTCTGCAAAGAAAGAACTTGGCATGTCCGCCGCCACGGGAACGGAATTCTTCAATGCCGCCTCTTCGTTATTCACCAGCACTCGCGGAGTCACCGCATCCGCACGCACTTTCCCCATCACCACCGTCTTACCGCTGGATTTGGAACCGTAACGCTGAGAACACATTTTCGTGGAATTACGACCATCCGTCTGAGTCAGACAGAAGCGGAAAGATTCCTTCTGACCCCAGAATGGAGCCTTCGCAGATTCAGCATCACTGATCGCAAACTGAGAACCGAAGATGCCGGAGCGAACCACGTCTTTTGACGGAACACCTTTCGCAACCAGTTCTTTTCTCCACGTATCCAGTTGTTTTTGCCATTGGGTGCGATCCGCTTCTGTGAAGGAATAACTCCAAAGCACAGTTCCAGTACGAGAGATCATCTCGATTGTTCCGTGGCTCATCAGTTTTTCAGGCCATGCCATCACCAAAGCCACTTTACCGGCTTCACCGCTGCCAAGGATCTGATTGATTTGTGAGTGAGTTTTACCCAGTGGCAAAAGGGCGAAGAAGAAGTTCTTCTCGTTCAGTTGCACGTTCCCGATTTTCAGATTTTTCCCGCCAGCAGCGCTCAGGTCGTATTCCATCTCCAAGGGAGGCAGGATCACGCCATTATCCAGCTGATCGAAATAAAGGGGCTTATTGAAATCACGAGTCGCCGCTGTCTTTAGCAAGGAGCGTTGAGGCGCCGGAATTTCTTCCGTAGACTCAGTGGCTTCCGCCGGGGCCGGATTTGGCGCCGCTGCGGGTGTTCCCTCTGGCGTTTGAGCGTGTGCAAAGGACGCAAAAGACAATAATACGGACAATACAAGATGCTGCGCACTATTCACGATATATACCTCACTGCTGTGCTTCAATTTTATTGAATGCGAGGTTTTGTAACAAGCTAAAATATTGGACTGTCTGGGTTTTTCGGTTTATGAAGACGGGACCGATTATGAAGGAGCCTTATGTCTGCCGCTCGTACTATCTATCACATGAGAGTTGAAGAAATCATCGACCACACCCCAACGGTGCGTGAATTGGTCCTGAAGACGGAAACTCCGAATGAATTCGGCTTTAAAGCGGGCCAGTTCGTCATGCTTCACGTGCCTCAGGGCGAGGCAAAGCCCGCTTTGCGTGCTTACTCTATCGCATCTGATGACCGCACCAAAAATGGATTCCGACTGCTTTTCAAATTCGTAGAAAACGGCTTAGCCTCGACTTTCGTTTGGCAACTCAAAGGCGGCGAGCTTCTGAACTTCACCGGCCCGTTCGGTAAAGTCTTCTTCCAAGAGCCTCCAACGGAGCAAATCGTCTTCCTGAACACGGGTACCGGCTTGTCCCAACACTTGTGCTATCTGCTTTCCAAAAAAGAGCAGTACCCGAACCTTCGTTACCGCATGCTGTTTGGTGTGCGCACCGAAAAGGACATGTACTACCAAAAAGAGATCGAAGAGCTGCAAAATGCATTGCCTGACTTCAAGTTTGAATTTGTCCTGAGCCGTCCACAAGACGACTGGAAAGGCAAAAAAGGCTATGTTCAGAACTTTATCTCTGAATTTGATTACAAAAACATTCCGACGACGTTCTACCTTTGCGGTAACGGCGGCATGATCAAAGACGTGAAACACCAGCTTCTGGAAGTCGACGGCTTTGATAAAACAAAAATCTGGGCCGAGGCGTTTGACTAAAAATCGCGCGGCTCTGGAGCTGATCTTCGCCGGAGTCCTTTGGGGCTTCGGCTTTGTCGCCACCGTCTGGGCTCTGGAGGCCTTCACTCCGGTAGAGACCCTGTTCTTCCGCTTTGTCATCGCCTCTGTCATCGGCGAATTTTTATACCTGATCATCAAAGGCCCGAACTTCACCAGCTTGCGTGAGGAAATCTTTCGCGCCCTGCCCGCCGGCCTTCTTCTGGGCGGCATGCTGCTTTTGCAAACCATCGGATTGAAATACACCACCGCCACCAAGAGCGGATTTCTGACCAGTCTGTATGTGATTTTGGTGCCGCTGTTCAATGCGTGGTTCTTTAAATCTTCCGGCAACTGGAAGAACTATGCACTGACCGCCCTGGCCTTACTGGGAACTTTCATTCTGGTCGATGCCAATCTTTCCGGAATCAATTCGGGCGACCTGTGGACGCTGGGCTGTTCGGTGTTTGCGGCTTTTCATATTATCTATATCGGAAAGATTTCAAACAAAGTCGGCAACGCGTTTCGTTTCAACAATTTCCAGTCGGCGTGGTGCCTGCTGGCACTGACTCCGTTGCTGTTCACACAGGAACAAATCAGCTGGCATTTTTCAGACACAAAACCGCTTCTGGGGATTCTGTGTCTGGGCCTTGGGTCCAGCATCATCGCCTTTTACCTGCAGATACGCACGCAGAAGGTGCTTTCAGATTCCACTGCAAGCATGCTGTTTTTGCTGGAATCCCCGTTTGCGGCGCTTTTCGGGTTTATAATTTTAAGCGAGCGACTGAGCTGGTTCCAGATTTCGGGGGCGGTGATAATTATGATTGCCTCGGTTCTGCAGATCCTGACGGACACCGCGAGCAAAACCGAAAGCCCGAAGACCTAAAAAAAGCCTGCTCTTTGAAGCAGGCTTTTTATTTTTAGTGGGAAGCTTGAACATCGCCCTTTTTCAGGGACCAGATGAAGGATGTCAGGATGATCACCCCACCGCTCAAACCGGTGAACCACTCTGGGATATGCAGGAACGGATCCGCCAGCATGATCATCGCCAGCAAACCAATCGCATAGAAGGCCCCGTGCTCCAGGAACGCGAACTTGGTCAGGGCTTCTTTTTCCACGAACATGATAGTCAAGCTACGCACGAAGAACGCCCCGATGCTTAGACCGATCATGATAATGAACAGATTGTGCGTGATCGCAAACGCGCCCACAACACCGTCAAAGCTGAAGGACGCATCCAGAACTTCCAGATACAGGAACATACCGGCGCTGGCTTTGTGCACGTCTTTGATTTGATCATCAGACGCTTCCAACCACGAACCGATGCCATCCACGATCACATAAGTGATCAGGCCCGCCATACCGGCCATCAGGAACGGAAGCTGCTCGTGGCTTTTCAGGAAGTGCGTGATCAGGATCAGAATGATCAAGGTCAAGCACACTTCGATCGCTTCCACTTTGCTGCCGATGTAGCGAGTTGGCTTTTCGATGAACGGGATCCAGTGCAGATCTTTGCTGCCGTCATAGAAGTACTTCAGTGCCACCATCAACAGGAAGCTTCCACCGAAGGCGGCCACTTGCAAGTGAGCATCCAGCATCATCTTGGCGTAATCATCCGGCTTGGTCGCCGCGATCACCAGAGCTTCCCAAGGGTTGACGTCAGCCATGAAGGTCACGATCAACAACGGGAACACCAAACGCATCCCGAAGACCGCGATCAACATACCCCACGTCAGGAAGCGATGACGCCAAACCGGAGTCATCTCTTTCAAAACCACGGCATTCACGATGGCATTATCGAAAGACAAAGAGATTTCAAGAATCGCCAGAATCGTAGCGATAAACAAAGCCTGAAAACCCGCCGCGACTGTGCCGCCATAAAAATGACCCACAAAGTACGAGGCGATCAAACCAAAGAAGGTAAAGACAAAGGAACCTGTAAAGTATTTCATTCCCACAGATTTCACCGATTCAGCCCAAAGAATCAAGGACCGCTTCGGGGGACACAGGATGTCAAAAGACCCGGTTTTAGCCGGGTCTTTTTAAAGCTTTATTTTAATAAGGGCTTCAGGAATTTGCCCGTTTCACTGGCAGTGACCTTGGCCACTTTTTCAGGTGTTCCGGCGGCCACGATCTGACCTCCACCTTTGCCGCCGTCCGGCCCCAGATCAATCACATAGTCCGACGATTTGACGACTTCCATGTTGTGCTCAATGACCAGCACGGTGTTCCCTTGATCAGCCAGTTCCTGAATCAGTTCGACCAGTTTGCGGACGTCATCGAAATGCAAACCCGTGGTCGGTTCGTCCAAAATGTAAAGCGTCTTACCGGTGCCACGGCGGGAAAGCTCTTTGGAAAGCTTCACGCGCTGGGCTTCACCACCCGACAGGGTTGTCGAGCTTTGCCCCAGGGTCATGTAATCAAGCCCCACCCGGTGCAGGGTTTCAAGCTTGCGGTAAATCTGAGTGTGGTTGCGGAAGAATTCCAAGGCCTCGCCCACGCTCATTTCCAGAACGTCCGCGATGGATTTGGATTTGTACTTGATATTCAAAGTCTCGCGGTTGTAACGACGGCCCTGACAGGTGTCGCAGGTCACGAAGACGTCACTTAAGAAGTGCATCTCCATACGGATCTGCCCGTGGCCCATACAGGTTTCACAGCGCCCACCCTTGACGTTAAAACTGAAACGCCCCGGCTCGTAACCGCGCAGTTTCGAATCCGGCAGATTCGCGAATAAATCCCTAATCATCGGGAACAATCCGACATAGGTTGCCGGTGTCGAGCGCGGTGTGCGCCCGATCGGTCTTTGATTGATATCGATGACCTTGTCGATCTTATCCAGGCCTTCAATTTTCTTGTAAGGCGAAGGTTGCGCCAAAGCCTTATAAAAGTGCTGCGCTAAAATCTTGTAAAGTGTATCGATGATCAGGGTGCTTTTTCCAGAACCCGAAACTCCGGTCACGGTGGTGAAAGTCCCCAGTGGGATTTCCAGATCGACGTTTTGCAGGTTGTTCCCGGTGGCTCCGGTCAAACGCACAACCTGCCCGTTGCCTTTACGGCGTTCTTTCGGGATCGGAATGCGCATTTCACCGTTCAGATATTTTCCGGTCAAAGAATTCGGGTTGGCCGCCAGCTCATCCGGAGTCCCTTGCGCCATCATCTCGCCACCCAGAACCCCGGCACGAGGTCCCAGATCGACCACGAAGTCAGCATAACGGATGGTGTCTTCGTCGTGTTCGACCAACAAGATGGTGTTCCCACGCTCTTTCAGTTCGCCGATGATATCAAGAAGTCTATGATGATCGCGCGGATGCAAGCCGATGCTTGGTTCATCCATGACATACAGACAGCCAATCAAGGATGATCCCACTTGGGTCGCCAGACGAATGCGCTGGGCTTCGCCACCGGACAGGGTGCGCGAAGGACGACTGAGCGAAAGATACCCGGTGCCCACGCGAATCAGATAATCCAGACGCGCCAGAATTTGTTTTACAATTTTTTCAGCAATCAGCTGATCTTTGGATTTCCATTGAAGTTTGGCAACCCAGTCGCGCAGTTCGATCGCACCGAGGTCGGAAAGCTCGGCAATGGTTTTGCCACCCAGACGGATATTCAGAGCTTCATTTTTTAAACGAGCGCCGTGGCAATCCGGACAGTCGTTCAGAACCATCTCTTCGCCCTCTTCGTCCTCATCGTCCGAAGTTTTTTTGCCTTTGTATTTGTAGACGACTTTATCCAGTTTCTTGCCGCCGACTTCGCCGTCAGAGAACTGCTCTTCTTCCTCCAGATCGATCGTGCCCAACCCATGGCACGTCGGGCAAGCCCCGCGCGGATTGTTGAAACTGAACAAACGAGGTTCAATCTCGGGGAAACTGTAACCACACTCTGGACACGCCGAGTGCAAAGAATAGTTCGTGCGCTCGCCGTCCAGGGTTTCAATGATCACGCGGCCGTTGGCCATGCTAAGCGCCGTATTGATGCTTTCAGAAAGGCGCAGCTTCAGTGAATCCTTCAGAATCAACTGATCCACGACCAGATCAATATCGTGCGTTTTGGTCTTGGCAAGTTTTGTGGCCTTGTCGAGTTCAATCATCTTGCCGTCGACTTTGGCTTTCACGAATCCTTTTTTAGCCCAGCGTTGGAATTCCGCCAGGAACTCACCCTTTTTACCGGAAGCCATCGGCGCCAGAACAAAGAACTTGGTGCCGACACCTTTTTTAAAGACCTCTTCAATGATCTGCTGCGGGGTCTGGCTGCTGACCGGAATGTGGTGAGTCGGACACTCGGGAATCCCCAGCTTCGCAAAAAGCAAACGAAGATAATCATAGATCTCGGTCACCGTGCCCACTGTGGAGCGCGGATTGGTGCTGACAGATTTTTGGTCAATCGCTATGGCCGGAGAAAGCCCGGTGATGGAATCGACTTCCGGTTTTTTAAGCTGTTCAAGGAAGTTGCGCGCGTAAGCAGAAAGACTTTCCACATAACGACGCTGACCTTCAGCATACACGGTATCAAACGCCAGCGACGACTTCCCGCTGCCACTCAACCCCGTAAATACGGTGATCTTATTGCGCGGAATAGTCACACTGACATTCTTCAGATTATGCTCTTTTGCACCCTTAACTACGATTCCATCTTCAGCATGCGACATAACTCCAAAGTCTAAAACGCCCCTCGTAAAAAGGAAAGGTGCCTGGTTGTTTTTTCTGGCAATGCAGCGTTAAACGCGCCTTAGCCAGAAAAAACAACCAGGCACCTCTTAAAGGCCGAAGCCGCATTTTCTTTTAAGATATGTATCGAAATCCGAATCGGAGAAGTATTTGAAGTGCACGGGAGAGTTCTGAGCCTGATTCGGCCACAGATCGCGCACAGGGACTTTGCAGGATTTGCCTTGTTTGGTCACCGTCGCCGTGCCGTTTGCCAGCAGACGTGGTTCTTCACCTCGACGATCGACCCGGACCATGACGCCGTTACCGCGGTAAGAAACCTTGGCAGGCGCCAGAATTTTGCCTCCGCCAGTCATGGGACCGTCTTCAGAAAAGGCACCCCCGATGACTTCACGGGTTTGAGCATTGTAGGTCACCGTTTCCCCAGTGGGCAGGGTCACGATCTGACGATTTCCTTCCACACGAATATGCGGCAGGGTTTTACGCGGGAACAGCATGATGTAACTTTCCTGCGTGTGACTGACCGTCGAATTTGGAGAATCACTGATACTGATTCCAATATCCTGACGAGCCCCTGCTTCGTATTCGAAAGACCATTCACGAATGCGGTAGTCACCCTTGGAAACAACTTTGTTGGGACCCATATTTCGAAGTTTGAATTTCCCCTCGGAACTGTCCCCTTCAAAAACACAACTGTCATAAGTACCCACGGTGCGACAACGAGTCGGACGAATCCCAAACGGATTCACCGTGCGAGTCGGAGAACGCAACACCGGCGCATCCGAAGAAGCCCTCGGCGCAAAAGTGCTGACAACTTTCGCAGAATCATTCGGCACCGTATCGCGGGCTTGTTCTTTGACCACTTCACAGCCATCACAAGGCTTGGTCTCTTGAACTTTTTTATTGGCATCACGAATCTGCTGATTCAGCTCTTGAACAGCCTGTTTTTCTTCGGCCTTTTCAGCCGCCGCAGGAACACGCAAAGCCTCAGTCTTGCGTGTAGTCTCGACCGACTTGGACTTTTCAACTTCAGCAGATGCCAAAGCTTCGCCAGCAGCCTCAGAATTTTCAAAAAGCTTCATCCCGGGATTTGCTGGTTTGTAGTATACCCAAACCTTCTCTCCCTTATGCTTGCCGGAAAGCACTTCCACCTTCAGGCCATAATTACCTGAACCAAACTGTTTTGTTTCTTCAATTTTCCCCCGCGTCCCCGGAGGCATGACAAACTTGACGTTACGAGTGGATTTCAAAAAGTTAGCCGAGTAACGAGCATTAAAGTAGCCTTCGAGTTCAACAACCCCGCCACTGCTCACACCCAAAATAAGAGGAATCAGCAGGAAAACTCCCCACCGTTTCATAGCCAACTTCATAAAGAGTTTATCGGCCGTTCCAATTCAAGACTTAACAGGACGTTGAAAAAGGCCCTTCGTCTTCGTTGTCGAGCCTCATCTTCCACTCCAGCGTACATTAAGTACGCTTCCGCTACAGCTGAGACTCTCCGCCTCGCCGCTGAACCTTTTTGAACGTCCTGACCCCGACCAAAAGCAAGCGATGGCGAAGCCGAGCGATCCGGGCGGCCGCAAAGCGCAGCCATTCCCCGATCCCCGTCCCCAAAAATACCGGGAGCGAAGACCGTTCAAAAAGGTCCAGATGCAAGGCGGAGGGTTTTTCGCGAAACGGAGGCGTGCTTCAAGCACGTCGGAGAGCAGCGAAAGGCCCGACAACGAAGTCAGATGGGCCTTTTTCAACGGTCGCCTTTAAAGATTCTTGGCTTGGCAGGACGGGCAAACACCATACAACTCCAGGATGTGATGAGTCAGTTTGAATCCAAACTGATTCGCCACCTTCTCTTGAAGTCCTTCGATGGCTTTATTCTCGAACTCACAGATCTTACCGCACTTCACGCACGTCAAGTGATCGTGGTGACCTTTTGGAGTCAGCTCGTAACGAGCTGGCAAACCACCCATGCGGACTTCCGTCACAAAAGTGCCTTCAGTCAGGGTTCTTAGGAAACGATAGACAGTAGCGAAACCAATATCCGGATGTTCTTTGTTCAGTTTTTCATAAAGCTCTTGAGCGGTGACGTGACGACGGCCTTCATGCAGGGCTTTCAGGATCGCCATACGCTGGCTGGTGACCTTCAGATTCAAGGCGCGGATGATGCGCTTCAATTCGGCTTCGTCGAATTGATCGGCGTGTACGACGATGTCGTCATCATGCTGTCTTGGAAGAAATGGAACTGCGTCTTTACCCATGGTCACCTCAGGGCTTCTTTATAGGGGAAGCCCCTGGAGATGTCCACATTATTAAGAATCATTTTCAGTTGGTTTCCAGTAAGTTGACACTGGAGGACTAAAAACTACGTAGTTTCAAGCCCTTAGAGATATGAGAAACGGCATTGTGAGGGTGCAGGCTCTCAACATGGCTGAATTCAGCCACATAGTCCAAAACATCCGCCTTGGCATCCAAAGCTTCCTTCACACGGCGAGCGGCATCTTCACAGAACATCAGGTTCTGGCCGTTACGAAGTGCGAACTCCTGCTCGTCCTCGCGTTTCACTGCGCCTTGAACGGCGGTCTGCAAAGCCTCTTCAACGATGTCGATCAGATCGCCATAGTTGTAGTTCGCCCCGACTTCCGCTTTCACGCGGGCAAAACTGCGTTGCGCGTGCGGAGTCGCCACGATCCCTTGCGGAGTTCCCAACCAGGAATGAACCACATCGAAATCCAAAGGTTTGTCAGTCGAGAAATTCTGTTTGAAACCATCCTGAATCAGCTGACGGGACAAGGCCGCCGACGCGGGACAAGTGCTGGAATAAGTCACCACCACTTCAACGAAGTAACTGATCTGCCCTTCTTCGTTGAAAGCCGAAGTGATCACCGGATACGAGCGCCATGCCTGATTCGCACTTTTCAAAGCTTTGCGAATCAGAGGCGCTTCAAACTGAACCTGAACCAAAGCTTTGGTGGAAAGGTCTTCGTGCGTGCGCAGGAATTCCGTCGTTACATTGCCCAGAAGGCCCAAAGAAAGTTCAGACCTGGTCAGAAGCTCCTGGGACAAAAGATACAGGCGTGACATGTGGATGCCACGGGAGGGTTTTTTATCAAGGCTGACTTTCGCATCCACGCGCGCGGGAATGCGGTAAACCCCATCGGTCTGCTTCAGCATCACCGGCAGTTCGATAGCGCCCATGCCGACCCAGTCGATCGGGGCAAAACGTTCAGAATGGGTTTCTTTGGCTACGTCAGGAAGAGATTGTTTCGTCATAAATTTATATCCAATTCACTGCTGGTCTTATCGCAATTTCCTGTAAATGGCTCTCACTTTTACCACCCAGCGAAGCTTTTTCAGACAGGTACTGCCCAGGGGCCTTTGAAGCACCGCAAGGCAGAGCCCGAAAAGAGTGTCGCCCTCGATAAGAAGCGATATATTGAGCCCCTATGTCACAAAAGCAACTGATCCTCGCAAGCACGTCCAAATACCGCCAAGAGCTTCTTTCTCGATTGGCTTACAGCTATTCGGCCCAAGCGCCTTTGATTGACGAAGAAAAAGAAAAAGACCCGTCCCTGCCCCCCCAGGCCCTGGCTGAAAAACTGGCGGACCTGAAAGCCGCAAGCCTTAAAGCCGCCGGCAAAGTCGTCATTGGCGGAGACCAACTGGTGTCCTTCGAAGGCCGCATTATCGGCAAGGCCCACACGGCAGAAAACGCGGTGGAGCAGCTTATGTCCATGCAGGGAAAAACCCACGACCTGATCACGGCAATCTGCGTGTATGACGGCGACAAGAAAATCGCCTACACCGACATCACCCGCATGCACATGAAAAAAATGACCCGCGCCCAGATTGAACGCTATGTGCATCTGGACAATCCGATTGATTGCGCCGGCAGCTATAAAATTGAAAAACACGGCATCATGCTGTTTGATAAAATTGAAAGCCAGGATTTCACCGCGATTCAAGGTTTGCCCTTGATCGAACTTGGCAAAATATTAGAGAATGCAAACCTATGAACGATACACAGAAAAAACTATTTGAAGCCGCCTGCAAGGCACAGAAAAAAGCCCACGCCCCTTATTCCGACGCCTTGATTGGCGCAGCAGTACTGATGAGCGATGGTCAGATTTTCAATGGCTGTAATGTTGAAAACGCCTCTTACGGCGGCACCGTGTGTGCTGAACGCGTGGCCATCTTTAAAGCCGTCAGCGAAGGCGCACACAAGCTGATCAAGGAAGTGCTGGTTGTCAGCGATGCTGAAAAACCATGGCCACCGTGCGGATTCTGCCGTCAGGTGATCGCAGAATTTGCCAATGAACACACCATGATTCACACCGCGAACCTGCAAGGCAAAATCAAGACCTTCCAGTTCCCGGAAATCTTCCCCGAAGCCTTTACTCCAAAGCATTTGGATTAGACAATCAGGGAAAAGGGAAATCCAATGCCATTGCTGATGCTGGTTTTATTTCTTTTTTCCCCCTGGGCCGAGGCCAAGAAAATCATCTTCGCCTCAGATCCCTATCCGCCGTTCATCTATGAAGAAAATGGCGAAGCCAAAGGCCTGGCCCTTGAGGCCCTGGAAAAAGTTCTGGAAATTCCCCGCAAAGACATCGAAGTCCGCATCATCCCGTGGAAGCGCGCTTTAAAAGCCGCCGAACAAGGCAGCGTCGACGTTATCGGACCGATGCAGATTGATCCCAAAAAAGACTATCTGCTCTTCACCAAAAAAATCTTCCCTTCCGAAGAGGCCGTATGGACGCTGGCCTCCAGCCAGTATCTGAGCCAGCTGAACTGGAAAACCACCGAAGAGCTGCGCAATCACAACCTGGGTTTCGTGCTGGGCTATGAATACGCCGAGCCCTTCGGAAGTTACCTGAAGTCCCCGCTGGCCAAAAAAGTTGAAGTGCAGGACGTGATTCAGGGAATGCGCAAACTTTTATCCGGCGATATCAGTCTGTTTATCTGCAACACCCAGGTGCTGGAATTTTACGCCAAAAGCGAAGGCATTCCGCTGAAGACTTTCAAACGCATTGGTCCGCCGATCACAGAGGAATTCGGGGTCTTTGGGATTTCCCACAAATCAAAACTGGCGCGCGATCTTGAAAAGATCAACGCGCGCATTTCGAAACTGCCACCAACAAAGTCAGGCTTGAATTAACGGAAGCTTGAGAAATAGTTCCAGAACGCGCCGGACTTGGTCTGCAGCTGTTCTGTCATTTTGCGCAAAGCCTCAAGGTATGGTTTGAACTCGGGCTCTTTGGCCGCCGCCAGAATCTTTTCGGCTTTGGCAAAGTTGTCCAGGGCATAAGACCTGCGAAGCTCGATACCCAGCGCATTGGTTTCAGAAGTTTTCGGATCCACTGAGAACTGCACACGCACACCATAATGATCAGACAACGGTCGGCGTGGAGTCCCCTGCATATTCACCTGCCCGTCCACCACCTGAAGCGTCGTGCCGGACTGACCCACGTTAGAATAGAAGATATAATCAAAAACCTGATCGCTGAACAACCAGCCCAGCGGGTTTCTTGCGCAGTAAGTGCAATAGCCTTTTTTGGGGTATCCGCCCATGGCATCTTCCATGGCGTCTCGTGTAGCCAGAGTCGCCATCACAAAACCGCGCTCGACACTGTCGACATTGGCATTGAAATCCCCGGACAAAAGCATCTTCAGATCCTGATGATCCATGCGCCAGCGCAACAGATCCAGAACTTGAGTCAGGCGCACGGCTTCGGACGTCGGGTGCAAATGAGTATTAATAAAATAAAAATCCTCGTCGATGCCAAAGAATCCGGACTTAACGACGTGGAAGGCTTTACGCACATTGAGGGCTTCTCGAACAGTATCCAGTACTCCGCCTTCATTGTTAACCGCAAAGGCATGGGTTTCTGTGCCCTTCACATCGCCCATGAACAAAGACATCACACCGATGCGTTCGGTTTTATTGGGTGCACTGATGCTGTATTGTCTTTTCAGGTCATTTTCAATTTGATTGATTTGCGAATCATTCCAGACTTCCTGCAGGTGAACAACGTCACACTTGGGGATGCCTTGTAAGAGCGCGGTCATGCGCCCGGTGCGTTCTTCGATTCCCTTGGCGTAAACGGGACCATAAGCATTGAAGTTCTGCAGGCAGAATCTTGGCGGACGATTGTCGGGAACCCAATACTGCTCGGCAAACGCCTGAGCCGACATCAGAAGAGCACCACCCAATAGCCATGCTTTTAGTTTCATATGAAGTCCTCGCCGCCTTAAAATTTAGGGCATTCAGGAACTGATGTTTCAAGAGTCGTGCAAAGCCGAGGAAGCTTTATATTGAAGGCCGCACCGCCCGGGGTGTCCAAGAAATCGACACTGCACCCGAGTGCGGCCCTGGGGACGGGACACCTTCGTCACTGTATAGATGGAAGATCAAAGCGCTGAATAGGATTTTTTCAAGGGACTTTTTTCGCTGTTGTGTGGGAACCCACTGGCAGCAGGTGTTTCGCTGCGAAGATGCCGCAGAACAATTTTCTCATAGCTTCCGGATTTTTTAAGATCCATCAAAGACTCATTGAACTTCCTCACGAACTCTACGCCATTTGGGTGACTGCGACTGATAATAAAATACAACTGTGTTTTCGGCAGCAGGTGCGGAGTCAGACTGATGCTTTCCACAAGCCCGGTTTCACGCAATGCCGCTTCCCCTTGAGCATCATCTGTGACAAAGAAATCCGCGCGCCCGCTATTGACCATCTTTGCACAGGTGGACGTGTTCAGCGCTTCAAACACCTTCACACGTTTTTTCTGCACCAACTCCGCCAGCTCATGGGTCGCAGGAGCCCACCCCAGCGGCAGGCAATAGGTTTTGCCCTTCAGACTTTCAAGGCTGGAATAAAAACCACTTTCCCCTTTTAAGGAAAAAACGGTGTTACGGATTTCATAAAGAGGTTCAGAGAACAGGAACTCTTTTTCCCGGTCGGCGGTTTTCAAATAAGGGAAAAGGCCGTCGAACTGCGCTTGTCTGGCTTTTTCAAAACCGCGCCGCCATGGCAGCCAGGTCAAATCCACCGAGTGCCCCATGCCGGAAACCACTTCCTGCACGATCTCAGTCACCATACCACCGCGTGACAGCTTCTGTCCGGTGTAAGGCGCATAGCCATCGTCCGTGCTCAGCTTCACAGTTTTGGACCACGCGGGAGGGGTCATAAAAAGAACTGCAAGAACGATCCATCTCATGCCTTTATTATCGGCTGCTTTCTGGTTGATTTTCATTAAGGCATGGCAATGATGCGCGGAAACCAAAATGATTCATCTTGCTGTTCGCAAACTGGATACGAACACTGGGGAGAAGGCATTACTGTGAGGATTGTTCCTATTGCGTTTTGGTAATTGGCGTTCCAAGTCCCCATCTCATACAACTGGGGATTACTGAGGTCGCATTGTTTCACATGGTATTGTTCTTAATATTAGCTGTCTGTCTGTGGTCGCCACCAAGTCTTGCGGTAAACGCCGGCAAAGTCATTCATCTGCTCACCATGGAAGCGCCACCTTTTATGAGCGACTCGCTGCCGGAAAAAGGGGCCGCCGTGCATGCGCTTCGCCAGATTTTTAAAAAGAACGGCTATGATCTGAAAGTCACCTTCACCCCTTACCTGCGCGCCAAAATTCAGGCCCTGCAAAAAGACGACGTGTCGGGCTTTTTTCCCGCCGCCGAAGAAAACATCACCACCGGCTATGTGCTTTCAAAAATCATGTACGTCACACCGTGGGGCTTTGCCGAACGCAAAGACAAGCCCATCCACTGGAACCAGCCGGAGGATCTGCTGCCATATAAAATCGGAAATGTGATGGGTTATGAATTGTCCCGGGTTCTGGCGCCGGCGCAGAAAAAGAAAAAGTTCCAGATCGAAAATGTTTCCAGCGACGAGCAGAACCTGCTGAAGCTTGCCAGAAAACGTGTGGATTTGGCATTTATTGACGCCACCATGTTTGAATATCTGATGAAAAGCAGCGAAAACCTTCGCCCTTATCAGAATAAACTGCAGATCAACGCCAAAATCATTCGCATGGATGAATACGGTGTGGCCTTCAAAAACAGCGGCAAAGGCAAAGCTCACCTTGATGTCTTCAATCGACTCATTCAAAAAGAAGAATTCCACCGTCTGGTGGAACTTTACTTTAAAACTCACATGCCGGAATAGATTCTTTATCCCCGACTAAATGGTCAGACAAACTTGTTCAGACAACACATTGACACGGATTGATTCAAGATGACTTTCGGAGGAAAGCTTATGGCCTTTAAGCAATGCCATTTGTGTCAGGACATCCTCCAGGCCTGACAACTTCAGACCTTTCAGCAAGCGGAAACCTTCGTGCTGATAGTCCTCTTCACAGTCAAAAACCCGGCACCAGACAAAATCCAGACGCAAAAGCCGACTGCTCTGCCCTTGAGGCACTAATTCCAGAAAATGAGAATAAACAAAACGCTGCTGTTCCGGGGATTGCTGCGAGTTCCACTGAAAACTCCAGCCGCGCTCTTCACGGAACGTCAGACTGGTCAGTACGGCCTCTGCCTGCTCGGCGTTTTCGGCAAGCTTCAGGCGGGCCACCGCCATCACTTCAGCCAGGGCATGGTTCAGGCTGGCGCTTTTAGAAACAAACAGATCCTGTTCAAGCTCGGCCGTCAAGGCCCCCAGCCACTGATCCACGTCCATCAAATTCACGCTCATCCCCGACAATGGATCAATACGGCCGCCTTTCGGGGAAAACCCCGCAGCCAGATGAAACAAAAAACCCCGTCGTGATGACAGGGCTCCTTGCAAAGTGATTCGAATGGGAATCTCTCTTACGAATTGAAGCATTAGTTCAACTGCAGAGCCTGGGTGTTCATAGTCACGTGAGACTTGGAACGGAACATATTGATCCAAGCTTCGAACATACCGTCGCCACGGCGTTTTTGCATCATCTCTGCAGACATTGGCTCCAGAGCTGTTTTTACTTCTTCAACTTTGCTTTCTTTCAGTTTCAGAACGTATTTGCTGTTGCCGTCACGAACCAAACGCTTCAACAGCGGCTCGGTTTTGCTCAGCTCAAATACGGCTTCTGTCGCCACTGTGCTGGTGATTTTCGGGAAAGTCTCAGAACCCAATTCAACCAAACCAGTTTCTTCCCAAGTTGCTTTCAGCTCTTTCAGTTGTGCGTTAACTGCGGCTTCATCGCCTTTCACCAAAGCTTCATCCAAAGCCTTGATCGCTGCGTCGGCTTTTTCTTTGGTCATCGCTTTAGTCGCCGCTTCAGAGTCAATTTTCACGAAAAGAACATTGATCTTAGCCGCGCGCAGATCCTGGATCTTTTTCAGCTCCACAGCTGTTGGCTGAGTCGCCAGTTCGAACAATGCACGTGTGCGAACATTGGAGATGTCTTTACGGACTTTATCTTCAAAGTTAGCCGGAGTGGTGCGGGTCTGTTCGATATAACGCATGTAGAACTCTTTCTGGAACATGCCGTTTTGCTGGAAGAACGGGATGTCTTTCACGATAAAATCGCGAACTTCCGCGTCTGTAGCCAAAATGCCGTTCTTTTGAGCAGCCTGGGAAACAAGTTCCATGCGCACCAGATTCTCAAGCGCTTGTTGGCGCAGCAGCTGACGCTGAGAGCCAAAGTCCATCTGATTGCCGAACAGGTTTTGGTAGTACTGCTGAATGCGGTTTTCTTCCTGCTGGAAGTCCGCCAGAGAGATCAAAGTGTTGTTCACGCGAGCCACGGAGCCAACGCCCGCGCCCATTCTTTCGGGCATGCCGAAGAAGACGAAAACCATAATGATGGCACCGAAAATCACCATCGCTGTCACGCTCTTCGCGTTGATTCCGCGCTTCATCTTATCTGCCATATTTTCGCTCATAACTTTTCCTTCCTTAAACAAGCTTGCAAACAAACCGCTTCATTACCTTACGAATTTTATAAATATTCAAGGGGAAATTGTTGTATTCCTTAGCGGTTTTTACTAGCGTTGAGAAATATTAATACAGCGAAGCTAAAATACGCAGAACGACGCGATGCTTTTTGCTGGTTTTAGAGATGGTTTTTAAGATTGGTTTTTAAAAAGAGGAACGACCTTTGAATTTCTTCAACTTTGATCTCAAGAAACTTGTGATGATCGGGATTGTCCTGGCTCTGCCACTGATTTCCATCAACATGCAGCAGCGCCCGCAAGAATCCAACTGGCTGGCAAAACCCTTCAGCCTTCTGGGCAGCGCGGTTTCTGAATCCTTCTATGGCTTCAGCTCCGGCGTCAAAGGCACCACCGCCATGTATCTTGATCTTATCAACATCAAGAAACACAGCGAACAGCTGACCAGCACCAACAATGAACTTCAGGCGCGTCTTGAAAAAATGAACGAGCTGCTGATCGAAAACGACCGCCTGCGCGGCCTTTTGACGTTCAAAGAGCAGACCAAAATGTCCCTGATGGCAGCACAGGTCATCGGCCGTGATCTGGTGATCGATCACAACACCATCACCATCAACAAGGGCACCCAGGACGGCCTGAAAGCCGGCCAGGCCGTGATCACCACCGGCGGGGTTCTGGGTTACATCTTCAAACCGGACACCTTCACTTCCCACGTCATGCTGATCACCGACCGTTACGCAGTGGTGGATGGTATCGTGCAAAGAACCCGCGCCCACGGGATTGTCGAGGGTAAATCCCAGTACAGCAGCAGCCTGCAGCTGAAATATGTGGAAAGAACCGAAGACGTTCAGGAAGGCGACCTGGTTGTGACCGGCGGCCTGGACAACATCTTCCCGAAAGGCTTCCCGGTGGCCGTGGTTGATTCCGTTGAAAAGAAGACCTTCAGTGTTTCCTTGAAAGTCGACCTGCGCCCGGTGGTGGACCCTTACAAAGTGGAAGAGGTCTTCATCGTGCTTCAGGGCAATAACGAAGATTTCGGCGACAAGTTCGCGCCAGCTTCCGCAAAGGCGGAAACTCCGGCAGACGGTTCTGCTCCGGCTGCAGCGGCGACTCCTGCTGCGACACCGGCAGCCACTCCCGCCGCAACTCCGGCCGTGAAGCCTGCGGCGACTCCGGCAGCAAAACCAGCGGTGACTCCTAAACCTCAGGAGAACAGACAGTGAAAATCCGCTGGAATGCCCTTTTGAATTTCCTGGTTTTCCTGGCGGTGCTGATGCTGCTGGCTGGATTCCAGACAACCTTCTGGTTCCAGCTTTTCGGGAATGTTCCATCCCCGCTGCTGTGGCTGAATCTGGTTGTATATATGATCCTTTATCGCAAACCGTTCCCGGCGATCTTCACGATTTACGCCATGGGCTTCATTTTGCTCACATTCACGGCGATGCCGCTGAAGATGATGTGGATCAGCCTCATTATTCTCTTTACCTTGGTCTATACTATCAAGAGTCGCGTCTTTTGGTCGGGCTCAGGATATTATACGATTATGTGTGCATTCTCTGCCGTGGCCTATCACCTGATCTATTTCTTTGGATCGATGGTGCTGGAGAAAAACCCTGCGAGCTTTGAGATTGTCGATCGCCTTGTACAAATCATCCTGACTCCCTCCTTTGCATTCCCGATGTACTGGCTTCTGGCCAAGATCGACAAGGTCACTCAGGACGAGCTGGTTCATGAGCCCGGAGGGTTGGAGCTATGAGTACATACGTCAGTAATCCGGACGAGGCAAAAGAGTACCTGAGCCGGTACAAGATCTTTTATATCGCCATCGGCTTTGCCCTGACCATCTTCACGATGCGTCTGTGGTATCTACAGATCATTTCTGGAAATGAGCTGCGCGAGTTCTCGGAAAAAAACCGTATCAAACAAAACAAAATCACTGCTCCGCGCGGACTGATGCTGGATCGTGATGGCAAGGTGCTGGTGGAAAATCTGCCGGGCTTTGAAGCGATCCTGTCCCCGCAGTACATTGAAAGCCTTGATGAGCTGGCAAAAACCGTCGGCCCGGTTCTGGGCATGGAGCCGGACAAGGTTGTTCTGAAGGTTCAGAAAAGCCGCCGTCAAAACGGTCCGTTTGCACAGATCCGTCTGAAAGAAAACCTCAGCCGCGAAGAAGTTTTCCGTCTAAAACGCATGCGTCTGGACACTCCGGGGCTTGAAATCCGCGAATCCATCGTGCGCTTCTACCCGCTTCGTGACAACGGCGCCCAGCTGTTTGGTTACGTGGGTGAGATCTCAAAACGTCAGTTGCCGGTACTAAACGACCTGTACAAGGGCGCACTGAAATTTGATCAGGGTGACATCATCGGCAAATCGGGCCTGGAAGAAACTCTGGAAAGAGACATCCGTGGTTCTGACGGCGTCAGCTTCATCCAGGTCGATGCCCACGGGCGTGAAACTGTGACTCAGACACCGAACATTTACGGTGAGCAGATCAAGGACATGATCCCGGTTCACGGGAACAACGCCATTTTGACGATTGACCGTGATATCCAGGAAGCGGCCTTTAAATCCTTCATGAGCCTGAATCGTATCGGTGCCGTCGTAGCCATGCGAACCAACGGTGAAATTTTGGCGTGGGTCAGCACCCCGTCTTTTGATCCGAATGAGTTTTCCACCGGTATTTCGGCGCAAACCTGGTCGAAACTGATCAACGATCCGTTCAAACCACTGCGCAACAAAGTCATCCAGGATCACAATGCCCCGGGTTCGACTTTCAAACCCTTGGTGGCAGTTCCGGCTTTGCAGGAAAAAGTGATCACCCCGACAACGATTGTCTCGGCTCCGGGTGTGTTCTATTTCGGCCGTCGTCCTTATCATGACCACTTAAAAGGCGGTCACGGTAACATCACGGTGTTTGAAGCCCTGGAAAGATCCTCCAACGTGTTCTTCTATAAAATGGGTATCGCGTTGGGCGTTGATAAAATGTTCGACTATATCAGTCTGCTGGGTATCGGCCAGAAAACCGGTATCGAGCTGGCGCGTGAGGTTTCCGGAACCATGCCAAACTCGGCTTGGAAGAAATCCACGGTCGGTGAAGAATGGCAGCCGGGGGAAAATCTTTCCACGGCGATTGGTCAGGGCTTCGTGAACGTGACTCCGCTTTCCATGGCGATTGCTTACAACGCGATCGGCACCGAAGGAAAAGTCGTAAAACCATTCCTGCTTAGAAAGATCATCGATCAGGACGGAAAAGTCCTGCGCGAAAACTTCCCGCAAGTGGTTCGTGATCTGCAACAGACGCAGCCAAATGGCGTGCACATCTCTGCAGAAACGTTCAAAACGGTCAAAGAAGGCATGCGACGCGTGGCCAATGGCGAGCGCGGGACTGCAAAACGCTATAAAGTTCCGGGCGTGCAAATGGCCGGTAAAACCGGTACGGCCCAGGTCATGGGCTTCTCTGCAGATCAGATCTATGCGAAGTGCGAAAGCCGTCCGATTCATATGCGTCACCATGGTTGGTTCATTGCGTTTGCTCCGGCAGACAATCCTGAAATCACCATCGCTGCATTGGCTGAACACTCGTGCCACGGAAGTTCCGGGGCGGCACCGATTGTTCGCGACATTGTGGAGGCTTATTTCATGAAATATCACCCTGAAGTGATCGAAGCGGCGTTGAAAGCCACTGGTGGCAAACGCGCGCAAGCTCCGGCAGCCGCACCGGAAATTGAAGGAGAATAAGAGTGTTTACCTCTTTGCATGTTGAAGAAAGAACCCTCTTCAAGAAATTAGACATCAATCTGATCATCGTGATCCTGGCCCTGAATGTGATCGGTTTGATCAATCTTTGGAGCGCCACCCATGGCCCGACAACTCAGGACGTGGCGTCCTTGTTCATTTCCCAGATCATGTGGTTGATCGTGGGCTGGACGGTATTCCTGGTTGTAACCATTTTGGATTATTCTGTCGTCACCCGCATTGCGCTGATTGCCTATGTGCTGAATCTGGGCGCGATTTTGTATGTGACCTTCTTTGGTAAGGTTGCCCTGGGTGCGCAGCGCTGGATTGATCTGGGCTTCTTCCGTTACCAGCCGTCTGAAACGATGAAGTTGGCGCTCATTATGCTGATGGCTAAGATCCTTGCCACACGCAGCACTCACGGTTCGGGCATGGGCTTGAAAGAACTGGCCCTGCCACTGACCGCACTGTTGATTCCATTTGGTCTGGTTGTTGAACAACCGGATTTGGGAACGGCGATGATGCTGGCAGCGATCGGCGGATCCATGCTGATCTTTGCAAAAATCCGCAAAAGCATTCTGGCGACAATCATTGCCTTGGGAATCATCGCCATTCCCATCGCCTGGAAATTCGTTTTGCATGATTATCAGAAAAACCGCGTTTTGACGTTCCTGTCCCCGACCAGTGACCCTCGTGGTACCGGTTACAACAGCATCCAGTCAAAAATCGCCGTGGGTTCCGGCCGCTTCTTTGGAAAAGGCTTTATGAAAGGCACCCAGTCCCAGCTGGAGTTCCTGCCAGAACGTCACACGGACTTTATTTACTCGGTTCTAAGTGAAGAGCATGGCTTCGTCGGCTCGATCGCTGTGGTGGGTTTGTTCTGCTTCCTGTTCATCACCGGAATCCGCATTGCCTCCAACGCCCGCGACAAGTTCGGGGCTTTGTTAACAGTCGGAGTCCTTTGTTACATCTTCTGGCATATGTTCGTGAACATCGGGATGGTTATCGGACTTCTGCCCATCGTGGGGGTTCCGTTACCGCTGCTGTCTTACGGTGGATCCAGCATGCTGACCACCATGGCCGGTCTGGGCCTGGTGTCGAGTGTCGCTTATCGCAGATATCTGTTCTAGAGTTCATTAAAAACAGAAATAAAAAAGGCAGGTTCATCCTGCCTTTTTTATTTAGAACAATGCATGCAGCAGAACCCGGCGATTGACCCGGTCAAGCATCATCAGCCCCAAAGGACTCACTTCAAGACGGACATGGGTTAAACCCATATTCACCCCACTGACCAAGGCCGATCGCGCCGGCATGTTCAAACCTGCCGTCGAAATCTGGCGCCAGCCCAGAGTGGCGTGAGCCGCCCACACCTGCACCGTGCCTGTCGGAGACTCCGATGCCGCAGAAACAAAATACATCCAACCCGTCGATTCATCATAACGGGAATGAGTCCACAGCGTCACTGCCGCCGGGTATCCGGCCAAAGAGGCATAATCCACCACATCAAAGTAAGTCGGAGTGGCATCCAGGATTTTAAATTTTTTCAGTTTCATATCATCGACAACCCAAAGATTGCCATCGCTGGCCTTTTGCAATCCCACCACATCTTTCAGCGGGCTGCTTTGCAAGGTTGCCGGAGCCAGCTCTGTCGCTGCCGGGGCCGACTGAGGGTCCCCCATCACACCGGCAATAAAGGTCACGGTTGTGCCATTGGAGCGGAAAAGCATCAGGTTGCGCTGCGAACCAGAGTTTTCTGTACCCGTGAAGTAAAGATTTTCGTCACCACCAAAATCCATCAGGTAACGATAGTTCGAAACCAGAACATTCGCCCCCGCGCCAAATGACGAATTGTACGTCGGGAAGCTTGCCGCCCCCGAGTTGGTCCGCAAATAGCGCACGGGTGTCGTGGCTGCCGCTATTGTTCCCGCCAGGGGATCATAAGAGCCAAGATTCAAGGCGTTGATATAACGGGTGTCACCCGAAACTCCCGCCACCGTCAAAATCGTGCCGGCACCATTGACGGCGATCCCCGCTGTCGCCATGGAGTTGGCGATCGTCACGTTGTTATAACCCGTCGAAATTGTGGTGGCCACTCCAGAACCGTCAAATTCGATGCGACGCAGGTGACTGAGTGCACGCACATACAAGGTGTTGTTGCGATAAAGCAGATCGCTGATTTCTGAAAACAAGACTTTGCGCAAATCCGCTGGACTGCCATCGGTATTGTTGCCGATCGTCGTCAGCGGATTATCGGCAACAACCGTATAAGTCCAAGCCTCATCCGGGCCGCTCCACTCTTTGTATTTCAATTCAAACAATTGATTGGTGGAACTGAAAACCAGCATCGAGCTGCGGGCACTTCCCACAAAAAGACGTATGCTGGTATTGCCACGCTCAACAGGAACAACATTGGTTTTATAGGTTTCAGTGTCGGTATTAAAGACCATGGCCTGATTCCCCGTCTCTGAGGACCCATAACAGACCAGCAAAGCCGTGTCTGACGATGAGGTGTTCGGCTGGCACTGGGAAGCCTGCAACGGAAGATTTGGATTGCCGGATTCTTTCAGACGATAGCCGCCTTCCATGCTGCCTCGCAAAGACATACTCGGACCGGTCCCCGTTCCGGCGCGGGGAATAAGCCAGATTTTGGAAAGATCCGCAGAAATAATCATCCCCATCTGATTCAAGCTGCTGCAAGGTATAGGCAAATCCGCGCCCGCAGTTTCCACGGCTGGCGCGACACTGGAGCAAGTCCCCGCCACTCCCACAATTTTCTGAGGCGTGCTGGCCGGATTACTCAAATCCAAAGAATAGAAAACAAAGTTGTCATAATAGATGTAATATCGCTCCAGCACCAGGCGTTCGTACTCGATACCACTGGTGTACTTTCTTTCCGGCAAAGTCCGAATGGAAAGAAGCTGCCCGTCTGACAGACGGATGCGCAGCAAAGCCGAACACGAAACAGATTTACCTGACGCCACATAAGCAACGTCATTGGCGTCGATTCCCAAAAGCAGAGCGCCATCCAGGAAGCCGGCGGCGCATTTTTCTTCTGACAGACTTCCATAGACACGCTTCACGGAAGCCGTCTGACGGTCGATCTTCATCAATGCGCCGGATTTGATATAGTAGAAATTATTATTGCTGTCCCCGTAAAAGAAAGAACGATCCAGATCCGCTTTGGCCACGTTGACGTTTTCACTCAACGCACTTCCGCCCACCAGAATTTTCCACGGCGAGTTATACAAACCCGAAGTGGTCTGACTGATCGCCCCGCTTTGCGAACTGCAGCTGACCTTGAATTTCAATGGCAGCGACGTCGTCACAGCGACCCCCGAAGGAGTAGTCACCGGCACAGTCCATGAATAGGGTGCATTCGGCAGGTTGGTGCCGATCACATGGTAGGTTAAACCATCATCTACCGAATAAGACAGCTCGCCCACAGGCAGCGCCGGCAGAACTCCGGACGAACTGCAATTCCAGGACAGGCTGTGAGTGCTGGATGGCGCCAGAGTATTGCCCTCTGCAGGCCCGGTCCAGCTCAGTTCAGGGGGTGCTTCGGGTTGATAGTTTACGATGGCCGAAACCACATTACTTTCCAGCCCCGTCGTACTGCGCACCTTTACATAAACCGTTTTGTCGCCAGCCAGGGCACTCAGTCTAAAAGACGATTTCGCGCCGGTGTAATTCACCCACGAAGCCCCGGTGAACAGCGTACTTTCTGAAAGCATGATCTCTTTGATCGGAGCCACTTGCGAAAACACCGTCAAGGCCACGTTGATATCCGGAACAAAGACCACCGGCGCCCCCTCAGCCAGCACCAGATCCAGCACACGCAAAACCGGGGACGTCATCTCGACCGCAAAAACCTTGGAAAGCTGACGGGTCTCATTCCCCGCCTCGTCTGTCACAGAGATCCGGTACCGGGCGGTCGTGATATCTGCTGAGGGCATCGCAATTCCTGAAAGTGTGTAGGTCTGCTCATTGTTATCACCGGCATTCGCAGCGACCCGTCCGGCTTCGGACCATGCGGAGCCATCGAAAAATTCAACAATAAACTCAGCCCCGGCTTCGATGTTTTCTTCCGTCAATTTCCAGGACACCGAACCATTGGTTCCACCGCGAACTGCCGAAGGACTGGTGATCGCAATTTCCGGAGGCAAAATATCAACAGTCCAGGTCTGTTGCGGCACGGAAGACACATTCCCCGCGCGATCACGACTGCGCAATTCAAAAGTATGCTCACCATGAGACAACGCCGTCAGCACAACCGGACTCAGACAAAGTCCCCACGAACCTCCATCAGTACGGCATTCCGTGTTTTCGATGCCGGATCCCCCAGGGTTGTCACCCGATGTGAAAGTAAAATTGGCTGCGGCCCCGTCAATAGTGGCTGGTCCCGACACCACGGCCACTGTCGGAGATGTCAAATCAACCGTCCATTTCAAAGACGTGATACCAAACTTATCCGAGCCGGTGCCGCCGCGAATCTGGAACAGGCATTCGCCTTCGAAGAGATCGTTTAATTCAATGGATTTTTCGGCACTGCCACCTTCAATGCGGATCCAGCCATTGCTCATGGCAGTGGGATCGTCGGGATTGATCCGATATTCATAATATTCCGGCACAATACCACGAGGTTTGAATGTGATGGTTTTTGAAGAGCTGTTGGAAAATTCGTTTTGCGACGGGCCTTGCGAAAATTCAATATCCATACTTGTCGCTTCATAGGTCGCCGTCATCCAACCACATCCGGTTAGCCACAGTGACAGTACAAGTATAAGCAGAGGTGCAAAAAGACGACCCCGAACATCTGCTATAGATCCCATACAAGGCTTTTCGGTCTAAACATCGAAACATAGAGAGTTATCCTCTATAACAAGACCTTTTATGCTCCCATTTTTCACATTATGAAAACGTCTCACAGTGGGTGTCTCGAAACAGGATTCCATCCCATATCGACTAACCACTAATCAGACAGTGTTCATACATTGGTTGACACCCCCCTTTGCCAGCTTCAATCCATGGCATTTGAAAGGTGCTTCAAAGCAAGACCTGAAACATTCCGCACACCTGGCCGTTCGGCACGGCACTTGAACTATACCTCTGTAACAGGAGGACGCGGATATGAAAACGAAACATCTCAAAATCGGAATCGCCTTTGTCACCGCATCGCTCACGTCGGTTCTATTTAATAACTTTTCTTTCACCCAGTGGCAGCGCCCTGAGGTGCCAGCGATTGAAAGCGTGAACGAAGCTTCACGTGTTTCTCACGCGAAAGAACTGCTGGGTGGCGGCTATAAAGGCAGTGACGCCCAGAAAATTGAAGGTCAAAAGGCATTGAATCAGGCCATTCTTTCCAAAGTTCAATCTCAGTTGCCGGCAAAATTCAAAGGCCAGGCGCGTGCCATCGCCCGCACGGTGATTTCTGAAAGTGCCAAATACGGTATGGATCCGGTGTTTGTTCTGGCCGTGATCAAAACTGAATCCAAATTCAATCCATTGGTGGTGGGTCGCCATGGTGAAATCGGTCTGATGCAAATCAAACCGGACACGGCGGAATGGATCGCAAAGAAATTTGATCTGCCTTTCAACGGCAAAAAGACTTTGCAAAGCCCGTCTGCGAACATCAAGATCGGCATGGCTTACATGAACTATCTGCGTGCAAAGTTCGACAAAAAGGCGATGAAGTATGTCAGCGCTTATAATATGGGTCCGACAAATGTGCGCCGTCTGCTGGCTAAAAACGTGAAACCGGCAGAATACAATTCACGTGTGATGAAGAACTACAGCGTTCTTTACTCCAACATCAATTCCAAAAACCCGCACACCTTGGCGGCTCTGTAATACACAAGTGTTCCCGCTCGCGATTGCGATCAGCGAGCATATCGTAAGGGGCTCAATCCACAGGCACCAAACTTGGCCCGCATCCCGCGGTGGTAAGGATGCCAAAGATTGTCCCCTTTTTTGCGTTTCAGACACTCCCCTGCCTTCTACCACAATTTAATGGTTTCTCGCATTGGAACGGTTATCGCAAGAAAACCTCCTATCAGGAGAAAACCATATGAAAAAGAGTCTGACGGCCCTGGTGGCCCTGTTCCTATTAAGCAGTATCGGTCACGCAGCCCCTTATTATACTGGTATCGGGTGTAACGAAGAAGGCACGTCGTGCACCTTCGGAAAGCCCTCTAAACGCGTTCTGCAGTGGTCCCGCAAAGGTACAATTGATGAACTGGGTTCCCGTTGTGAGAAATTCTTCGACAATCTGGAACAGCGTCAGCGTGTGATCGGCACTCAGCGCGCGATCGACCTGAAGTACAAGAACTTCACCTATAACTGGGTTGCGGGCGACCTTGATCAGAATGGTCACGCCAAAATCAAATGCCATATTGAATTGCACTCTGAAATCGCTGACGTGAAAATCGTGGGCGAAAAAGTAAAAAGTCTTTACTGGGTTTGTGAAAACGAAAACAGCGGCGGCATCTGCAAAAACTACGAGTCTGATTGCGAAGCTCTTCGTCAGCAGACCCTGAAAGACCCTTCTGTTCTGGATGCAACGATCTATCGTGGCGCGTCCCTGATGCAGGGTAATATCTGCGACGTGGTGGCAGCTCGTTTCAAATAGTCCTGACTTCACTCTTCTCTAATAAAAAAGCCGGAGCATACCTCCGGCTTTTTTATTTTTACACTTAAGCGGCGCTGCGCCCCCGGGCCCGGGATATTTCACGACACTCATTCAGCATCTGGTCATAATAGCTCAAAGTCTGCCGCAGGTTCTGCATCACCACCACCTGGTCATCCGGCGACAGCGTGGCAATCTTATTCAGAGCCTCTTCGGTATGCCCCACGTCCTCTTCCGCATGCACGCGGATAAAGTGCGCGGCCTTCGGGCCCCAGGCTTTTTCAATGCGTTTGTTCATGTAATCACCAAAGTGCGCGGCCAGTGCTTCCAGCCCCAGAATGTATCCAAAGAAGGCCATCGGTGAATGGTGTTCAATATAATAGTACTGCGTCTGATAAAGCGCGCAGGTGCCCGGCATTTCCGGCCACTCGTCCATCTTGCTGCCCAGGGTTTTCAGATCATTCACCAGCAACTTGTCGTGGCCTTTTTCTTCCGCACAATGAGCCAGGAACCGGTTGTGGAACTCGGGCGCCCCAAACGGAGTGCGCGCCCCGGCCATGGCCAGCAGGCGTGTTGTGTGCCGGGCAAAATAGAAGGTCTGTGACACCCAGGCGGAATAGGCGTTTTTATCCTCCCACGGGAAAGCTTCGATCTGTTTTTTGGAGAAATTCAAAAGGGTCATCAGTTCATCGTTAACGTTCTTATTGTTAGGCATTTGTCTCTCTTTTCAGGTTTTATAAAACCATTAAGCTGCAATTTTCAGATTGTTTCTGCGAACTTCGCGCAGACAAGTCACGTGGGATTTTTTATCGGCCCACAGGCTTTCCACCAGCGCGTTGGATTTCGGATCAGGCAGAGGCACAACCTCCCCTTTTGCCGTCATCAGGATTTCGCATTCATAGTTCATCTTCATCACACTGCCAAAATAAGCGGTTCCGCTTTTTTCAGCCTTGCGCCGCACATGCAGATCCTTGCGGGCCGTGCCCACCCAGCAGTCCCATGGCGAAGACTCCATCACCTTGCTTCCCAGCGCGATGATGATTTCAGCCCAGTTCACTTCAGCACTGCGTGACCGGTATTCGGGAATCACCGTCAAATATTCCATGCTCATCAGGGTATTGATGCCGTGGCTTTTGAATTTATCAATGATCGCCTGATCAAAGGCTTTCATATAGTGGTGATCACGAAGGGCGTCCGAGCGCAGATCAAAAGCGCTGTACAAATGGAAACCGAAAACTTTTCCGTTATCGGTCAGGCAGACGACAATGTCGTTGCGATGAAAATCATCCGGGTTCAAAGGTTCGCCGACTTTGCCCAGCACCTCTGAATAGACCCGCCTCCATACCTCGTAGACGTCGTTGCTTAATTTTACTGTTTCGGGATTCAACTCGCGTGGATTGAAAAGGTGATACTGAAACTTACCCATACACTCTCCTTCCGGCAGAGTGTTTCGGATGTTCCACTTGTGAACTTGATAGTGTTTACTAATTTAAGACGTTTGATTCTGAGAACAAGTGACTTGTGTGCTGTGATTCTCAAAAAATCACATTGCAAAAAAATCAGTTGCGGAGCATTTCCACTTTTTCAAGAACGATCACGCAGTCAGGGCGCTTGTTTCGGTACACTGGAGCCATTCTGCGGATTTCGCAGTTCATCGTCAAACGCTCCGCCGAACGCGCTTCGCGCAGTTGGTGAACCGGAACATCCGGTACAAATGTACCATCCACTTCGCCGTTGAACACCAGGTTGCAGGCATCAATAATCTTCTGAGTGATGGTTTCTTCTCTTTCAAACAGGGACCACCACTCGTAGGCGTTCAGTTCTTCAAGAGTATAAGAACAGCAGTCAAAGAAATTGAAATTACGGAACAGTTGAACGTGCTCTTTGGAATAGATCTCAATGATATCTTCGTTCTGGATATGGCTGAACAAATCAGAACTTGGCACCAACCCCAGACGACGGAACGCCTTCCATGTGAAGGACAGACTGTCGTTGATTTTGTAGCCTTCAGCCAGCTGGGAATGACACAGCTCCTGATAGAAGCGCACTTTTTCAACGGCGTCTCTTTTTTTATCCAGAGGCAAACGGGAAAAATACGGAAGACCCGGAACATACGGGCGCACGGTTTTACCTTCAGCTTTCAGCATCAGGGAAATATCCGTGGTGATCGTCTTGAACTCTTCGTTCAGAACTTCGTGTTCATTGTCTCTAACGTAAATCTCTGGGTACATGATATCCTCGGTCGGCTCTTCAAACATTGTTTGGGATCCTGTGAAGTATCATAGTGAAACGCAGGACTCTTGTCCAATTCAAACAAAAAAAGGCCCCCACTTGGGAGCCTTCTTTACCTACTTCTAATAATTCTAAACAGAGACGCGATTAAACGTTCTTATTCAGGAATTCAAGAATAGCGTCTTTTGGGTGGTTGCCAACCAATTGGCCCACTTCACTGCCGCCTTTGAACAACAACATCGCAGGGATACCGCGGATGCCGTATTTGCCAGGAACGCTTGGGTTTTCGTCCACGTTCACTTTTACGATTTTTACTTTCGCACCCAACTCCTGTGCAACTTCTTCAAGCTTAGGAGCCAAAGCACGGCAAGGTCCACACCACTCGGCCCAGAAATCCACCAACACTGGGGTGGATGAATTTAGAACTTCTGCATCGAAAGACGTGTCTGTAACTGCTTTAGTAAATGTGCCCATGAATGGCCTCCGTAATATCTACACTCAATGTGATCACGGAAACCTTATCGTCAAGCCCGGTGAGGATCAATTACTTTTTAAAGAGGGCTTTTGTGAACTCTTGGCGCAACTTATCGAGTTCGTTGATGTTTTGACTATCCCAGTCAGCCTCCAGGTCTTTTTGACGACGACGCGCCTCAACCCGAGTCACGGTGCTTTTCGGAGATACCTTCACATCCTCCACAAGCTTCGCATACTTAGCCATCTTTTCTTGAAGTGCTTTATCAGCGTTTTGCAAACTTTCCTGAGCCCGCGAAACCAGCTGCGCCTGCTCGTCTTCTTCATTCCCCAGGCCCGTTCCAGGCACTGGAACTTCGACTTTTTCAACCTCGGGAGCCCCGCCACCCAAAAGCTCGCGTTCAAAAGCCTTCAGATCCACATCCGGAAAGTCCGACGCCTCTTCCGCTGCTGCGCCGCGCTCAGCATCCGCGGCAGCCATACGATCACCAAAGCGGAAAGATGGTTTTTCCCTTTGCTCTTCATCAGTTACAAGCAGGCCTTCAGAATTCTCATCAATTCTTTCAGGGCGTAAAGACTGCTCGCCATGGGCTTGCACTTCCTCCGTGGAACCCTTGATAAAAATCGCTTCATCCTCGGGGGAAAACTTTCCGCTGCCGGCCACGGTGGTGGCAGACTTTTGCGGGCTTTCAACATGCATGGCTTTGTTCAGGCGCTCCAGCAACACGGCTTCATCATGCCCCAACATGCGACCAATCACCTGCACCAGGCGCACCGGAGCCACCGGGGACTCCAACACCATGTCGACGCGGATCTTAATAAGATCCTGCGGATTGGGTTTGAAGTTTGCCGGAAAAATAAGCACCGACTTTCCCTGCCAGCGGGACATCTCTTTCAGACGCTTCCCGACCCCCAGTGAGCTGACCTTGCCGCCTTTACCAGCGCCCACAACAAGATCCGGATTGAATGCCAGCATCTGCTCGGCCACAGCGTATTCGCTGGACAGACCGATGACATCAAAGCCCACCTTTTTCAAAGTGCCTTCAACAGACATCAAGTCAGCATAATCCTCGTAAACCAAAAGAATCTTGTTCATAGTTCTATTGTCAGATAAGCAGAGTCATGGGTCAATAAGGCTTCTTCTGGACAATGGGCGCGATGACGTTGGGCCCAAGGCACTCTAGAATAGGTTCAACACACGGGCGACCAAGACGGAGACCAGATTTGAGTATTTTTAACGGAAAAAAAGCCGCACAGTACATTTTCTTTGAGATGCTCCCGAGTTTTATTTTGGGATTGCTGGTCTTTGTCTCCATTATTTTGATGTTCCAGGTTCTGCGACTTACGGAATTCGCCCTGGTGCACGGCGTGGCCATGAAAACCATCGCCGAAATCATCGGTTACGTCATTATCTCGATGCTGCCGATTCTGTTCCCCATGGCTTTGCTGTTCTCAGTTTTATTGACCTATGGGCGACTTAGTCAGGATTCTGAGATCGTCGCTATGAAAGCATCCGGCCTGCCGATGGGCACACTGCTGCTGCCCGCCCTGGTTTTGGCCACTTTGGTGGGTGTGATTTCCGCCCAGATGTCCTTCAACATCGCACCCTGGGGAAATCGTCAGTTCGAAGTTCTTTATTCCCGCCTGGCCAACACGAAGGCTGCCGCGATTATCAAGGAAGGCACTTTTGCGGAAGGCTTCTTTGACATGGTCATTTACGCCAACGAGGTCAACACCGACAAGGGCCTGCTTAAAAAGGTCTTTATCTATGACGAGAAAAACGGCGACGTGCCTTTGACCATCATCGCCAAGGCCGGAGAAATTGTTCCGGATCCCTCACGCCCGGGGCATGAGATTTTGCTGCAATTAAACCAGGGCGAAATTCACCGTCAGGCCAAAACTCACACCAAGATCAGCTTTGACACTTATGACGTGCGCTTCTCGGAACCTCAAAACATCGAGGAAAAAGCCAAGTCGCCGCCTTCATTGACGTTGGAAGAAGTCCGCAACCGCCTGAAAGAGGACATCAAAGACAAAGAGGTCCGTCGCACCTTGCAGAGTGAATACCACAAACGCTGGGCCATCTCGGTCTTGTGTATCGTCTTTGCGATGATCGGTGTGGGTTTGGGAACAACCACCAACCGTCGTGCAGCCAAAGCCGGCGGCATGATTCTTTGTATTGGTATCATCATCTTCTATTGGATTTTGTATGTGGCTGCTGAAGGTGCAGCACGAAGCGGAACTTTACCAGCGGCACTTGCCATCTGGACACCGAATGTTCTATTTGCTGCTTTGGGTGTGGAAACTTTAAGAAGAAACTGGAACTAAGATTGGGCTTGAAAAATAGAGCGATGCAGTAGCATCCTTACTACCACGGTCGTCCCTGACCACATCGCCCCTCCCTTACTTCAAATGGTAGGGGCAATACCTTGAGCTTGCAAAAGGTTTTTTTAGATCATTTCATTTTTTTCCCAAGCATTTTGGCCACTTAGCACATCCACTACAGGTAGTGTTGCAGCTCAAGTGTCTTACCTACCCCTGCTGGTGTTCTTTGTTCACCAGCATTTTCTGAATGGAAAAACATGAGCAAGTCTTGAGCATCACGAACCGCCTGTGCACCGTCCATCAACAAATCCAAAGCGCCTTGAAAATGCGGATCCAACGGATGCCCCGGAACCACCCACACAGGCCTTCCGATCTGTGCTGCTTGATGTGCGGTGATCAGCGTTCCGCTGCGACGACGAGCTTCCACCAATAAACTTGCGCGTCCCAAAGCGGCGATCAATCGGTTGCGATGATGGAACAGATGTTTGTGCATCTTTTGGTGATGATCATACTCACTTAAAAAACATCCACCCTGTTCAATCACAAGCCCCATCCACTCTTTCAAGTTCGCCGGATAGACTTCACCCAGCCCCGAGGGTAACACCACCACGGTGGGACAGAATTTGCGCAAAGCCACGCTGTGAGCCTTTTGATCCACCCCGCGCGCACCACCGCTGACAATGCAGGGCTTTTCATGCTCACAGAAATGACCCAGCTCTTTTTCCATCCATAACAATGAATCCGCCGCTGGCTCCCGACTGCCCACGACGGAAAGAGTTTTGGCATTGAGCCAAGCCGGCGAACCGCGATAACTCAGGGTCAACGGCGGGTCCGCCATCTGATAGCAAAGTTCCGGATACAAGGCCTCGCCATAAACGACAAAATTCACCCCCTGCAGTTTCAGCTGCAGACTTTCTTCGCAGTGTTTTTTGAACAGCTCATGGTTTTTCGACAAAGCCTCGGCCAGATCCGGCCACCGGGGGCGAAGTTCGACCAGCACCTGATCGGCGGCAAGCCTCCCAGCGCGGGCAAGCTCGCGATAAAGGGCATGAATACCGTCACGGTCGACGGCGTAAAGCGGATGACTTTTTATTATTTGCGAAATCGAGTAAAGATCGTTCATAAGAAAAAAGGCCCTGCAATTTGCAGAGCCTTCTTAAAAGAGTCTTAAAAATCAAGATCGGAATCATCCAGTCCGCCATCCGGCGCCGGAGTGTCTGCCGGGGTGCTCGGAGCGTTGTCAAATTCCTTTTCAAAGTCCTCGTCCGCTGCGGCGGGGGCTTCCACCACCGGAGCCTCGCGCATCGCCTGAACCACCGGTTTACCGACATAGTCGCCAACCAGGATGTTGTCCGAAGCTTTGATCACGTAGGCCGTCGCGAAGTTTGGCGATACACGCACAATTTTCACTGATCCCACCACGCGGTCGTTCATCACGGCTTCATTTTTCTTGTTACGAACGCGCTCGTCCGCAAACACCGCCAGCGTCTGACCTTCCTGCAACCCGGAAGCAGAACCGCCATCCAGGAACACCAACGTGCTATTGCCGAAGATATTACGTTTTTTGTCGAACTGCCCACCCATGATTTTTGCGCCCACACCAGACACCATGCCTGACGGAGACGGATCGATCATCGGCAGTTTTCCCGGAGTCAGGATCGCCCCCACGTCCACCGGCTGAATGGATTTTTTCACAATCGCGCGATAGATGTTTTGCTGATCGTTCACTTTTTCCAGAACTTCGATTTCACCCTGCAGTTCCACCATCTGTCCCTGACGGTCTTTCACCAGAGGATCTTTCACCATGGTCAGATTCTTCTGAGCCACGAAATCCTTGCCGCCATTGCTGTCCAGACGAACATAAATGTACTGGAATTCACCGGCCGTTTTCATGTCCATTTCAGTTGCGGTCACACGACCCACACCCTGAACCGGCGCATCCGCCAGATAGTATTCCAAAAACTCGGGCGCTGTCGGGAACTGGGTTTTCGGCAATTCGATCTGCAATTCCAACTTAGGATCGTTCATCGCACCCATGCGATAAGAAGGCAGACTGTTCGGCAGAGTCTTCAGCAGCGGTGCGCGCTTTTTTCCGCGCGGCAAAGCCACGGTGTCCGTCTTGGCGCCAGCCTCAGGCTTCACGTCCGTCACCACTGTGCCGTCCGCTTTCCCCGCGGTATCAGCCGCTGCCAGATCCAAAGTCGGCGCTTCATCGGCCGTACCCGGGAAGAACTGAATGTTCATCTTCGGGTCAATTTCGTGCGGATTGTGAACCGCACCGTTATTCAAAGACCAAATTTTCGGCCAGAAATTCGGATCGCCGAAGAACGTTGTCGAGATCCCCCACAACGTGTCCCCTTTTTGCACCTGATAGATTTCCGCTTCGCGGTTGCCTACGGCTTTTTCCCACAGCTCTACAGAGGTGGGCTGTTCATTGTAGCTTTTGTAAATGCGGTGGAATTCAGCCTCGCGGGAATAATCCGGTTCCGACCCCACGACGCCCGTTGCCGGTGCCGGGCTGAATGTTTCAACCGTCTGAGTTTCCTGAGTGGGCGCTGAAGGAGCAATGTCTTCCATCGTCGGTTCAGGGCTTGCCACTTCCGGAGCCGGAGGCGGCGGCACATCTGCGCCGGAATCATCAACGTCTTTGAACTCTGGCACGCTGGGTTCAACCACTTCCTGCTGTTGGCTTTCCAGCACGTCCAATGGATCCGACTCCCAGGTCGCATCCGGTGGGTTGTCTTGCGCCTGCGCCAGCAGTGCCGTCAGGATCAGGGCCATCATTACGGAGAACTTCTTGTTCATCACTCTTTGCATCCTTGCCGTGATTTTTTATTTCAGAATTTTCAACTCAGCATCTGCGCGGAACGATTCCGGGCTGCCCGGGTAACGGGAGCGGACGTCCAGCAGGGCTTTGCGTGAAAACTCGGGCAGATTCATTTTTTTGTAGGTCATGGCTTTGGCAAACTTGGCTGCAGCCACTTTGTTGCTGCGAGGATATTGCTTTTCAATTTGCGCAAAGTACTTGATCGCTTCAGCGTAATTGCCGTTATCCACGGCCATACGGCCCGCGACAAACAATGCATTGTCGGCGTAAGAGCTTTGCGGATAGCGGGACAGAAGGCTTTGCAAGCGGCTCTTAAAGGCGATTTCATCATTGTTCTGATAGGCGCTTACCATTTCAGCATAAAGGCCGATGTCACTTTCTTTCGAAAGGTCTTTCCCCGTCAGCTCCACAAGCAGAGCTTCTTGGCTCAGGTCACGAGAAGAGCTCTTTGCTCCACTGGTTGCAGGTTTGGCGAACGAGGCCAAAGGCAGGCTTAAAAGGACCGTTGCTGCTAATAGTCTAAGTTGCTTCATCTATCGACACCTCTTGATCTTTTACTAGTATGACACGCCTTGAGAAGTGCAAACAAGCAGGAGTTATCCACATAAAATGTTGAGTTATTGTAATGCTAGACCTTAGACCTATTTGTTTTCAAGGCTTTCAGCGATTTGCACGGATCTTAAGCAGCATGTAAACTACCGATATTACTAGAATTTATAGCATTAATGCCCTGTAATTATGCTCTGAAATTTCAGATCTTAAAATCCGTCCCCCGAAGACGCGCGGACCCAATAACAGACTATTTTAGAAATCCACTGCGTTATGAAAATTGCTAAGTGCTTAGAACCATGATCATTCTTCTAAGCCTTGCCCTTTGCTTAAGCATCGCCGCTCCAGACGGTTTGCTGATAAACACAACACATCTGTCACAGAATTTTCAGAAAAAGTGTGTTCACTTTCTGCCAAAGAATTCACTAGAACAGCAGTCTTTAGCATCTCTTCTTTGTGGTGAAAAAATCACAGACACTGATTTGCAGAAAAATCTGCAACGCACATCACTGATTCACATCTTTGTTATTTCAGGATCTCACCTGATTTTGCTTGATGAACTCTTAAGCATCTTAAGAATTCCACTCTTTGTAAGAATCCTTTTTCTGGGCTTCTATTCGCTGGTCGTAGGCTGGCAACCGCCGGCGGTGCGGGCGCTGATCGCGCTCGGAACACGTCACGGTTTCAAACATTTTCGGCTGCATCTGCCACCGGATTTGATGGTGCTGGTGGCAGGAATGGTGACGCTGACCCTGTTCCCGGCGTGGTGGGATTCCCTGTCCCTGCTGATGAGCTGGTGCGCGGCCCTGGCGCTGTGCTGGGGTTCTTTGCTGCGGGTGAAGGCAACCCTGCCCCGCCTGCTGCTGTCCCAGATCGGCATCTTTGTCTTTATGAGCGCCCCGCTGTGGGGCTTGGGAAGCCTGCACCCATTGAGTCTGATTTACAACCTGCTGCTGGCCCCGGTGGTGAGCTATATTTTACTGCCACTGGCGTTCTTCGTGACCCTGCTGCCCTCAGGGGTTTTCATCTTTGACGGCGTGATGGAGTTTTTCCGGCAGGCGCTGACAGCACTTTCTGAACCCATCGTTTTGCACAAAACCCGCCCACCTTCCGTGGCGCAACTGTGGCTGTGGATTTGTTTCTGGCAGGTGGTCATGCACTTTTTAAGACTGCATCTATGGCAGGGGCGGGATTCACGATGAATCTGTTTTTCTTTTTACTGATCACGCTCAGTACTTCACAAATTAAACACATTCTTCCCGGCCACTATTTTGTGATCTGGAATGTCGGTCAGGGCCAATGGGTCAGCGAAGTGTCCCCGCTGCGCTGTCGGCATTTTGATATGGGTGGAGAATTCTTTCCGTGGGCACGCCTGCGCTTTGCCTGTGCGGAAAAAGAAAATCAGGTGTTTTTATCCCACTGGGACTGGGATCATATCGGGGCTTTGTCGAAAGACTTTCAAATCCGGCCATTTCGCTTCTGTCTGGCATTGCCTCCATTGGGAAAATCCTCGCGCTACAAAATGCGCCTGGTGAAGGCGCTGCCACTGTGTCTGCAAAAAGATCTGCCGGTCTGGACACCCGCCTTAAACAAAGACAGCAATGCCGAAAGCCACGTGCTGCGCGCTGGCCCGGTGCTGTTACCCGGAGATTCCCCTAAATCCCAAGAGCTTTTATGGCGCCAGCAAAGCTTCGTGCGCACATCCACAGTGCTGGTGTTGGGTCACCATGGCAGTAAAACCAGCACCTCCACGGAACTACTGACGTCACTGCCGCACCTGCGACAAGCCGTCACCTCGGCGCGCTGGTCGCGCTACAAACATCCTCACCCTTCGGTCGTGCAACGACTGCAAGTGTCTCGCGTTCCCCTGCTGCGCACTGAGGACTGGGGGCACATCTGGATTGAAGGGAACACTTGGGACCACAAAAGTCCCCTGTGAAACTTTTAATCAACCTTTTCAACTTCGACAACTTTCTCCAGCAGGCCGCCCGCCAATTTCGCAATACCAAGAACGGCGTTTGCAGGTCCTTTTCCCTGGGGGACGATTCAAATGAAAATTTTCAAGACAAGCCTGATACTGACGACCTTAAGCGTTTCATCTGCGGCAGCTGATGTAACGGGCTATATTGATACAGTGAAGGAACTTGAAGACGGAACCGTGTCCATCCGTGGCTGGGCCTGCGATAGTGCGGTGAGTTCCACCATCAATGTGCATTTGTACGCCGGCGCACCGGCTGGCAATAAAGACACCCAGTTTGTCACCTCCACGGCTGCAAATCTTGCTTCCGAATCGCAGGTCAGCAGTGCCTGCCAGACCCAAAAAGTTTCTCATCGCTTTGAAGCACGCCTGCCCCGCGCCACCGCCTTGAAATATTCCTCTCAGCCTTTGTATGCCTATGGCATTTCACTTTCCAAAAAAGCCAATCTGCAACTGGCACAATCTGGAAAGCACAGCATTCCCAGCCGCCGCGAAATCGCTGGCCAGATTGACTCCGTTCAGGAACGCACGTCTGACGGTGCGGTGGTGATCCGAGGCTGGGCGTGCGATCGCTTCAACGATAAAAGCATTTCCGTGCACCTTTACGCCAATGCCGCGGCCGGTGGGGCTTCCGCCATTTTTGTGAAGTCTGCCCTAACAGGCAAATCTTCAGAATCCGCGATCAAAACCATTTGCGGCACAAAAGCCTCTGGCCACCGCTTTGAATCCGTGATCCCAAAAGGGGTGGCGTTGCGCTTTGCCGGAAGCCCCGTATTTGCTCACGGCATTTCCACTTCCGGCGGCGCCAACAGCCTGATCGGAAATGCCGGGCGTTTTTCCATCCCGAACTACCCTGCCGATCAAAAGCTGTCGCAGCTGATGCTGAACGCCGATGGCAGTTCAATCAGTGGTGATTTTGTGATTCCCGCCGGCTTTCGCGTGGAAATGGACCGCAATATCAACGTCAGAAATCTGACCATTCAGGGCCGCTTATTCTGCCCGGCAAAGGGTCATTTCACCCTGAAGGCCTCCTCCCTGCATGTGCATGGATCAGAGGCATTACTTCAGTGCGGAACCAGCATGACGCCGTTTCAAGGACAACTGAAAATCGCCATCAAAGGTGGCGTGTTTCTCAAGGACAACTGCGACGGCGCTTTGGTCCCGTGCAGTGATCGCAACATCATGGCCATGAAAGGCGGGACCATCCGTCTGATTGGCAACAAGGCAAATTCCAAATGGCTGAAACTAAATAAAACAGCCGAACCCGGTTCTGCGGAAATAGTTCTGACCGAAGCCGTGCAATGGAAAGCAGGCGACCGCATTGCCATCGCCCCCACGGCCTACCGCTATCTGGAAGCTGAAGAAGCCGTGATCAAATCCGTACAAGGCACACGCGTGATTTTGACGGCTCCGCTGAAGTATCGCCACAACGGGCAAAGTCACAGCTATAAAACCCCCACCAAAACCTGGGTTGTGGATGAACGCGCCGAAGTCGCCAACCTCACCCGCAATATTCATATCACTTCTGATGGCAACACCGAGGCCATGAACTTCAAGGGCGCACATCTGATGATCATGCCCTCTTCCTATGGTTACATCGACGGAGTGGAATTTTCCCATATGGGCCGCATGGGTGAAATGGCCCGCTATCCTTTCCACTGGCACCGCGTCGGGGATGCTGCCGGTCAGTACATCAAAAACTCCAGCATTCACCATTCTTTCCAGCGCTGTATTACGGTGCATGCCACCAACAATGCGCTGGTTGAAAATAACGTGTGCTATGATCACTACGGGCATGGCTTCTTCCTGGAAGACGGCAATGAAGTTGGCAACACCTTTGCCAAAAACCTGGGCATCCTGTCCCGCCGCCCACTGCCAGATCGCCATATCCTTCAATCAGATATTGATGTCAGCAGCCCCGGCCGCTTCCCAGGACCTGCGACTTTCTGGGTGTCCAATCCCAACAATATCTTTAAAGACAACGTGGCAGCCGGCTCCCAGGGCACAGGCTATTGGATGAGCTTTGCGCGCGGTGTTTCCTGCGAAAAATTCAACTGTTCCTTCCCGGACAGCCGCAAACCTGCCAATGTCTTCCCCCGCCTGGAAGTCACCCGTCAGTTTGATAACAATACCGCCCGCACCACCACCGTGGGCTTCACTTGGGATGGAGTGGCCGATGGGGCTCTGACAGAAAACCCCCGCAATCCTCACGATCGAAAAATCGTGACGGTTCACTATGCTCCCGCAAAAACTCCGACCATTCGCAATATGAAGGCTTTCAAAAGTGTGGAAGCCGCAATGTACACCCGCGCTCAGACCATGAACTTCGTCAATGCCCTGTTTGCCGATAACCGCTCTAATATCTGGGCAGCCTACAATCTGGTTATGCGTGACAGTGCCGTGATTGCAATCAGCGGCAATCACCAGCCCGCTGAGTTTAAGGACAATTCCCACTTCACAGGTGCGCGCATCTATGACGGTCCGATGGATCTTAGCGGCATTGATTTCATCAACTTCAATGACGTGTCATATGGAAGCACCGTCATCAAACCCACTCCCTTTCGTTCAGTGGGCGCCTCAGAACGTTTTGCCAATGTCGCGCAAAAGCTGCGCTTCTTCCCCGAGCCATCAAGGAAAATCGTCTTTGATGCAGTCAGTGGTCCCACATCATTGGGCGGCACTGAATCTGCCAGCATCCGCGACTTGGATGGCAGTCTGACCGGCACACCCCAAAGCCTGCTGGTGCCAACTCATGCCTTTAACAATGCTCCGGGATGTGCTGCTCCAACTGACGAAAGTGTTCGTGCCATGCTTTGCAACTACGAAGTCGGCAGTCTGTATTTGTTTAATCCCAATAAAGCCACAACTGCGTTTGGCACCTCACGCAGTGATGGCGTAAAGCTGACCACCAACAACTTCATGAACAAAGTGAATCTGATCTATGGTGGTAAATATGAATACAACATCCACTATAATGAAGAACTGGATCTGGAGCGGATCACCGTAGTCTTTAAAACCGCGAATCAAGGAGCCCTCAGTCCTGTTGTTGCCATCCGCGATCTGCCAGGCCGCCATTGCAAGATGTCGCAAGGTCGCTCCGTGGCGTCCTTATCCGAACTGAGAAACGCACAGGACAGCGCCTATTACAGCGCCCCAGATGTGCTCTACATCAAAAACAAAGCCACGGGTAAGGCCGGCTATGTCACGGGTACCTCTAACGCCCAGATCGGCCAGGGCGTGATGGGAAAAATTCTTTGCCAATAAGCCGGCAAAGAATTGAAAATAAGATATGAAAAAAATCCTCCTGTCAGTTCTGGTTTTGGTTCCAGTGGTGTTTTTTCTGTGGAACAAGCACGCATCGAAAACCGGCCTGAACCCCAAAGCCGTAGAATTCAAAATGCCCACCGGAGGTGATTTTCAAATCCCCTCCACTCTAGGGCTCTTTAATTCTTCGGATAAAAAAGGCAAAGTGCTGTTTGTCTTTTTTGGTTTCGCCCTCTGCCCGCATATCTGCCCGATGACGCTGACAAATCTGGACCGCATGATCCAAAGTCTGCCGGCCGACAATCAGAACAAAGTCGAGGTCCTTTTCATCTCAATTGATCCCGAGCGTGACACGCTGGAATCCCTGCAAAAACATTTAAATAATTTTAAATCCCCGATGGTTGCCGCCACGGATACCCACGAAAACCTGAAAGCCATCACGGCTCTTTTTGGCGCACGCTATTCACGCATACGAACCGGCAGTTCTTTCTTTGTGGATCATACCAGTCAGGTTTTTGTGATCAACAGTCGTGGCGAATGGGTCGAGACTCTGGATTACAATGTCCCGGCTGAAGAATATCGTCAGGCCCTGGAGACCGCGGATGACAAAAAACCTCTGGCTGAACGACAAATCTCTTTGAAAAACGTCAGCCTGCTAGGGGAAAATTTGAATTGCGATCTGGCCTCGCAAACCTTCTGCGAAATCAGCACTATTCAGAACACCTATCGCATCGAGATGACACCTCAACCGGTGCAGGAAGCACAGCCCACCACGGTCACCGTCCATATCAAAAACTCTATATCAACACCCCTGCTGCTAGATTTTGAAGGCGTTGAGCAGGACATGGGCTTTATCCGTCCGGTACTGACCGGATCCGGCAACACCTATCAGACCTCTTTTGAGCTGCCTGTTTGTGAACTCAGCGAGATGCAGTGGCGCGTGCGTCTGGTACTTGAAAGTCAGAACAGGGAAAGAGCTGCCCTTCAGTTCTATATGAAAACCAAAAGGCAGTAACTTGGCACCAGCAACGGTTAATTCCCGTCCCCGCGATCGTCGCCGATCTTTTTACAGATGACTCCGCATTTATTGAAAACATTCTTCGCGCGGTCCCAGCAGTACTTGTTGATTGGCGCGGTCCCCCGGGGGCAGGAAATGCGACTGCCACCCGAGATAGGCTCAACCACAAAGTCCTCTTGAAATTCCTGAATCAGCTGCACCTCGTGCAGGGCCTGATCATCAGCTTGTTCGTCCGCAAAGGCAGACAGACTGATAGCCACTGTAAATAAAAGAATCCATTTGATCATTGGTCCATCCTCCATGGGGCTTAATGCCCGATGAAGAATCTTAGAAATGCTTTTACTGGAATAACCACGGGAAACTTTCAGAGCTGCTACAATGCACAGGCACTGCGCCCTTTCCGGAAAACAAAAAAACCCGCATCCTTGCGAGATGCGGGTTTTAAAATTTCAGAATTTTTAAACCTTAGATTTTGTAAGGTTTGTACTCCATGTGAAGGTCTTTTGCTACGGGCTCGTAAACAACGTGGCCACCGTAGGTGTTCAGACCTTTCAACAATGCAGGGGATTTCGCAACTGCATCTTCCACACCCATAGCCGCGATCATGGAACCGTAGCGCAGAGTTACGTTCGTCAATGCGTAAGTGGATGTTCTAGGAACAACGCCTGGCATGTTTGGAACGCAATAGTGGATCACACCGTCAACTTCGTAAGTTGGGTTGGTGTGGGAAGTTGGGCGGCAAGTCTCGATACAACCACCCTGGTCAACTGCAACGTCAACAACAACAGAGCCTTTGGACATGGAAGAAACCATCTCTTTAGACACCAAAGTCGGAGCTTTGTGACCAGTGATCAGAACGCCACCAACTACCAGATCAGATTCTTTTACGGAATCTTCGATGTTTTTCGCGTTAGAGAACAAAGTCATGCAACGGCCCTGGAAGATATCATCAAGATATTCCAAACGAGCTGTGTTCACATCAAGGATAGTTACGGAAGCGCCCAAACCTACAGCCATTTTCGCTGCGTTGGTACCAACAACACCACCACCGATGATAGTGACTTTTGCTGGTTTAACACCCGTTACGCCACCCATCAGGATGCCTTTTCCACCGTGGTCTTTTTGCAGGTAGAAAGCACCGATCTGAGTCGCCATACGACCGGCAACTTCAGACATTGGAGTCAACAATGGCAAAGAGCCGTTGTCCAACTGGATAGTTTCGTAAGCGATCGCTTTCACTTTGCGTTCACAAAGAACTTTCGTCAGCTTCGCTTCTGCAGCCAAGTGAAGGTAAGTGTAAAGGATCTGATTTTCTCTCATCAGTTCGTATTCGTCTGGAAGAGGTTCTTTTACTTTTTGGATCATGTCCGCTTTTGCGTACACTTCTTTTTTGGTGTCGATGATTTTCGCACCAGCTTTTTCGTACTGCTCGTTAGAGATACCAGAGCCAACGCCCGCATCTTTTTCAACGATCACAGTGTGGCCTTCGCTCACATACTGACGCACGCCCGCTTCGGTCAAACCAACGCGGTTCTCAGAAATCTTAATCTCCTTAGGAACACCGATAATCATGATTTACTCCTGTTATTCCGGTTTTGAAACTCCGCAACTATGCCAGATCGGTAATAAAAAGCAAGCGACCCCAAGAAAGGTGCCTGGTTGTTTTTTCTGGCGCATATGCATCAAACCAGACACCCATGATGCATTGTAGCCAGAAAAAACAACCAGGCACCCTTTAGGGGTGGTTTATTTCGCTATAGAGCCAGCCGGGTTCGTTCAAGGTGCCTTTGGCTTGGATGCCGTCTTCAGGGTGGCCTTCTTCCAACGGGCTGTAGATGGCGGCGTATCCGGTGTTTTCGGTGACGGTGGCGGTCCATGGGGCTTTCCCCAGAAGCTGGCTGACGATCACGAAGGCGTTATTTTCCATGGCGCGGGCTCTGGCACCCAGATGCACGCGGTTGCAGTCGATGGGGCTTTCGCTGCGGCTTGGGGCCAGAAGAATTTTGGCGCCCTCAGCAGCCATTGAGGCCGCCGGGCCCGGATATTCGACATCGGTGCTCATGCAAACAGCCATGTCGCCAAGACGGGTTTCAAAAACATTGAAGGCATTGCCACCGCTGACGATCCCCCACAGCTCTTCTTCAAGTTTGGTGACGTTCTTTTTGTCCTGTACACCCACCCCGCCGCTGGGTCCGACAAAGTAACTGCGGTTGACGAAGGCCTCTTGTTCGTTTTTGACCGGGATGGACGGAGCCACTATCGCGCACTGGTATTTTTTGGCCAGCTCTTGATAGGTCTCAAGGAATTTGTCTTTCATTTTATCCAGCTCACGAACCTGCGCCTTGGGATCCTGCTGAGTGGTTTCCTTCATCAAAGACACTAATTCCATAGAGCCGTATTCGGGGAACACCAGCAGGGTTGCTTTATTTTCAACCGCTTCGCGCACCCAGGATTCCACCGAATGCTGCCAGCCCTCAAAGCTGGAATGCTTTTGCAACAGGTACTGAGCGGCAGCGACACGAATCATGGGGTACTCCTTAAGGGTGAGAAACCTAATCCTTCCCATATAAATTCCAAAAAAACACGCTATTTCCCGCCGTTTTTTGTCCGGTTTTCCCGGGGATCCGGAAGTTTCTACTGTACAAAATTCTGACAGGGGCGGATTTCCCGGACATCGAGTATTCTCCCCGCTCGGAGAATAATATGAAATTAGCAGTACGTGTTTCCGCTATATTACTGTTGTCCCTGAGCGCCCAGGCACAAAGCAAAGATGCCGCCACCCAGTGGCGTGTGACTCAGCCTGCGTGGACTGAATATCACGAAGAACAGTTCGGTCAGTTCGTGGCCCGTCTTGGCGACGCCGTTGAAAAACGCCAGTGCGGCAAGGTCAACACCTGTATGCTCAGCACGGCCAACATGTACTATGGCACCGACCCGTCGGGTTTGAAGTACTATTCTGATTGCGCGGATCTTCCGTATTATCTGCGTGGCTATTTCGCCTGGAAAAACGGTTTGCCGTTCTCTGTAACGGCAGAGGTTAAACCAAGTCCGCTGAACACCGACAAGGTGAAGGACGTTCGTTATTCCTCCCAAGGCAACATGGTCACCAAACGTTATGATGTCCTGACTAAAAACGGGATTTTCAAAAACACTTATCCAAATGCTTTGGAAATCCTGAATGACGTGGTTCCGGGCCTGACTTATTCCGCGACCCTGCGCATGTCCGGCAGCGAAGACGCGGAACTTTACACGGATTTCTATCCGGTGAAAATTGACCGCCAGGGCATCCGTCCCGGCACCGTGATCTATGATCCAAACGGCCACGTGGCTGTTGTCTATAAAGTCACTGATGACGGCCGTGTGTTCTATATCGATGCTCACCCGGACAATTCTTTGACGATGGGTATGTTCACGCCGAAGTTTGTGCGTTCAAACCCAAATCAGGGTGCGGGCTTTAAAAAATTCCGTCCTTTGTCGCTGGTTGATGCAAAACAGGATTCTTCGGGCGCTTATGCTGGTGGCAAAATCGTGGCAGCAAACAACTATCAACTGCGTGACTACAGCCTGGAGCAGTTCTATGGAACTCAACCGGACAGTGCCGGCTGGAGCAAAGGAAAGTTCCTGTTCCGCGGTCAGCAAGTCACTTATTACGATTATATCCGCCTAAGCCTGACAGAAGGTGAAGCCCACATCGACCCATTGAAAGACATGGCGCAACTGACTGATGATATTTGCGTCAGCCTTAAAGACCGTGTCGCAGCCGTCGATGCAGCAAGAACTTCAGGTGTGGCGGCGAAACCTCACCCAGAACGTCTGCCGGTGAATATCTTCGGTACCGAAGGCGAGTGGGAAAACTATGCGACCCCTTCCCGTGATGCCCGTTTGAAAGTGGCGTACATGGATCTGGTGACGTCGACACGCGCGAACATTGAAAAGTACAAAAAACGTGATCCATCCATCCGCTATAACGGCGGCAACCTGGCTCAGGATCTGTTCAATATCTACGCGCAAAAAGCCCAGGCTTGTCAGTTCTCTTACACCACTACCAGTGGCAAAACTGTGATGATGAATCTGGAAGCTGCAAGACAAAGACTGTTTGCCATGAGCTTTGACCCGTATCACTGTATCGAGCTTCGCTGGGGCGCTCGCATCCCGGCAGAACTTGCATCCTGCCAGGACGACGCGAACAAACGTTCCTGGTATGAGCGCGAACAATGGTTGCGCAACCAGTGGGAACGTCGTTATGACGTCCGCATGGACTACAGCCTGAATGAACTGACCGGTCCCATCCAAGGCGTTGGTATCGCGAATCCACCGGATGTAGATATCGTTGGTTACTTGAAATCCCAGAGATAATTTCCTGGCTCCCGGGCGGGAGCGGGCCCGCACTGGTCTCGCCGGCCTCCTGCCTGCGACTTCGCGACACGCCGTCCGGGCTCTGCTGTGGCCCGCGCTGCGCGCGGGTGCGCGCCATCCGGGCGCCCACAGAGGTCGCTTTCGTCACTGGCATGAGTCCGTCGTGCCCAGCGCAGCCCCACTCCCCCGATGCGATTTACGAATCAACTTGTAGAATAATTAATTTCAAAGATGTAACTGCGGATTTACGCTTTGGCGTATTTGCAGTAAAACGTTTTCATGATTTTGGCTTTAGTGACAGCACTTCAACTTCAATGCGGCATTCAACAGGCCGGCGATCAGTCGCTGAGCTACGGGACTGTCATCTATGTCACCGCAGAAAATTCAGCGCCACAACTGGCTTACTTTGAACTGACCGGCAACGATTTCACCAGCCATCCCTACTGCGAATTCATTCAAGACAAAATGAACTCAAATTCATCCTTCACGATCAAACTCGAAAAGTCCGCCAAAAAAATCCTAGGCCTCAAATAAAAAAGGGCCGGCGATGCCAACCCTTTTTTTATTCATTTTTACTGTTTTAACTAGAAGGTACGACTGGTCGAAGTGCCGCAGCGGTTATAGCCGTTGATCGTGAGCGTTTTTGAGGCCCAGTCAGACGGCCATGCGGGCGTGTTCAGACAATCCACCGATGTACCGCCGAAGCTGCATTCCAGGGAGCCCACACCGGCACCGTTATCAAAGACGATAAGAGCATCAGCTGCGGACTTACTTGGATCGTAAATGAATGTCGGCACATAGCTTCCACGACTGTCACAGATTTCGGTCGCCATGTCGGATGAATAGTGGGAACCATAGGCGGAAGAATCCACGCGAATACCCAAGCCTGTTGTATCGGCGTAGGAGTAATCAGAGATTTTCAAAATATACAGGCGCATGTTCTTGGCCGAGTTGTAAGACGCCTTCACCGTCAACGACACATAGATATAGCCGTCGATTTCAGTGAACAGACCATAATAAGAAGCCAGCGCATAATCATCCCCTGGAACCATCCAGATATAGTCGGCGGCACTTCCCATATAAGAAGGCTTTTGCAGTTTCAGTGTCACAGCCTGACCCGGAACCAGAACCACCGGTGTGCCGGAGTTTGGATAAGTTAAAATGCCGGAACCGTCAGTACTGCTTGTATTGGAATCATCCTTGGAAGCAGAGCCCGAAGAGCTCGGCGCGCAGTTTTGGAAACTAAGGGTACAAACGACAAGGACAGCAAACACAAGGGCACTGCCCCAGATTTTCTTTTGATTCTGCATACATTCCCCCACCAGAAGCACAGTATTGCTACTTTACCATTATACTGATCGGCAAATGTTGAGAAAAAATGGAATCAGTCTGATTCGTCTCAGACTGGGACAGTCCAGCCCGTATAACGGCGAACTTCGTCGGAAATATCCGCACCCAGTTCAACGTGACGATAGCTGGTCGGAGAATCCCAGATCTTGCGCACCAGTTTGTTCATGACATCATGGCCGGCCTTATAAAGAACCACATGGCCCATCAATGGCATTTCCAAAGTAACCAGATCACCCAGCGCATCCAGCAGCTTGTGACGAACGAATTCATCCGCCCAGCGCAAGCCTTCCGGATTCACCACATTTTCGCCATCAAGGACGATGCAGTTATCAAGACTGCCCCCCTTGGCAAGACCGCGGGACTTCAACGCTTCCACATCCTTCATAAAGCCAAACGTGCGGGCATTGGCCACGTCACGGCCAAAGGATTGTTCGTTGATATCCAGATCGATGGTTTGTTTTCCGATGGTGGGATTTGGAAAATCAATGGTCACTGTCAAACGCAGTCCATGATACGGAACCACGTAGGCATGCTTTTCGCCTTCACTGAAATATATCGGCTCAGTGATATAGCAATATTTGCGGGGCTGATCTTGTTCTACGATTCCAACAGCCAGCAAAGCTTCCAGGAAAACTCGGGCGCTGCCGTCTCCGATAGGAATTTCGGGACCGTCCAATTCAATGAACAGATTGTCGATACGCAAGGCTGACAAAGCAGACACGCAGTGCTCGATGGTTGCGACAGAAAAAGCCGCACCGCCAATGGTGGTCTGATGAGATGTCGCCTGCACGTTGCGGGCTGTGACTTTCAAAGAAGGACTGCCAGGCAGATCCGTGCGAATGAAGTAAACCCCCGTGTCAGCCGGAGCCGGGCGGAAGGTCAATGTACAAGGATCGCCGGAATGAATCCCGATCCCCTGAACCACAGTCTTTTTACGAATTGTTTTTTGCAAGAACATCTTGGATTCAATTTAGCCTAACTAAGAGCCCTTCGCAATGCGGATTTGCCCGACAACGTCGCCCCGCCAGTTTGTGACAGGAGACAAGGTGAATTTAGAAAGCGCCTTGAATTCGCTTTCGTTCAATCCCCCCAACTTCAACAAAAGCATGGCTGTCGCGGCCTGAGCAGCCCTTCCCGCTCCGTCCGCGGCTTTCACCGCGAAGGCCACCTTCTTTTCTGGCAGCACACCACAGAAAACACCTTCCGCCCCGCCTTTGATCACGGCGCGACCTTGTGTCTTTTCAATCACAGCTGTGGCGAAATTGTCACTGCCAGAGATATAGAACGGATTAGATCTGACCGCGTGCAAAATACGATCTGCGGCGGCTTTGCGCGCGGACGCTTCCTTCGGATTGATAAACGTCGACATCCCGATGGCCATATTCTGCAACGGAACGGCATACGTCGGAATACCACACCCATCCACCCCATACGGCAGTTTGGAATGATCAATGCGCATTGTTTCGCTCAGAACCTTGCGCAGTCTTTTCTGCGCATTGTGTTCGTACTTTTCATATCCTGTGGGATCTTCGCCCAAGTGCAGACAGGTTGAAATAATCGCAGAATGCTTCCCGGCACAGTTGTTACAAAGCACAGTGGGTTTTTGACTTTTACGAATCATATCGTGAGCACTGGCTTCATCGTAAGGCAGATGCGGCCCGCAGACATATTGAGCCTCTTTTAAACCGGCTTTTTCCAGCCATTGTGAAAGCGCTGCCAGGTGATCTTTTTCCCCGCGATGGGAGGCACAGGCCAAAGCAATGTGCTTATCTTCAAGATTGAATTTTTCTGCCGCGCCCGATTCAATCAACGGCAACGCCTGCAACATCTTGATCGCACTGCGAGGCATGGTCAGATACTGAGGATGCCCCCAGTACTGCACAAGGTTGCCGGCCTCATTCACGACAACGGCCATCACCTGATGCTGACTTTCCACCACGGGACCGCGCAACACCTCAATGATCAACGGCTGTTTTGATGCCATATACGCTCTCCAAAAGAATTAATGCCAGGATTCTCATATCAAAACGATTCCGAAAGATTGTCCCGCAGAACATCGCCCGAACATCGCAGGCGAACCGCTGATCAGTCTAGCAGGATGCAGGGGACCCCAATATAAAAACCTGCAAAAGGCTCAAAATACGACAGACGACAAAGCCGGCGGTATGCCGGCTTCGAATAGTAATCACGTTTTTAAGATATCCCTGGCCTCTTGATTCTACAGTCCCCAGACCGTGCGCGGGAATGGGAAGCGATCTGCAGTTCCAACAACACCTTTGTTATTATCACCCATGCATTTCATTTCACCCGTTTCCAGAACGAAACAGGTACTGTCACTGCCCGCAGAGACAGCACGAACACCTTCCGCAACCACGGTTGCGGGGCCGGAAGAATAACATTTATCAACCGTCGTCCCTATTCCAAGTTGCCCCTTCGGGTTCTGGCCCCAGCAAACCAAGCGGCGCTCGTCACCCACGATCGCGCACATATGGGAACGCCCCACAGAGACTTTCTTAACATCCGTCAGCAATGTTGTGGGAGTGTCGCCGTTCGTCCCCATACAAGCCAAGCCACTCCCCCAGCACTTCAAGTCCCCGTTTTTCATGACGGCACAAGAGCCCGGACTGGTTTCATGTCCCCCCATAGAGACAGAGTCAACCCCGGACAACAACGGCGTCGCTGGTATCGTTGTTCTATCAACAGTGTCTCCCAGTCCCAGTTGCTTTTGGGTGTTATCCCCCCAACAGAACAAATCATCATTGGTTGCGATATAACAGGCTGCCTGGTAAGACGTTTCAACATCCCGAACTCCGGACGACAACACCAGATTTGGAAGAGTGTTGCTGCTGGCACTTCCTGGCTTGCTCTGGCCGCTGTTATTGTCGCCCCAGCAATTCAGTCCGCCGGTAGTCAACAGCGCACACCCACCGTCATCATTCAATGCCACCTTGCTGACATCTTTACCAATCACAATCTTCGGAGTTTTAAAGCTTGTGAAGGCAGGACTGACACCCAAACTCAAGTTTGCGGAGTTATATCCCCAGCATCTCAGTTCCCCGTAGGTTGAAACTGAGCAACTGCGTTCTCGCCCTGTGGCGATCTGTCGCTGATTGCGTGACAAGGCTTGAGTCGGAACCAAGCGAGGCAACAACGTTCGATCACCCACTTGCCCCACCGAGTTTTGCCCCCAGCAAAGAACTTCGCCCGAAGACATCAAAGAACAGGCCGAATAGTAGTTTTCATGGAATACATTGCTGACCGAAACTGATTCTACACCCGCAGGAATGACCGTCACAGGCAGTGTTTTATTCACTGGCAACGGCGAGGCCATCCAACATTGAACCGAAGAATCCAGCATCAACACACACCGTGGATCCAGACCATCTGTTGGGCCATATCTATTAGACATTCGCAGCAGACTTTTCACTCCGCCGCTGATCAATTGCACCGGTGCCGAAGCCGCCACAGCCGGATTGCCCCCTGGGATTCGGCCACCCGAGCCCCATGTCCATACACTTCCGTCATTTTTCAAAGCTATGATCGACTCTTGCGATGTCATCATATCCTTGTATTCGGAACTCATCTCCACCGGAACAGTTGAACCGGCCCCGCTGGCTCCAGGGGTCAACTGACCATTACTGCCACTACCCCAACAATAGCTCTTGCGCACTGTCGGCGCACCTTCATCTTTTTGCACACAGATATTGTCATTGAAAAGGTCATAGGAAACGATATTGGTTGCCAAGGGCGTCGCGGGCACAGTGGACGTGCTTCCTGAAGAGTACCACGTCGATCTGTTACCCCAGCAGAAAAGATTTCTTTGCGACGGAGTTACGGAATCCAACTTAACCGCACACAAGGTGTTTCCGGTAACAGCCGCGATAAGACGCATTTCCTCCACCTGCCCCGTGACAAGCTGTGGAGCAGCCAGAGTGCGCGAAGCATTGGTCGATCCAGTACCAAATATACCTGAATAGTCATCGCCCCAGCACACCAGGTCTTTATTGGTTTTCAGGTAACAGAGGGCATTCGAGCTGACCGCCACCTGAGTGACTCCGGAATTCACATATTTCGTTGGCTGCAGCACTCTGCCACCGACGGATCCCGGCAGGGCACTCGCATTATCCCGTCCCCAACACCACATCTCGCCTGAAGTGTTCGCTGCGCAGACGGTGTATCCGCCCACCTCAAAATGTGCCACATTCTGCATAACAGGTGTGGCGGAAGGTTCATTCGTGTTGACCACAGTCCCATTGCCAAGCTGGCCATAGTCGTTGGCACCGAAACATTTCAGGTCATTGTTGTCATACAGTGCACAGGCAAAACCCACGCCCTGCTTGAACGACACAACCTTCGGCGCCACAACAGCGGAATCATCATCCCGGATCAATACCTCATGCACCGAGAGCATCCCCCCGTTTCCGAGAGAGTTTTTTGCCAGAATCAGACGAATCCGTTTTTCAGGCTCTGCAACAGCATCATCCAGAATGGTCAGCGGAATATATTTCGTTGTTTCATTAATGGCAAAATTAACTTCTTTGGACGCCAGGATGAAGTCCCCCGCACCAGCGTCACCCATGACCGCAATTGTAACTTTAAAGGCGATCGGAGCTGGAGTGCTCAGAACCACCGGAATATTCAACGTACCCGCATCTTCATTCACAATCTGACTGCTGGACACAAAGGATGCCGTCAAAGCCGACGTGTAAGTCAAAATCCCCGTCGTGTCTTTGGCTGGAAGATCTGTGACTGCAACCTCATTGGCAGGATTCAAAACCGTGGCACCATTCAGCTCGATTGCCGCCGGCATTTCAATTCCGTCGGTGTCATCATCCCCCGGTACAACCTCATAGCGGAAAAGCAATTCCGATGGGGAAACTTTTGTCACATAGTTGGCGATACGGTTGTTACTTCCGATACGAATGGTGATGCGCGGACTTCCCGTCACCGTCACGGGCTGATCATACTTCACAATGACTTCAAGACTGGTTCCATCCAGATACACATCCGTGTCCGGAGTGCTCAGTCTTTTTACTTCAGGAACTGTGCGAATTAAAACAGGAGTATTATTTGCCAAAGATTCATCCGAACCTGGCGCTGGCAAGGTCAAAAGATTTGCAACCTCGTCAGCAGTGCCCGTCACATCTTCAGCGGGCTCAATCGTGCCGCCGTTCAGATTCAAAGCCTGAACACCTGTGTAATCCAGTGTCAGCGCAGAATCCCCGGCCACAACTTCATATTCAAAGATCAGGATATTAGTGCCGGAACCCGAAGCATAAGTGGCCAGACGTTTCGTAGTGCCAGTCTCAAGTTCAATCGTAGGATTTCCAGTCACATTCACTGGGCCCGTGAAATGCACCTGAATAGGAACAATCCCCGCCGTTGTATAACGAGGCAACGCCAAAGTGGAAACGGAAGAAGCACCGGTGGTGTCTGCATCGACTTTCAGAATTTTTGGATATTGCAGTGGTGCCGGACCTGGCACCGACGGCGCCAGAATAGATCCCACTTTCCCAAACATTTCAGCATTCAGATTTCCGCAGCCGGCCAAAGCCAGCATCAGAAAAACTGACGCGAAAATACGGAATACATTCTGATAAACCATCGACGCCCCTTAAAATCAAAGTGTTCCTTTGAATTTATCGGCGCCAATGATGAGCTTCTGAAGCTTCAATGTGAGATTTTAATGGTTATTCCGCGAATTTCCGAAACTCGCTATTTGTCTGCGAGCACTGAGTTTTTCGCAAATTCGGTGATTACACGGCCACGCTGGGTTTTCTGGATGAACCCCTCCTGAATCAGGAAAGGTTCGTAAACCTCTTCCAGGGTGTCTCGCTCTTCACTGAGGGCCGCGGCGATCGTATCGATCCCCACCGGACCACCGGCGTATTTGTCCTGTATCAGACTGAGAATACGGCGATCCATCAGATCCAAGCCATACTGATCCACACCCAGTTGGTTCAAAGCATAGACGGCGATATCTTTAGTCACCACTCCGTTGCCTTTGACCTGAGCATAGTCACGCACACGCTTTAGAAGCCTGTTAGCTACGCGCGGAGTCCCGCGGGAACGACGGGCCACTTCTTCAGCGCCATGCTCGTCAATTTCAACTTTCAGGATTTCCGCTGACCGCATCAGAATCTGGCGAAGAGCATCTTTATCATAGAACTGCAAACGTTCGACAATGCCGAAACGGTCACGGAACGGAGGATTCAACAAACCCGCACGCGTGGTTGCGCCTACCAAAGTAAACGGCGCCAAAGTAAACTTCATGGATCGTGCGCCCAGGCCTTCACCGGTCACGATGTCGATGTAATAATCTTCCATCGCGGTGTAGAGGTATTCCTCCACGTGACGGCTTAAACGGTGAATTTCATCAATGAACAAAACTGAATGCGGTTTCAGTGACGTCAGAATCGCCGCCAAATCACCTTTTTTGTCGATCGCTGGCGCGGAAGTCATTTTGATTTCCGCACCCATGTCGTTGGCGATGATTTTGGAAAGTGTCGTTTTACCCAAGCCCGGAGGCCCGCACAACAACACGTGATCCAGGGACTCGCCACGGAATTTCGCAGCGGCCACAAAGACCTTCAGTTTTTCCTTCACATCATCCTGACCGGGAAAGTCCTCAAACTTCTGGGGACGCAGTTCGTTTTCCCAGCTTTTTTCGCCTTCAACCGGATCGCCTTCAAGAATACGACTCATGACAAGCCTCCGGAAAGGGTCTGGAAGCCTTTGCGAATACCGTCTTCAACGGACACGTCCGTTGGCAACGAAGATACAAACTGATCCACCAACTGGGACTTGTAACCCAAGTTCAAAAGTGCAGAAGTGATTTGAGTGTGCGCCACAGATTTGGCATGGCCGATAACGCCACCGTCTTCGATCGACACAAGCTTGCCTTTTAAGGTCAGAATAATTTGTTCAGCGGTTTTTTTGCCGACCTTAGGCAGACCGGACAAAGCCTTGGCATCGCCCGCTTCGATCATCTGCTGGATTTGCGCCGGACGGCCGCCGGAAAGAATGCTCAAGGCCATCTTTGGACCGACACCGTTAACTTTCAGCAAAGACAGGAACATGTTTTTTTCTTCTTTGTCGTGGAAACCGAAAAGTTGCAAAGCATCTTCGCGCACATGCGTGTGCACCCAGACGATGATGTCTTTGCCCAGAAGGGTCTGCAGGTCCCCCAGCGTGTTGCCGGAAGCAAGGATTTCATAACCCACACCACTGACATCAATCAAAGCGGAGTCATTCATCACTTCAATAATTTTACCGCGCAGATATCCAATCATAAACTCACCGCTCTTTGCATTAGGGCTTTCTTTTTCATTTCAAAGGCATGGTAACAAGCCATGGCCAGGGCGTCCGAGGCATCGATGCGGCTGATGGTTTTTAAGCTCAGCATGACTTTCAAAATGGCCTGCACGTCTTCTTTGGAGGCGCCGCCGTTGCCGGTGACACCTTTTTTTACGGACCGGGTGGCGTATTCCTGAACTTCGGCTCCGCCTAGACCGGCTTCATACATGATCACGCCGCGGGCGTGACCCAGCTTGAAGGCACTGTCGGCATTTTTACCCAGGAAGATTTTTTCGATGACGACCTGTTCAGGTTTGTACTTTTCCATGACTTCACGGAACGCAGAACCCAGTTCGGTCATCCGGCGCGGGAAAGCGTCGTCACCGTCCATGACGATCACGCCGTGATTGATATGCTCAATCTTTCCGTTCGCCACGCGAACGACACCGAAACCTGTAATGCGGGAACCGGGATCGACCCCAAGAATAATCAAAGACAACCACCCTGTTTTTAAACTCTCGCCCCTATTTGAAGCTGAAGCTATTGCTTAGTCAATCAATCTGCTTTAGTATCTGTTCATGCCCAAAATTGAAGCAAGCACCATTGAAAAGTACCAAAGCCTCCTCGAGAAAGATCCGAATTCTCAGGTTTTTGCTCCGTTGGCAGAGGCTTATCGTGAAATGGGAATGCTTCAAGAAGCCCGTAAAACCGTGACTGCCGGCGTTCAACGCCACCCGCAATTTGTGGGTGGACTGGTGACTTACGCCAAGGTGATGCGCGACTTGGGAGAGCTTGCCAAAGCTCTGGACACTCTGAAAAAAGCCACTGCTTTGTCTTCTGAAAATATTCTGGCGCACCAACTGATGGCCGAAGTTCATCTGGCGCAAAAGAATCCGAAGGATGCTTTAAAGTCCTTTAAAATGGTTTTATTCCTGAATCCAAATTCCAAAAGCGCCCAAAAGGCGGTGCAAAAACTGGAATCCCTGACGGCGGACGAGTACGACGAAGACGTCTTTGCCATGACCAAACTGCCGGAAGTAAATCTGGAAAGTTCAGCCGCCCCCCCCGTGGGGCGCGAACCGGATTTTGGCATCGAAGAAGTGGTCATCCGTCCGGCACCGATCACCACCAACAAGGCTTTGGAGCGCATGCTTTCCCTGATTGATGCCTTTATTGTGCGCAACGATCTGGAAAAAGCCCATGCCCTTTTGAAAGACACCCGCGTGGAGTTCGGCGACCATCCCGAGATCCAAAGACGCATGAAAACCCTTCAGGTCCGCTATAACGACACTGATGAGGCCATTCCACTGAAACCTATCCAACCCCGTGAGCAGTTGATCCGCGAACGAAAGCTGGAAGTCCTTGAGATGATGCTTCGCAAAATAGAAGACTACCGCGCCCAAGGTTGACCTCTGACGCCCGTTTAGGACATTATAGCTCTTCCTTGATTTATCTTATTCAGGAAGGATTTTACAATGTACGAAACGTCGGACTTTAGAAAAGGTCTAAAAATCATGCTCGAGGGCAAGCCTTACATCGTCGTGGACTTCCAACACGTGAAACCAGGCAAAGGCAATCAGTTCACTCGCACTAAGCTGAGAAACATGCTGACAGGCCAAAATCTTGAATCCACCTTCAAATCCGGTGAAAAATTCGAAGTTCCAAACGTAGAAAACAAAGAGATGTCTTTCTTGTACAAAGACGACTCTGGTTACAACTTCATGTCTCAGGAAACTTTCGAACAAATCGCCATGTCTGAAGAAGACCTGGGCGAATCCAAGTACTACCTGACTGAAAATCTGAAAGTTGTGATCTTGTTCTACAACGAAAAAGCCGTTGCTTGCGACGTGCCAAAAGCGGTGAACTTGAAAGTGGCTCAAACAGACCCAGGTATCAAAGGTGACCGTGTGACTGGCGCGACTAAGCCAGCAACTATGGAAACCGGCCTGACTGTAGGTGTTCCATTGCACATCTCCGAAGGCGATGTTCTTCGTATTGACACCTCCACAGGTGAATACGTAGAGCGCGTCAGCCAAAAGTAATTAACGCCTAGTATTAAGTCTCCGCAACCACTGAATTTTATCGCAAAATAATGAGATAAAGTTTCAGATGAATTGCGGAGGCTTTTTTCTTGTCCACATATGTTGAGTTAGAAATCCAGAATTTACTCAATCAAAGCTCAGATCAAGCTATCGATCTGGCTGAAGTGGCATCTCGTCTTGTCTCCAGCATCGAATCTTCCCCGGATCATTTTACTCTTGATAACATCACCGCTCTTTCTCGTTTTCTGATTCAATCCGGAAATGAACTGGTGCTGGTTGAATTCGTTTTGCGCCATCTTGAAAATGAATCTTTCCCGATTCCCTGGCCGTACTTTCTGGAAGCGCTGAGCGCGTTCAACCAGGAGCTGGATGAAAAATCCGTGCGCGCCCTGATTGACGGTATCGAAGAAGACGGCGCGCAGGAAGAAGCGTCCCGTTCCCTGGCTTTGCGCCAGACGATTCAAACTCTGGGCGAGTGGCGCAGCAACCGCAAATACAAAATTCACAAAGACTATCTGAACAACAAACGTCTGTTGCTGGATCAGTTGATCACGCTGCGCACTCAGCAGTTGTATGAGCAGGAAAAATCCCTGTTAGCCCGCCTGCAGAAACTTTATCCGGGCGACACTGACATCCGCCGCGAAGTGAACGAACACAAGCAGCGTTATGCACTGGAAATTCTTTCCCGCCGCACGCCACGTTCGCGTGGTGTGAAGACCGAGGATTTCTCTGTGAAAGATCCGGAAACAGAGCAGGCATTGCAGGTGCTGATGCAAAGTATGCACGAGCACGCCGAGGCCGATCCTGCCATGGCCTTTGATTTCGCCATTGCCGCTTATATGCTGGAAAGCTACGAAGACGCGCTGTCTTTGCTTTCCTTCAGTGATGAATCGGAGGCTTTGATCTGGTTCCGTCTGGAAGTACTGCTCAAGTGCCGCCGCTTTGTAGAGTTGCTGACAGATCTTGCCAAAGTCGAAGTCGTCTTTGCCCATGAACCAGAAACTTTCTTTGCCACGGCTTACCTGCGTGCCCAGGCCCTGTGGGGACTTGGCCAAAAACACACGGCCGTTGAAGTGATGGAAGGACTGCTGGCAGCCCGCCCGCACTATCGTGCGGCCAGTGCGCTGTTAAGCATCTGGGGTGGCCAGTGAGAAGGGCCTTTTGGATTTTACTGACGCCGCTGGCGTGCTTTCTGGTTTTGTGGGCCGTGGGATCAACTTACCTTGCACCCAAGCTTGAAACCTGGACGCTGAATAAAATCCACAGCTATTCCGATGAAAATCTGCCGGTCAGTATTCGTGCCAAAAAATTGTCGTTAAGATTTCTGCGCCCGTCTGTTGCCATGGAAGGAATTGAAATCCGCGGCAAAGGTGAATTGGCTGAATCCCTGCCCTTGATTGAAATCGGCAGTGTGCGCGCCTTCGTTGATGTGTTTCACCTTTTGGGGGGCCGCCTGACCTTGTCAGCGGTGGTGGCAGAATCCCCGCGCGCGCAAATCAATATTGATCCTTTCCTGAAAGATGACTCCCCGGCCAAAGAACTTCCGATGGATGAGATCTTTGCCCTGCTGGAAAAACTGCCTTTGCAGCGCGTGTTCCTGCAAAACATCCTGGTGAATGTTTCTTCCAAACAACTGAAGCTGAATGTGGATATTGAAAGCGGCGATCTGCTTTTGACCAACATGGGTAAAAACCTGACAGCGAAAGCCAACATCCCGTCCCTGCAGGTCAAACTGGGTGGTATCGGGGATTTTGCCGGATCTTTGGACACGCATCTTTATCTGACCCGCCAGTCCCTGAAAATCATCCAACTGGGTGTGCGCCTGGGCGAATCTGAGATTCTGACCCGCGGGGAGCTGACTCACTTTTCCAAGATCGCAATCAAACCTTCCGGCGTTCTGGATCTGAGTGCCAAGGTCAATCTGACTGACATCTACAACGAGATGAAGCGCCTGCGCCCCGACATCAAAATGCCGGTGATCAATGGCGAGCTGGTCACCGAAATGGATGCCAAGTTCAACGGCCTTGATGATGTCAAAGCTTCGGCCGACATCAACACCCGTTCAGTGACATTGGGCAAACTGGAACTGGGCGATGCCCGCATTCAGGGTGAATACCAAAATGGCGTGATCAGCCTTTCTGAAATGCAGGTCAATCACCCCGCGGGCGAAGCGACCCTGACCAAGTCACAACTGGAGCTTGATGGCAATTACGGCTTCAAGTCCCTGATCACGGTTCATTCCCTGGATCTGTACAAACTTTTCCAAAGCCTTGATCTGGCAAACATCCCGGTGGGCATCGGACTTGACGGCGAACTGCCGTGCGAAGGGCGCATCCGCCCGACTTTCCAAGTGACCTGCACCAACGCTTCCATCGCGGGCAAAGACCTGTGGGTGAAGACCGATCTGAAACCAAAAACAAAACCTTTGGTGAATATCGACAGCATGAAAGCCAAAGGTCAGTTCCAGGTCACCACTCAAAGCGTGACCTATGCGGCCATTCTGAACGTCGGCAGCAGTCAGGGCACCACCGATGGCGTGATTGATTTCAACAAAGGTTTTAAGATCAATTTCAAGACCGACAAGCTGGATCTTAAGAACATCCGCAATCTGGCAAATCTGAAAATGATCGGGGCCACTAGTATTTCCGGATCGACATCCGGGGATTCTGATGCCGCGATCTTCGATATGAAATTGAACGCGCGCAATTTCATCTTTGAAGACTTTGCCCTGGGAAATCTGATTGCGGATCTTAAATACCGCAAAGGTCACCTGATCTTTGAAGACATCGCCGGGGCCATCAACAAAACCCAGTATCTGGGTGATCTGAATGTGAACCTGAACAATGAAACCCTGAACGGTGATTTCAGCGTGCCGACGGCCGACATCGCTGATGTGGCCCAGGTCTTTGAGCCCATCTACAAACTGCCGATTCAGGTTCAGGGCGTGGGGGCCGCCAAAGCCCACGTTGAAGGTCCGCTGAACTTCTGGAAGCTTAACTACAAACTTGAATCCGCCTTTAAGAATGTTTTCATTGGTCTTGAAAACTTTGACTCGCTTCAGTTCAATGCTTCCGCGAATCAGGGAAACATCAAAGCTGACAAGGTTGTTTTGCAAAGAGCCAATTCCACCGTCACCCTGCAAGGGGGCATTTCTTCTGACAAGATCATGAATCTGCATGCGGATGGAAAAAACTGGCGTCTGGAAGAATCCGACATCATCAGCAAGATCAATTCCAATATCACCGGCAACCTGAATTTTGCCGCCGAACTGAAAGAATCCGTGACTCAGCCGCAGATTCTTTTGAAAGGCGCAATCACCGACACCCTGTTTGAAGATCAGGAAATTCCTAATTCAAACCTGATCCTGAAAATCAACCGCCAGAGCTTTGGCGGTCAGATGACCCTGTTTGGAAACAAGGTCAAAGCAGACTTCCAGGTGCCTATCGCCAACAGCCGCACGCCGCTGGTGATGAAGGTCAACACCAACAACTGGAACTATTCCACCCTGCTGGGGCTGATCGGTGGAGCGAATCTGGCCAACGAGTATGATTCCGCACTGACCTCAACTGTGGACCTAAGATCTGACAGCGGCGAACTGTTTAAAGCCACCGGCAAAGTTCACATTGATACGTTCACCCTGAAACGTGGTCCTTTGAGTTTTGCCAATAACGGCCCGATCGACATCACCATGGATCACGGCGTGGCCAGCATCCGAAACTTCACCCTGCAAGGCCCGAACAATCTGATCCAGATCCGCGGCACCAACTTCACGGCGGAAAATCTAAATGTGGGTGTGACTGCCAATGCGGACCTTCGCCTGCTGCAGATCTTCACCCCGTTCCTGGAAGACATGGGGGGACCGATTCATGTTTCCACCAATGTTTCCGGCTCTGTTATGAAGCCTGAAATTCTTGGTAACGCCAATGCCAAGGATACATTTGTGAAAATCAAAGGTTTCCCGCATCCACTGGAAAAAGTGTCTGCGGAAGTCGTGTTCTCGCAAAGCCGCATTTTGATTAATTCCATCAACGGTCAGATTGCCGGTGGAACTTTAACTGGTGACGGCGGCATTCAGATCAATGGCATCAAGGACATCCCGACCACCATTCGTGCCCGTTTGGAAGGTGTGACCTTCAATGTGCCGGACAAAGTGCGCAGCAGCGGCAGTGCTGATTTGCTGTTCTCGGGACGCTGGTTCCCGTTCACGCTTTCCGGCACCTATCATGTGACCAGCGCCATGGTTGAAAAAGAATTCACCGAAGATGGCGGCGGTGTTACCGGCGTTCGTCAAAGTCTGTATCTGCCAAAACTTCTGCGTGAAGGTCAGTTTGAAGCCATCCTGCTGGATCTGCAGATTCTTTTGAATCGCAATATCGTGATTAAGAATTCCCTGATTGATGGATCCGTGACCGGTCAGTTGCAAGTCAAGGGACCACCGACCAATCCGGTTTTGCTGGGTAAGATCAACATGGAAAGACGATCGAAGATCATCTTTAAAGACAAAGTCTTTGATGTTCAAAGCGGTATGATCGACTTCAATGATCCGGATGAAATCAATCCGAACCTGTACATTTCAGCCGCGTCCCGCATCAATGAATACGACATCACTCTGCTGGCGCAAGGGCCGTCCAAGAATCTGACCATCCATCTGAACAGCGTTCCACCGCTGTCAGAACAGGACATTATTTCTTTGATCGCCTTGGGGGTTACGTCTTCGGCAATGGATCAGAATCTGCAATCCCGTCAGCAGGCCGAACAATTGGGGGTTGAAATCGGTGGCGCTGTTTTGGCAAAACCAATCAACAAGCAGCTGGAAAGCACTTTGGGCCTGAATCTGGCCGTGACGTCCCAGTATGATTCCACCCGCAATATCTCGGTTCCTAAAATCACCCTGAGCCGCCGCCTTTCAGAAAAAATGAAAGTGTCTGGCAGCCGTCCGGTGGGTGACACTCAGTCTTATGACATCAAACTTGAATACTTCCTGAACAGCAACATTACGGCCATCGGTTCATTTGAAACCCGTGGTTCTGAGGAAAGCACCAACGTGCAGTCCACGCAGCAGGAATCCCAAAGCATCTTCGGTCTGGATCTGGAATTCAAAAGGGAGTTTAAATGATCTGCACACCCCTTTTGAAACCCGCATTGATTCTGGCTCTGTCCCTGGGACTTCCTGCGTGGGCGGCGAAGAAAAGCCTGAACTATTCCACCCTGCCGCAGGAACTGCAGCTGGATCTGGAAAAAAGATTCCCGGACGCCCGAAAAGAACGCCTGAGCCAGGATCAGGTCGACGAAATCCTGCGCTTTATGCAGCAAAAGCCGCAGCTGCAACGCCTTCGCGTTTTTGATGAAGGCAATGGCAGCCCTTGGCGTTTGGACTTCCAGCTGACCCGCCGTATTTCCCAGGTTCAGATTGAAGGCAATAAAACCATGTCCTCTTCTGAAGCGGAAAACCTGTTTGGCGTGAAGGCCGATGACGTCTTTGACCAGCAGAGCTTGATTGAGGGCGGTGAAAAGCTGCACCAGGCCTATCGCGACATCGGTTTTTACAATGCAGTGATTGATATCGAAATGCCGCCTGAAAGCCCGGAGTCGGTTTCGATTCTGGTGCGTGTGAATGAAAACAAAAGAACCCGCGTTCACAATATCGTGCTGCAAAGCCCGAATGATGACCTGAACAAGCGCCTGATGAAAGAAGTCGACGGCGCCCTGAATGACCCCTACACCGATGCGACCCTGTCCAAGATTCAAAAAGACGCCCGCGAGTTTTTGACCAAGAATCGCTATGTCCGTGCGGATCTGGTCGGTCCCACGGCGGACTTCAATGCCGACGAATCCCAGGTGACTTTGACCTATAGACTGGAAAAAACAGAAAAGTACAACTTTGACTATCAAGGTGTGCGTTTCCTGGCGATTCGTGGAATCGAAAACGCCCTGGATCTGGATAGCTATTATTCAGCCAGCCCGTCGGTCAGCGCCGAACTGGCCGCCAAGATTCGCGGCTATTATCTGTCCAAGGGTTACGCCCGTGCGGAAGTGAAAGCGGATGAATCCGAACTGCGCAACTTCCAGCGCAAGGTGACCTTCCACATCGAGGAAGGCCCCCAGGTCAAGGTGCAAAAGTACAACCTGACCGGCCGCTACAGTAAAAAAGACAGCTATTATATCAACTTTATCGAAGAACACAGCTCGCCCGTCGTTGACAGTGGTTACTACAACAAGGACGACATCGATGCGGGCCTGAAGAATCTGATTCTGGAGCTGCAAAACAACGGTTACCTGCAAGCCAAGATTCTTTCCACGCGCACACAGTACAATAAAGACCGCGACGCCGTCACGATTTACATCAATCTGGATGAAGGCCCGCTGACCGTGGTGGAATCCGTCACCTTCACCGGCAATCAGGCCTTTCCTGCGGAAGAGCTTTTAAAAGTCACCCGTCTGCGCCCGGGCCCGCTAAAACTGGGTCAGATCGAAGAAGCCGTGGCCCGTTTGAAAAATCATTACCGCGAGCAGGGCTATATCGAAATGCTGCTGCTGAACGAACGCGCGGATCTGGTGACCTATGATGAAACCAACACCAAGGCGACTTTGAATTTCAAAATCTTTGAAGGCCCGCAAGTCCGGGTGGCTTCAATCATTCTGGAAGGCAATACCTTTACTTCTGATTATGTGATTCACAAGGAACTGGAATTCGACAAAGGGGATCTGCTGACACCTTCCAATTTGGAAGAATCCGTCGCACGCCTGCAAAGAACCGGATTCTTTGGCTCCGTGGAAATCCGCACACTGGAAGAAAAAACCAACGTCGCCAACCGCACCGTGCTGGTGAAAGTGACCGAACGTGATCCGGGCGTCTTTACTTTGGGGGCAGGTGCCACCAATGAAAGAACCCTGACCTTGCGTGGATACACCGGGATTGCCTATCGCAACCTGTGGGGCACCGGCCGCGGGATTTCCCTGCGTCTGGAAGGAAACTATAACGTAGCTGACATCAAGTATCTGGAAAGCCGCGTGGTCCTTGGATACCTTGAGCCTTACATCTTTGATTCCCGCGTGCGTGGCCGTATCAACGTCACTCGTTCCAGCACCGTGACTGACTACGACATCAAGCAGGTGTCGGATGTTCGTTCGACCACTTATTCTCTGGAAAAAGACTTCACTTCGCGCATTCTGGGGATCTGGGATCTTTGGTCTTTGGCGACCATCCGTGACTTCGGTTTGGATGACTCTTACCCGTACGATACTCTGGAACAAAATATCGCAACCACCGGCCCCCAGCTGGATCTGGATTTCCGCGACAACCCGTTCAATCCGACTCGCGGCACGTTCACACGCTGGAACGCTGAATACTCAACTCCGGAAATTGGCTCAAGCCCCACGATTGAATACTGGCGTTCGACTTTAAGCTTTACGCATTATTGGACTGTCGGTCAGCTTTCCAAGCAGCCGGTCGTCTGGGCCAACCAGGTGCGTGGTGGTTATCTTAAAAACCTCAGCAAGGACGGCGGCGTTCCCTGGGATAAAAAAGGCTTTACGCTGGGTGGTCAGTCCACCGTGCGCGGATACGAGGCCGGAACCCAGGAAGTCTTCCCGAACCGTCAGGATCTGGGCTTAAGCGACACGGATCCGACTTACTATCTGACGACGGATTCAACCATGTATCTGATTAAGTCAGAACTGCGTTTCCCGGTTTGGGAAAGCCTGGGTGGAGCTTTATTCTATGATGGTGGCTCAGTGAAAATCCAGGATCTGCATTTCTCAGATCCGTATCGCGATTCAACGGGGTTTGGTATTCGCTACAACACTCCAGTGGGTCCTTTAAGTCTGGAGTGGGCTTGGAAGCTGGATGCGCGACCTGGTGAAGAACCATGGCGCTTCCACCTGTCCATCGGGACGTTCTAAAATTTAAAAATTAAATTGTGAAATCAGCCAGATCCCAGACACAGTCTTCGATGGCGATCAGTCCTTCGACTTTGCCATCTTTGATCAAAGGCTCAAGATACAGACGAGTCATATACATCTGCAGTCGTTCCAGCGACACCCGCTCTTGAATCTTATGAACTTCCGTGATGATCACCGGCTGATTCAGTCGACCCGACAAAACGTAGTTGGCTTGTTCCAGAATACGCAGGGTCACTTCTTCAGCGCGGGAATACAGATGAGGCCAGCTGCGACAGAAGATGTCTTCGATCGTGTAGCTGCAGAATTCAAAGAAGTTGAATGAGCGGAAGAACTGCGTGTGCTTGTGGGAATAGAATTCGACAATGCGACCGTCCAGATTCACCAACTGCTCAAGGCCCTCATCGCTGATTTTGTATCCGTAATAGTCCAACGCCGTTTTCACCAGGAACGCCATGTCCTTGATCCGGCGACCCTGACGGTGCACGGAACGGCAGACTTCCAGGTATTGATTCATCAGATCCGTGGACTGAGCCTGCTCTTCTTCGCTGAGCTGTTGAAAGTACGGCAGGGTTTCTTGGGAGTAAGGACGAACGGACCACCCCTCCAGCTCAAGCATGGAGGCCAACTCTTCACAGAGAAGTTTGAATTTTTGCAGATGCCCTTGGGTTGCTACACTCATGCCGCGCCGCTCTCGAAACAAAATCGTATTTATATCTCTTAAACAAAAAGAGCCCCCAAAGGAGCTCTTCGATAATCAAGTTTCTAAAAACTTGGTAGCTTAGCGAGCTTTGCTGCTAGCGAACTTACGGCGAAGATCCTGAGTCACCTCATGGATAGTCGCATTCAAGGTCACTTCGAAAAGATCGTCAGCTGAAACTTTGTAAAGCTCGCCCAATCTTTTTAGTGCGTTGATTGGAGGATGAGATACACCACGCTCCCAGTTAGAAATAAACTGTGGAGTGGAGTAACCCAATTTATCCGCAACGTCTCTCTGAGAAAGACCTGCCGATACACGTTTTTGCTTCAAAAAATCAGCTAACATATTTTTTTGTCTCATGTGATTTCCACCTAACGATGAATTTATTTATACACATCATGACGAGTGTGACAAGCCCTTTGCATTCAAAAAGCTTTCAAAATATCCTCATCCAGATAAATACATTATAGCTTATTTGATCTAAATTACTTCCTGTTTTTTTGCAATTTCTAATCTTTTTCGTGTTTGAGATGTGAGCCATTTCTTGTTTTGTAGCAGAAAAGATTGAAGGATATGAGCATGGTAAACATTAGCAACAACCCTTGGGTTGAGAATTTCCACATTACAAGTCTGTTGGTAAATCCCTTAGGACGCTTGGGATTGTACGGATTGTTGAACCTGCTGCAGGAAACTGCATGGATCCATGCCGAGAAAATGGGTTTTGGCATGCAGGATATGGAACAACAAGGACTGTTCTGGGTTCTGACCCGCCAAAGCCTGCAAATGAAGACCTGGCCCCGTTTTGGGGAAAACATCCAAATTCAGACCTGGTTGCGCGCTCCGGAAGGTGCTTTCGTGGCTCGGGAGTTTGCAATTCTCACCCAGTCGGGGGACGAAATCGGACTGTGTTCCACAAGTTGGCTGGCTCTGGATCGCCACAGTAAAAAGATTCTGCCGGCGGAAAACCTGCGCCCCTGGGATCAGATTGCCCATGCCCGTTCCACAGGCATCAATCCGGAAAAAATCCCGGTGACCGGCACTTACGAAAAAATCGCCAAGTACCGGGTGCGCAATTCAGATCTGGATATCAACCAGCATGTGAACAACACCAAATATGCGCAGTGGATTCTGGATGCCATTCCTTATGACCTGCATAAAAGCCTGAAGCTAAACACCTACTCCGTCAACTTCCTGGCGGAAACTCATCTGGGTGATGAAGTTGAAGTTCACCGCAACTGCTCAAGCCCCGATGTGCAACTGGCAAATCAGGGCGAAAGCGCCTACAAAGGCCTGCGTGTGGGGGATGAAAAGGTCCTCTTTACTGCCGTTCTGGGTTGGGAGAAACGCACGTGAAATCTTTGACTGCTTTTACCAAAACACCGCTGACCAACACCCTGCAGGTTCAAGGCGAAGTCACCCCGCTTTCCGACAGCCGCCTGCTGGTGGAGTTTAAAATCACCGGTTCGACCGACGCCATCAAATGGCCCGAGTCCTCCAGTTCCGAGCGCCGTGAAGACGGACTTTGGAAGCACACCTGCCTGGAAGTGTTTTTGGGAAATGGTGCGACACCGGAATCACCGTATCTGGAGATCAACTGCGCCCCGAACGGCCACTGGAATGCTTATTCCTTTAGCAAATACCGCGAAGGCATGGCTCCGGCCACCGACACCCGCGTTCGCCTGCAACCGCGAAACTCCGAAGACGCCGAGGCGCGTTTTCAGATTGAAATCGACAGCCGCAAGCCTTTGGATTTCACCTGCCTGGGCCTGACGGCGGTAATCGAATTCGTCGATGGCACCTTGAGCTATTGGTCCCTGTTCCACCCGGGACCGCAAGCCGACTTCCATAATAAAGCCGGGTGGACCGCTCTTTCGACGCATTGAGCGAACCGCCCATTCCCCGTGGTCATTCTTGACCCTTTCTGGAGCCCAAGATAGCTTGGGCTGTTTCATTTTCTTAATCCAGAAAGGACCCATTCATGAAGAAACATACAGTTCGTGTGTACCCCTCTAAAGAGAAGTTGGATCGCAAAGACCAACTGGCTTGGAAAATTGCTGAAATCGCAACTGACAACGCCCCTATCAAAGCTGACGTCACTGACATGGTTATCAACCGTATCATCGACAACGCTTCCGTAGCTATCGCAGCTGCCAACCGTCGTCCGGTGGCTTCTGCTCGTGCGATGGCGATTGCTCACCCGCGCAACGGCGGTGCGACTGTCTTCGGTATGCCGAATGATCAGAAATTTGACTGTGAATGGGCTACTTGGGCGAACGGCACTGCAGTTCGTGAGTTGGACTACCATGACACTTATCTTGCCGCAGATTATTCTCACCCGGCTGACAACATCCCTGCTATTTTGGCAGTGGCTCAGCAAATGGGTAAAAACGGTAAAGAGCTTCTTAAAGGTATCGTGACTGGTTACGAAGTTCACGTGGACCTGGTAAAAGCCATCTGCCTTCACATGCACAAAAAAGATCATATCGCTCACTTGTGCCCGGCAACGGCGGCAGGTATCGGTACTTTGTTGGCTTTGCCGACTGAGACTGTTTTCCAAGCGGTTCAACAAGCGGTTCACGTGTCCTTCACGACTCGTCAGTCCCGTAAAGGTGAAATCTCTTCCTGGAAAGCATACGCTCCGGCACACGCGGGTAAACTGGCTGTAGAAGCCGTGGACCGTGTTATGCGTGGCGAAGGCGCTCCATCTCCGATCTATGAAGGTGAAGACTCTGTTATCGCTTACATGCTTGATGGCAAAAACGGTAAATACGAAGTTCCACTTCCAGAAGTTGGCGAAGAAAAACGCGCTATCCTTGAGACTTACACTAAAGAGCACTCTGCAGAGTATCAGTCCCAGGCCCTGATCGACTTGGCTCGCAAAATGAAGCCGTTGGTTAAAAACTTCGACGATATCGAAAATATCGTGATCCACACTTCTCACCACACTCACTACGTGATTGGTACTGGTGCAAACGATCCACAAAAAATGGATCCAAATGCATCCCGTGAGACTCTGGATCACTCTATCATGTACATCTTCGCGGTGGCGTTGCAGGACGGCACTTGGCACCACGTTAACTCTTACGCTCCAGAGCGTGCGAAGCGTGCTGACACTGTGGCTTTGTGGCACAAAATCTCCACTATCGAAGACAAACAATGGACTGCTTGGTACCACGAGACAGATCCAGACAAAAAACGCTTCGGTGGCCGCGTAGAAATCACAATGAAAGACGGTTCGAAAATCGTTGATGAGCTTGGCGTAGCTGATGCTCACCCAGCGGGCGCTCGTCCATTCAAACGTGCTGACTACATCCGCAAGTTCGACATTCTGACTGAAGGTATCATCACCAAAGCAGAACGCGATCGTTTCATCGGCTTGGTTGAAAATCTGGAAAACCTGACTGCAGAACAAGTTCAGCAGTTGAACGTTCAGATCCCAATCGAAAAGCTTGTGAACAACAAGAGAGACACTAAAGGTATCTTCTAGTCGTCGCGGGAACGCATGGAGGGCGAAGCGCAGGGCCGGACCTTTACGGGACACGGCCTCGTGCCTCGCTGCTCCAGCCTCCGCTTCGCTCCGGCGGGGGCCATCCAGGCCCCGCAGAGGTCCCTTCAAGGTCCAACCCTGCACTTCACCCTCCACGCTTTTTGCTGTTCAAGAAGATCCCTTCAGCGCATATCTTGAGGTTAACTTGGAATCGCGTGTGATAGTATTAACAGCTGAACCGGCGCTGCCGGACATTGAGAGCCAAGCAAGAAACGTCGTGCTTGGCTTTGAATGAAGAAAACATAAATTAAAGACAAACGACCCAGGGGCTGCCTTGGGACAGGGGAAGGGCTGCTTGAGCCGTTCGCCGAGTTCCGCAGCAGCTCATCCCAAAGGGATGGCGTCCGCGAGGACTGTCCGAAGGCGAAAGGTTCAAGCAGCCCTTCCCCTGTCCCTAGGTGGTCGCTAGGAAAGAAGAGGCTTGTATGTTGTTTCCTGAAATTACTCCTGCGCAGAAACGTAAGAACTTTAGAGATGCTTTGAAGTCTGGCAAGCTTTTGCAGATGCCGGGGTCTTGGTCTCCGCTGGTTTCTATGGCGATTGAAAAAGCGGGATTTGATGGGGTTTATATTTCTGGGTCTGTGCTTTCTAATGATCTGGGTTACCCGGACATCGGTTTGACTTCTTTGACTGAAGTGGCTCAGCGTGGTCGTCAGATTGCCCGTACGACAAGCCTTCCGACTATTATCGATATCGACACTGGTTTTGGTGAACCGATGTCTGCAACTCGCACGGTTCAGGAAATGATCGAGATGGGTCTGGCGGGTTGCCATATCGAAGATCAGGTCAATCCGAAACGTTGTGGTCACCTTGACGGCAAATCCCTTGTGACTCGCGATGAGGCTTCCCGTAAAGTGGCGGCGGCGGCTCGTGGTAAAAAGCTGGATGAAAACTTCCTTTTGATCGCGCGCACTGATGCCCGTGCTTCTGAAGGTTTGGATGCAGCGATTGACCGTGCAAAAGCTTATATCGATGCGGGTGCGGATTGTATCTTCACTGAGGCTTTGGAAAATGAAAAAGAATTTGAAACTTTCCGTAAGGCTGTGAATGTTCCATTGCTTGCGAACATGACAGAATTCGGCAAAGGCCGCCTGTTCACTTACGAAGAGCTTTCCAACCTTGGTTACAACATCGTGATCTATCCAGTAACGACATTCCGTCTGGCGATGGGCGCGACAGTGGCGGGCTTGAACGAAATCAAAGCCAAAGGCACTCAGGAAGGCTTGCTGGATAAAATGCAGACTCGCAAAGACTTGTACGCGCTATCTCGTTATGACGAGTACAACTCTTTCGACACCAGCATCTTCAACTTCACTCTGAAGTAATAAAAAAGGGAGGCTCCGAGCCTCCCTTTCTTTTTCTGTAACAAACTTGCCTTAAGACTGAATGTCGCGGACATTTTCCGAGGCAAATTCAAACCCGGAATTTCGACCAGAGTCTTAATTGTTTTTTACCCGAAGTCAGACTGAAAAAACTCTTCTACCATAGTCCAATGAGCAAAGAGTTTTCGCTTCAAACCAAGATCGCACTTCCCATTCTGACAATCACTTTTCTGGCCCTGGGACTTCTGACCTACTTTTCCGCCTCGACAAGTTTTCAAACGGCAAAGGCCGATGCCGAATTCAAAGTATCAAAATCTGCTGAAGCCTTCGCCAATGCTTTCAAAGCCGAGCTCGACGCCAGCCTGATGGTGGCCCAGCAGATTGAAGCCTATCTGGGAACACTCAGACATCAAAGTCACAAACCGCGCGCTGACGTAAATGCCGTTCTGAAATCGATGTTAATCCAAGCCCCTTCGGTCTTCGGAGTCTGGGCCACTTTTGAACCTGATGCCTTTGACGGCAAGGACGCCCAATACCTTGGACAACCCGGATACGAAAAAATCGGAGGTTTTGGTCCCTACTGGAACCGTTCAGGCGAAAACGGCGCACTGACCTGGGAAAATGACATCAACTATGACGGTGAATTCTACGTTGCCCCGAAAAAAGCCGGGCGTCGTATTCTGACCGAGCCCTACTATGACGAGGTCAACGGAAAGAATCTTCTGATGACGTCGGCTGCGGCTCCGCTTTTTGAAAACAATCTGATGAAAGGTGTTGTCGGTGTGGATTTGCTGCTGGCGCAGCTGGAAAAACAAATTGCTGCCGTCAAACCCTATGACACTTCGGTCGGTTATCTGATCTCGGATCACTTTAACTATGTCACCAATCCCGTGCCGGATTTGGTGGGAAAACCCGTCAACCTGCCCTTTGCAAACGAGGAATTTAAAAAAGCCCTGCAGGCCGGAAGCCTGCTTTTAAAATTCGGCACCGACCCACAAACCCAGCAGGAAATTTTAAACATCCTCGTTCCCGTCTCCATTCCTTATTCAAACACTCACTGGGGTGTTCTTATCTCAACACCGGTGAAAACCGTTCTGGCCAGTGCCTATTCCCTGCTGTGGAATCAGCTGATTGTCTTTGCCATCTGCCTTCTTGTCATGGGGGCTGCGGTGTATATTATTTCCCGCCGTATTTCCCGCCGCTTCACGGGCTTAACACAAAGTCTGGAGCAATCTGAAAACGTTCTGACATCGGCAATTGATCAGCTCAGTCGCGCGGGACAGAATCTGGCCCAATCCGCCACTGAATCAGCCGCTTCCATCGAAGAAACCGTGGCCAGCCTGGAAGAAATGACATCCATGGTGCAAATGAATGCCGGCAACGCCAAAGAGGCTGCCCGTTTGTCGTCAGACTCCAATCAAAGTGCAGAACGCGGCAACACCGAAATGGGATCTTTGGTGGGTGCCATGACGGAAATCTCTGATTCATCCAGGAAAATTGCCGAAATCAACAGTGTCATTGACGACCTGGCTTTCCAGACCAATTTGCTGGCGCTGAATGCATCCGTGGAAGCCGCCCGTGCCGGTGAACATGGCAAGGGCTTCGCTGTTGTCGCAGAAGCCGTCAGAACTCTGGCGCAGAAATCAGCATCCGCAGCCAAGGACATCAATGTGCTGATCAATGACTCCATCGAAAAAGTCCAGCGCGGCAGCCAGAAAGCGGAAAGCTCCAATTCAAACTTGAAAGAAATTGTCGAATCCGTTCGCAAGGTCAGTCACCTGAACGGGGAAATCTCTTCTGCCAGCAACGAGCAATCCACGGGCATTCAGCAGATCAGCAAAGCGATGAATTCTCTGGATCAGTCGATCCAGACAAACGCCGCTTCCGCTGAAGAAATTTCAGCCACAGTTCAGGAAATCCTGAACCAGGCTCTGGTGATGAAAAAAGTTGTTACGGAGATGAACTCTGTGGTTCACGGGAACTGACGCCGAATATTTTAAGCGGCGCTTAGTACTTTCACAGTCGAATTCATGACTGCGGATTTTTCACTGATATGCGCGGCCGTGTTCACGATCTCGCCGGCTTCAGCGGCATTGCCTTGAATGACCTGATCCAGCTGGTTTATTGCCACATTGATTTGTTCAATCCCCGCCGACTGCTGTTGGCTGGCGCTGGCGATTTCAGAATTCAGCGTCGCCACTTTTTCAATACTTGAAGACATTTGCTTTAATACATCACCATTGGCACGAACCAGCACGGTCCCCTGCTTAACCTGCACCACACTGGTGGAAATCAGCTGGGTGATGTCTTTGGCGGCCACCGCAGATCTTTGCGCCAGGGAACGCACGGCTTCCGCCACAACCGCAAAACCCTTGCCATGCTCGCCTGCGCGGGCGGCCTCTACCGAAGCGTTTAAGGCCAGCAGATTCGTCTGAAAGGCAATGTCGTCAATGATGGAAATGATCTCTTCAATTTTCTGGGAAGAGGATTCAATCTGGGTCATGGTCTGCACCAGCTCCAGGATCTTTTCTTCCCCGGTTTTAGCCAGACGTGCCGAATCTCCGGAAAGCATCGCTGCATTCTGGGCGTTGCCGGTGTTCAGACGAACCATGGAAGTGATCTCTTCCAAAGACGCCACGGTTTCCTCAATCGAAGCCGCCGCGCGAGTCGATGATTCCGCCAGCTGCCCGCCCGTGGAATTCAAATGCTGAATGTCCTCGGTGATCCCGGCAGAGGATTCACTCAAACCCTGGGACAATGTTGAAATCTTTTTCTCGGAACGTTTGGCGCCAAAGTACACCACGGACATCAGCATCATAAGCCCGACCAGGGAAAACCCCAGCTGCCTCCAAAGTGATGCATAGGCTGACGCCAGAATGGTTTTTTCCGGAGTGCGAATGACCAAGGTCCACTTCTGAGAAAGATCATAGATAGATACCGGCATCACCAGGAAAAACTCTTTGCCGCGTTCGGTATTGATATCAATGCCACCAACTTCATGTTTTTGCAGCAGGGCCTGCAAAGCGCTGTCGGCCCTGAACTCCTGCATCACTTCGTCCTGATTTGGCCCTGCGACCACCATCATTTTGTCAGAGACCAGGAACGACTGGGAATCCGCAAAGGGACGGATTTCTGCCACCAGCTCTTTGATTGTATCAAGACTGATATCAATACCCACCAGGCCCTTGGCGGTTCCATTTTGCACAACGGTATAAACTGCAGACGTCATCACCAGCTCTTTGCCATTGACGGTGTCTTTGTAAGGTTCCACCAGCATGCTTTGTTTGGTTTGCATCGGCTGGAAGTACCAATCCCCCAGATCCGGGGTTTCTTCGTTCAGCAAAGTTTTATAAATGATCTGATCACCCTGGCGCACCCACCACGGGTACACGCGTCCGGTCTTTTCATGGAATTCGGTATTGGCAAACTGCGCATCTTTACCGTCATAGGCATTGGGCTCCCACGCCGACCATGTGGCTAGATACTGGGAATCACTTTTTAGAACTTCACGCAGCAACTGATAGCTTTTCTTGCGATCCTGCTGGTGAGTTTCAGCTTCCATCGCCAGATGACGGCCCACAACTTCGGCCTGCGCAAAGGATTTATCCAGATATGATTTAATCTGCTGTGCATACTTGCGGCCCATCTCTTCAGACATCGTGTGCGCTGATTTCTTGGCGTCTTTGAACGAGTCTTGCACCGCCAAGAAGGCAATGCCCCCAAGCACCAGTGTGCCTACAAGGGCGATAGGCAAAGTTAACTGTTGAGTGAACGAAAGTTTTCTGAATCCACGGATGAACATACGACAACTCCAGCTTTTTCCGAACCTTGACAGATTCGGATTAAAAACTGGCAACAGAGAGAGGGCCATAGTCCAGATCCCCTCTCAAATTTGATGTTTTTTCAGAATACTCCCCCGTTGGAATGAGGGACTTTAGTGCCCGCCCGCTGTCGCTTTCAACCCAATGATGGAAACAAGCAACAACGCTAGGAAGAACAGGCGAGCTGGGGTCGCGGCCTCATTAAACAGGAAAATCCCCAGAATCGCTGCACCCAAAGCACCGATCCCCACCCACACGCCGTAAGCTGTACCGATGGGAAGCACTGTCGCTGCCCGCGCCAGCAAAAACATACTGCCCGCCAATGCAACCAAAGTGAGAACACTGGGTACGAGTTTTGTGAAACCTTCGGTGTATTTAAGGCCGATGGCCCAACCGACTTCAAGAAGACCTGCGATTGCCAAAATGATCCATGCTACTGTGTTAGACATACCAACACTCCTTTCGTTAGAAAAAAGCGTCGTCTTGTCCTTACCGGGTACGTCGCACATCGTCCGGGCACATCAGTCGCAGAACTGAGATACAAGGCCATTAAAGCCCATATTGCGCAAAAAGTAAAGGGTCGCGCGCCGCCTCGTTCTTGACCCCTTCCGCGGGGGCGATTAGGTTCAAACCCATGCAAAAGCTTAAAGTGTTTCTGTCAGACAGTTTGAATCCTCACCTTAACCTGGCCACGGAAGAATGGATCTTTCACAATCTGGATCCATCCCAGCAGGTGCTGTTTTTGTGGCGCAATGAAGAAACCGTGGTGATCGGGCGCAATCAGAACCCTTGGTCGGAATGCAACCTCGCCAAAATGAAAGATGAAAAAGTTCATCTGGCCCGTCGCACGACCGGTGGTGGTGCCGTCTTCCATGATTTGCAAAACACCAATTTCACATTCCTGTCGCCGAAAGAATCCTATAAGCGCGAAAACAATGTTCAGATCATCTTTGATGCTTTGAAAACTTTCGGCATTCAGGGCGAAGCTTCCGGGCGCAATGACCTGCTGATCCCATTCCCGGATGGACCCCGCAAATTCAGCGGCAGTGCTTACCGCGAAAAGAAAGACCGCGCTTTCCACCACGGCACTTTGTTGCTAAATACTGATCTGACCCGTCTGGGAAATTACCTGACACCCAATCCAAAAAAACTTCAGGCCAAAGGCAAAGAATCCGTCCGTGCCCGCGTGGCGAACCTGACGGAAGTATCCCCGGGGATCAACCACGATCAGATCGTGACGACATTGGTAAAGTCCTTTGAAAACTTCTATGCCGGTAAAGCCGAAGTGGAATCCCTGACCATGGACAGCCTGAAACTGATCCCGCAGCTGAAGGAACAGTATGACCTGCTCAGCTCTTGGAACTGGCTGTATGGCAACACTCTGGAATTCAGCCACAAGATGGATGAATATCTGTCCCTGGGTTTCTTTGATTTCCATTTCAAAGTGGAAGATGGTCAGATCAAGGATTTGAAAATCTATACCGACTGCCTGTACCCGCATGTGATTGAAGATTTGACGGAGGCTTTGCGTGGCAAAGCTTATCGTGGCGACGCTGTTCGCGAAGCACTTATGAGTGTTCGTGGCAAACACAGCGAATTGAATCTGGGCCTTTCCGAAGTGGAAGAATGGCTCTGCAAAAATATTGAAATCTAAACAAACAAAAAGAATGCAAAAGCCCCGGCAGCGCTCGGTTGCTGGGGTAACACGCCGTTCATCCCGTTTATTACAATCACTCTTGTTCTCTCTGTAAATTCACAAAAACTGTCTATAGCTCCAGCAGGAAAATGAACTTAGACCTGAGTCCATTTTACATACTCACATTCAGCATTAATTTGGCTTAATAAATCAGACCTTTGTTACGATACATACTGTATGAAAACAAAAGTCACCGCCTCAAAAAATATTCTTGCGGCCTTTTTGCTCGTTTCAACTCTCGCTGCGTGTGCCCCATCAACCTCTGACGTCCTAAGCACAGCCCTTCCGGGCACGGACACAGACAATTCCCAGTCGGTACCGGGGACGGACGAGCCGTCAACACCGACACCCCCCGAGCCTGACGATGAGATCAAAGACAGCGCCAAGTCGCTGAAGATCCATGCTTTCGCTGATATGAACATCGATACCAGCGGCACTTATGCCAGCGCCACGATCTCAATTGTGAAGTCCATGATCGCGCGTCAGCCGGCGGCCATTCTTGGTGTGGGTGATTACATCGACGGCGAAAAGAAAAGCCTTTCTGACAGCACCTATGTGAACATGTGGAATCAGTTTTCGAAAAAAGTTCTGTCGTTCATGCGCGACGCGAACATTCCGTTCCTGCCGACGCCGGGCAATCACGATGCCTATTATGCGCAGGAACGCCGCCTGTATGATTCGTTCTGGGGTAACAACAAACCCAACGTGGAATACGTCGATGACGACAACTTCCCGTTCTATTATTCCTTTATCAAAGAAGACGTGTTCTTTGTTTCTTTGGATGACGCCAACTATTCCAAACTTTCCAACCGCACTGCCCAACTGGCGTGGCTGAAGGAACAGCTGTCTTCTGCTCGCGCCAAAGGGGCCCGTGCTCGCGTGGTCTATGGCCATATTCCGCTGTACTCGATCGTCAGCAGCAAAGCCAACAGCTCGACGGTTTATGAAAACGGAGTTCTGGCGGGCGAACGCCGCACTGCTGGCAGCAACACCCTGGAAGCCATCTTACTAAGTCACAATGTGGACCTGGTGATCTTTGGTCATTCCCATGGATTCTATTCCGGCCACTACACTTATCCGGATGGTAAAAAATTACAGGTTGTTTCCATGCCGTGTGCAGGAAGCTCTCCACGATATTTGGTGGGCACCAGCACTCGCACTCCGCAGGGATATGTTGAACTTGTCTTTTCTGAAACGAATCAGCTGACAATTCGCTATTACAATTCATCTGGCACTCAGCAAAGCCTCAGCTCCCTGCCGGCGTCGCTCACGCTGGATTCCAAAAACGGCGTGAAGTACGTACGCTAAACAGGCTTGCAATAAAGTAACTTGGTTTTTATTTTCACCGGCCCTAGTCTCCGTGTTTCACAATACGGAGACTTTTCCATGCTTGCTGCATTTCTATCTTTCGCGCTGATCAGTTCAAATGCCTACAGCTTTCTGGATCCTCAATTTGATAAACACGCTGTAAAAACCTACAACATCGAAGTTTCGGGAAAAGCCATTCCGGAAAAATGCTACATCCTGCAAAGATTCCCGGGGTTGGAAAACAAAATCAACAAAGATGAAGACGCTCTTTGTGCGATGAATCTGTATGCCACCCGTGGCGACCATCCCAAGACACAGATGTACTATGCCTGCCCGAAGGTGAACAGTACCTCGGTGGCGGTGGAATACTACACCATCCCCAAAGGAATGACCGAGGCGCAGTTCCAAAAAACAATCTGCCCCCTGACCCGTTCCGCGAAAAAAGCCATGAAGGACAAAACCGGCTATCCGGATAAAGAGGCGAAATTCAAATTTGCCGCTCCTGGAGTTTCCGTCGGAAGCATTCTGGGCTATTCCCGCCTGACTCAACTTTTCAAATCTGTGGACGTTCCGCCAAGTGTTCTGCGCACGGTGGATCTGGATACGGTCCTAAATCATTCCCTGGCTGGCCGCTATCTGGGTTTGCAGATGGGTAACACCTATTTGAATCAATACTGGTACGATCAGATCGGCCACCTGGTTCGCGCCAAACATGGCAACGTGTCGCAACTGCCGGATGTCTATACCAAGCCTCCGTATGGCTTGGGCATCGTACCGGCCTCTTTCTATAAAGACGGCAAACGCCGAGGACTGTCTGCCAATGCCACCGCTTATTGGACAACACGCATCCTGACTGAAGACAAACGACAGGTTTTTGGCGTGCTGGCAGAAAATCCGGGTAACGAAGAATTGTATGCGGAAGCTTTCGGTTTAAAATCGGACAAGACGCGTATTGATCAGTTCCGCAACAGCAGCGTGTTCTGGCCTTTGCTGAAAGATCCCCGTCCCATCGCGCAGGTTCTGGGCGGCACGGAAATGGCCAAAGCCGGTCAGCGCATGCTGGGCATGCAGGATTCTTCCGACATGCTGGTAATGGACTTCCTGCTGGATCAGGCCGATCGCATCGGCAACATCCACTACAAGCGCCGTCAGTTCTTCAAAACCGCACAAGGGAAAGTGGATGATATCTCTGACAAAAAATACAAAGAACTTCTGGCGAAGCCTGCGAATACGTTGACCCCGGCCGAGCAGGAAGTCCTTAGCGCCATCAGACAAAGTGGAGTTTCTTTGAAAGTCATGCTTTTGAAGGACAACGACGGCGGCTTTGACATGAACACGGCGAAAAAATACGCCCTTATTGCCGATGTCAAAAAAACGTCTGCGACCTATGATTCCTGGAAGGACAACGCGGATCTGTTCCTGAATGCGACTATGGTGGTGCGCCACTTCAGTCCGAAAACTTATAAAGGTGTGATGCATCTTTATGGACAGGTCTTTGGAACACCGGAATCCCAAGTTGCGATGGAAACGTATTTCCGCAACTCCCTGCAGTTCACGGCGGCGGAATACAAGATCTTCAAAAACAATTTACTCAGCTTGTACCGCGCTCTTTACAAGAACTGCAAAAGCGGAAACCTGTTCCTGGATTTGGATATGAAGGATTACTTCTCAAATAATCCGAATCCGGTGCTGACGACAACACCGGGTGTGTGTGAAGGGCAATTCTAGATAAGGAACGGCCCCAAGGCGATGGCCGCTGGTACGATCTGCACCAGCGCTGCCCGCCACAACCGACGTGACGACAGAATCAGCACAAAACCCGCAGCAATGATGGACACCAAGCCGTAAATCACCAGTGTGGTGCCTGCGGCCTGGGTGACCTCCCCTGTTCGCAAATGCAAACCGAGCAAAATCGCCACCGCCAAAAACAAGTTATAAAAGCCCTGATTAAAGGCCATCAATTTGGTGGTCGCAGCTTCCGCTTCTGTGACGCCGAAAGTCTTATTGGTCCTTTTACGCCCCCAAAGCAGGCTTTCTAAAGCAAAAATGTACACATGAATAAGTGCCGGAACGAGAGCAAATGATATTTCCATACTTAAAGTGTGCTTAACCCCGGTGGACTTCGTCAATCCCGCCGCTGCGCAAAGTAGAGTCCCTGCACCAACTCTTGACCGGCTTCGGGCGCCGCGCTAGCTTTGGTCGTTAATCATTAGCAATATAACGCACCGATTCCTGAATACTTTAGGACGTCGCCTGCGCGGATTTCGCCGGAGGAAAAAATGGCTGAGTATATCAATCCAGATTATGTTCCAGAACCAGAGAAAATGAACGTTAAAAAGGGTCTTGATGGCGTTGTTATGGATACGTCTTCTGTATCCAAAGTAAACCCTCACACCAACTCTTTGATCTATCGCGGTTACCCGGTTCAAGACCTGGCTGAAAACTGCTCTTTCGAAGAAGTGGCTTTCTTGATGTACAATGGCGAGCTGCCAAATGCAGGTCAACTTGCTGAGTTCTCCAAAAAAGAACGCGCTTCCCGTGAAATCTCCACAACTTTGTTGAACGTGATCAAAGCACTTCCACAAAAATGTCATCCAATGGATTCCATCCGTACAGCGGTTTCCTTCCTGGGCGCTGAAGATGCACGTATCTGGGATGCTTCCCCTGCAACGAACATGGACAAAGCCATGATGTTGCTTGCGAAAATCCCGACAATGGTTGCAGCGGACTACCGCTTCAAAAAAGGTTTGGATTTCATTCCACCTAAATCTGATTTGTCCATCGCTGAAAACTTCTTCCACATGTGCTTCGGTAAAGTTCCACAAAAAGAAGTTGTTAAAGCTTTCGACGTTTCATTGATCCTTTACGCTGAACACAGCTTCAATGCTTCCACGTTCACTGCACGTGTTGTGACTTCCACTCAGTCTGACATCTACTCTGCAACTGTTGCAGGCATCGGTGCCCTGAAAGGTCCTTTGCACGGTGGCGCGAACGAAATGGTTATGCACATGATGAAAGAAATCGCTGATCCTGCAAAAGCAGAACAGTGGATGCTGGATGCTTTGGCTCAGAAGAAAAAAGTCATGGGCTTCGGTCACCGCGTTTACCGCTCTGGCGATTCCCGCGTTCCAACCATGAAAAAGTACGCTCAAGTTATGGCTGACGTGACTGGCGAACAAAAATGGATGCAGATGTACACGGCTTTGGAAAAAGTCATGGTAGACAAGAAAAAGATCTACCCGAACCTGGATTTCCCAGCGGGTCCTGCTTATTACATGATGGGCTTTGAGATCGACTTCTTCACACCGATCTTCGTAATGGCTCGTACCACTGGCTGGTCTGCACACATCATGGAGCAAACTGCTGACAACCGCATCATCCGTCCTCTTTCCGAGTACGTGGGTGCTGAACAGCGCAAAGTGACTCCAATCAGCGAGCGCAAATAGTTTTTAACCACAAGTTAAAACGAAAAAGGGAGCCTTCTGGCTCCCTTTTTTTTATTCCCAAGCATAACATAAAGGATGGTCAAAAAGGTCCTTATGCAAGGCGGAGGGGGTTCTCTGAAACGGAGGCGTGCTTCTAGCACGTCGGAGAGAAAGAGGTCCCCCGACAACGCAGTCAGAAGGGCCTTTTTCACCATCCTTAATTCAGAGCGATCATTTTGGAATCGTAGCGCATTCTTTCTTCATTATAGTCCGCCAGCGTTCGCTCGGCTTGGGCCGCGAAAGCCGGATCTTCACTGGAATGTTCCAGCGTTGTGCGGGTCGTATTCACGGACAGTACATAGTCACTTTTTCGAATCAGATTCTGGAAATCAAATTCATACAGTTTTTTGAACTGCCCGTGACTGGAGCGACGAAGCTTCATCAGCTCGGTCATGGCCTGCAGATGGCCCAGTACGCGTTGCGAGTATTCGTCCTTCACCATATCGAAATCGATATTCTTCTGCCAGCGCTGGAACGCACCCATCGAGGCAATCTGCAGATAGCGGCCGATTTGCAAATCAAGGCCTTCAGCGGATGTTTTGGCTTTATTCAAACCCAGCAGCAGCTTTTGTTTGGATGCCAATCCATGTACAGCGGCGCCCTTTGTCGGCTGTCTCACGGTGAGACTTTTGCGCTGAAGTGAAGCTAATGACAGTTCACCTGCCAGAAGGGTCAGCCCCACAAAGAAAATCGCCAGAGTTCTGCTGTAAAGTTTCATTTTATTCGTCATACCAAAGAATCAATACAAGGCCCGTGCCGTGTCTGAAATTGAGACAAAAGAAGGTTGCCAAAAACGCCGGGGTTTATTGAAATACCCCTGAACTGTTTCAAGGAGACTCAAGTGAAACGAATGCTGCTGCTGACCCCCGCTTTGACGCTGATTCTTTGCGCCTGCGCCCATACAAACAACGAAAAGAAAACTTCCCTCCATGGCACCGTGGTGCAGTCCTCCAGCAGCTATGTTTCCAACCTTCCTGCACGCGGGATTGATTATTCCGCCAAAATTGAACGTGTGGCTTTTGGTTCCTGCGCGAACCAGGATGAACCGCAGCCGATCTGGAAAACCATCGCTGCCACTCATCCGGATCTGTTCCTGTTCACAGGTGATAACATCTATGCCAGCTGGTCAGGACAGCAGCCCATCGCCGAACAGTACCGCAAGCTGGATCTGGTCCCGGAATACCGCGCGGTTCGCGAAAAGGTTCCATTCATGGCGACCTGGGATGATCACGATTTTGGCCAGCGCGACGGTGGTGTGGATTGGACCGGCAAAGATGCCGCCCGTCGTGATTTCATGAACTATTGGACCTACACCCGCAACAGCATGCCGCTGGAGCAAGGTGGCGTTTATCACAGCAAAATCATCGGACCGAAAAAACAAACGGTTCAGGTGATCATGCTCGATACTCGTTATTACCGCAGTCCACTGAAAGAACGCCCGGGTTTCGAAGGCAAAGCCATGAATTACATCCCCCAGGATGAGGGCACCATTCTGGGCCAACATCAGTGGGAATGGCTTGAAACCCAGTTGAAACGTCCCGCCGATGTGCGCTTTATCGTCAGCAGCATTCAGCTGATTGCCAACGATCCGCAATTTGAAAAATGGGGGAACTTCCCAAAAGAGCGTCAAAGATTCTTTGATCTGGTAAAATCCACGCGTGCCAAGAACGTGATTGTCATCAGCGGCGACCGTCATATTGCTTCCATCGCAAAAACAGACCTGAACGGTTACGGTCCGATTTACGATGTTACGGCAAGCTCCTTGAATCGCCCGAACAAATACCCGGATTCAGACACTCACTATGTGGGGGCGACCTATAATCAGGAAAACTTCGGCCTGGCCGAAATCGACTGGAAAAAGAAAACCGTCTCCCTGCAGATTCGTGACATGGACAGCAAGGTTGTGAACTCTGTCGAAATCAAATTGAAATAGCTATTTATCCGAAACACTCCAGTCTTGTCTGCCGGCGGATTCCTGCGAAGGGCCGCCGTTAAACAAGGTGCGAGCCCACAGGACAATTTCGTCCACTGCTGAATCCAGATGAGTTTCATCCACCACTTGCGTCGGAATATCCAGATGATCCACGGCCAGATTACGGCTGTCATCCATGGCACTTTCCACAACCACCAGTCCTTTTAGGCTGCAACCTTCCTGACAGACTTGCGCCAGATATTCGGCCCCGACACTGACGCCCACACCGATGATGCGTTCTTTATCGACACTCGCATGGCTTTCCAAAAAATCCAGCGCCGCGCGAATATCCTGCAGGCGTTTACTGGGTGACTCCCACGGCTGCGGAGCCTGTTCATCTTCACTGAAATAGTTGTGATCCATGATCAGGGTGATAAAACCCTCGGCGCTGACTTCTTTGGCCAGCTTTTCGGTCACCTGGGCGGTGGCCCCGGTCATAGAACCTTCAAACAGACAAGCCGCAAAAATTTCGGAAGAATCCTCAGGCAAAAACAGAGTTCCTTCCAGCATGCGACCTTGCGAAGTGAAATTGACAGTGAGCTTCATGGCGAACCTCCCGCTGTCTTTAAAAATAAATCGAGCTTGCGAAAGGCACACAGATATTCAGGCTAAATTGCCGTAAAACAGCAGACGAACCAGACGGAGGTCTTTACTCCAGACTGAGCAACTGCAAATTGATCATAAAATTACGCGCAATACGATAGGCGCGCTCTTTGGCTTCGTTGGCTTTCAGTCCCACGAAATGCTCATCAACGGTTTCAACAAAAAGTCGCAACCACTGCTCAAAGTGCCCGCGCTCCAGATTCAATTTCGTATGCGGAGGAAACGGACGGCCGCGATAGGTGTCTTCGCCTAACAGCAGATCACTCCAGAAATTATATAACTTCGGCAGATGCTCATCCCAGTCTACTTTCGCCACATCCGTAAAAATCGGGCCGATATAACCATCAGCGCGAACCTTCGCATAAAAGCTGTCCACCAGGAGCATGACATCCTCGCGGGTTTCCAGGGGTTTTCGTTCTTGTGTCGGTGTGCTCATATATTTGTTCCTGCAAAAATTCTTTTTAACACAATCTCCTCATGCGGAACATCCACCGAGGGGCTGTAGTTATGCAATCGGAAGAACATCCAGATCCTTGGGACGGATCTTGCGCAGTTCTTCCGGAATCGATTTTAAGATCGCTTCGCCCAAAGCCTCAATCAGTTCGTTTTTATAATGTTCGCGCCTGTACACCAGACCGATTTCGCGCGCCGGGATCGGGCGTTCAAAGGGCACCAGCTGACTGCGGTCGCCCAGATGCTCGGTCGCCAGATGCGGCAGCAGCGTATAGCCGCCATACAAGTCGACCAGATTTTTCAAAGTTTCCAGACTGCCGCTTTCAAATTTGTAGCGACGCCCCTGCCCTTTGCCTTTTCTTACCGAACAAATATCCAGCACTTGATTGCGCAGACAGTGGCCTTCCTCCAGCAGCCAGATGTCGTCCATCCCCAGGCTCTGGTATTTGATCTTTTTCATGTGCGCATATTCGTGATTCTTTTCACACAGAACATAGAAGGGTTCATAGTACAAAGGAAATTCAAACATCTTCGGCATCTGGGTCGGAGTCGCCAAAACACCGACGTCGATTTCATCCCCGTTTAAAGCCTCAAGAATCTGGTCCGTCTGCATCTCGCGGATATTCAGATCCACTTCCGGGAACATTTCTTCCACCACCGGCAAAAGTCGAGGCAAAAGGTATGGAGCCACCGTCGGAATGACACCAATAGACAAGCTTCCTTGTTTAGCGCCTTTTTGTTCATGCTGAATAATACTCTCAATTTTTCTGGACTCAAAAAGGACCGTCTGAATTTGGGATATCAGTTTTTTACCCATGTGTGTCAGTAAAATGGGTTTTTTGGAGCGGTCAAAGATCACGACGCCCAGATCCTCTTCCAGCTTCTGTATTTGCATGCTGAGCGTAGGCTGAGTAACGTGGCAGGCCTCTGCCGCCTTGGCAAAATGACCGTGCTTATGGACAGCCATGATGTATTCCAGCTGCGTCAAAGAAAAGTTCACTTTTGGGCTCATAAAAGGGCTCCTTGGGGTCCATTATGCCGCAATAGACAAAATCTATCAATGCATATTATTAATCGATTTCCCTAAAAACTGTTGATCACTTAATCTCAAAGACGAAAGATGTCCACTAACAACTAAACCTGCTGGTGGACCTGAATTTTTATTTAGGCCCTAAGGCCACAACCTAACCACTTTATTCGAAGGAGAATAAATGCAAACTATCATCAACACGAAAGTGCCAGATTTCAAAGTTCAAGCTTTCCACCACGGCGATTTCAAAACCGTGACTCAGAACGACCTTAAAGGCAAATGGTCCGTTTTCTTCTTCTACCCTGCGGATTTCACATTCGTATGCCCGACTGAGTTGGGTGACATGGCTGACAAATACGCTGAATTCCAAAAAATCGGCGTGGAAGTTTACGGCGTTTCCACTGACACTCACTTCACTCACAAAGCATGGCATGATGCTTCTGAGACAATCAAAAAAATCAAATACCCAATGTTGGCAGACCCTACCTTCCAATTGACTCGCGCATTCGGCGTGCACATTGAAGAAGAAGGTTTGGCTTACCGTGGTACTTTCCTGGTGAACCCGGAAGGTAAAATCGTATTGGCTGAAGTTCAGGACAACGGTATCGGCCGTAACGCTGATGAATTGTTCCGTAAAACTCAGGCAGCTCAATACATCGCTGCAAACCCAGGCGAAGTTTGCCCTGCGAAATGGACTCCAGGCAAATCCACTCTGAAACCAGGTCTTGATCTGGTTGGTAAAATCTAAATTTTAGATTTTCCAAACGCGAGTCCCCGCCTATGGCGGGGACAAGCCTACAACCGCGAAACAGAAATTAGCTGAAAGTTGTAAATGCAAGGCGGGAGAAGGAAGCCGTACTCCTGTACGGCGACGCCGACCAACGCCGCAGTTGCACCTTTCAGGTAATTTCCCCCCGAACGGAGGTCCCATGCTAGACTCTTCTCTTCTTGAACAACTAAAATCTGTCTTTGGCGCCTTGGAGAATACTGTTGAGCTTGTCTATGAAAACAGCTCTCACGAGGATCAAAAAGATCTTTTGGACATGCTTCAAAGTGTGGCCAGCACATCAGACAAAATCACGCTGACTCAGAATGCGTCTGGCACTTCGCCGATGCCTCAGTTCCGTATTGACTACAAAGGCAAACACACGGGCATCGTGTTCAAAGGCATTCCCGGCGGTCACGAGTTCACTTCGTTGATTCTGGCGATCCTGAATACGGATGGCAAAGGCAAGCTTTTGGACAGCGTGATCGCGGACCGCGTTCGTCGTCTGAATAAAAATATCACTGTTCAATCTTACATTTCTTTGACCTGCGAAAACTGTCCTGAAGTGGTGCAGGCTCTGAATCAGATCGCTTTGATTCACGGAAGTCTTCGTCACGAAATCATCGACGGTGGCTATGTTCAGGACGACATCAAGTCCCTGGGCATTCAAGGCGTGCCAAGTCTGGTGGCGAATGCAAAAATGTTCCACTCCGGCCGTATTCAGCTTTTGGATCTGGTCAGCAAACTGGAATCCACCTTTGGCGTCGACGCCAATGCAGCACCATCCGAGCCTGTGAACAAAAATCTGGGTCACTTTGATGTGCTGGTGATCGGTGGCGGCCCGGCGGGGGCATCCGCTGCGATCTATACAGTTCGCAAAGGTCTGTCCACGGCCATGATCACCGAAAAAATCGGCGGTCAGGTGCAGGAAACCAAAGGCATCGAAAATCTGATTGGTGTGACTTACACTGAAGGCCCGGCTTTGGCGGCTCAACTGAACCAGCACATCGCCAGCTATCCGGTGAAGGTTCTTGAAAACCGTCGCGTGAAAAAGATCCACACTGAAAACAAGGTCAAAGCCATCGAACTTGAAAGTGGCGAACACCTGACTGCAGATTCGATCATCGTCACCACGGGGGCGAAATGGCGCGAACTGGGTGTTGAAGGTGAAAAAGAATACCTGGGCCGTGGCGTGGCTTACTGCCCGCACTGTGATGGCCCCTTCTATAAAGGCAAAAAAGTCGCTGTGATCGGCGGAGGAAACTCGGGCGTGGAAGCGGCGATTGATCTGGCCGGCATTGTTCGCGAAGTCGTGGTGTTTGAATACAACGATCAGCTGAAAGCCGACAAGATCCTGGTTGATAAACTGAAGTCCCTTCCGAATGTGTCTATTGTGACCAGCGCCAAGACTGAAAAAGTCATCGGTGATGGCTCCAAAGTTCAGCAGATCCAGTATCTGGATCGTTCCCTCAACAAAGAGGAGAAAATGGATCTGGACGGCATTTTCGTGCAAATCGGCCTGGTGCCGAACAGCCAGTTCCTGAAAGAAACCGTGGAGCTGACCAAGTTCGGCGAAATCATCGTCGATGAAAAAGGTCGCACTTCAGCCAAAGGCATTTACGCTGCCGGAGACGTCACCACGACGCCCTACAAGCAGATCGTGATTGCCATGGGTGAAGGCGCGAAAGCGGCGCTCGCAGCCTTTGAAGACCGTATGTATCACTCTTAGTTTTAACCAGAACGTTCCTGTAAAATCCATGGGCCCCACCCTCTTGGGGCCCATTTTCCATTTCTGCGCAAAGCATCTCTCTTGACTCCGATGACGCCTGACCTACGATAAGTCTGCAAAACAGGAGTCCATTTAATGAAAACAGCATTGAAAATGCCACTATTAGCAGCTCTGGTTTTTTCCATGAGTGCCTGCCAAACCCTGAACAAGAAGGAAGCCGTGAACGCAGAATACATTCCGCGCGAAGTTCTTTTTGGAAATCCCGACATCACCGGGATCAAGATCAGCCCTGACGGAAAATACGTCACTTATCTTTCCGCCCACAAGGGTGTACTGAATATCTGGGCTCAGGAATTCGGCAAGCCGGAAACGGCAAAGCCTGTCACCCACGACACCAAACGCGGCATTTTCAGATACAATTGGACTTACACTCCGGGAATTCTGACCTTCGCTCAGGACGTTGCCGGTGATGAAAACTTCGGCCTGTACACCCTGAATGTCTCCACTGGCGAAATCACTGAAATCACCAAGCCTGGCAAGGTCACTTCCCAGATTGCTGAAACCAGTCATCTGCGCCCGCAGGAAGTGGTCATCATGACCAACGAGCGTGATCCAAAGTTCTTTGATTACAAGATCCTGAATCTGACAACCAAAGCCACCACGGATCTTTTCACCAATACCGAAAACTATGCCGGGATCATGTTCGACAAGAACTTCCACCCGATCATCGCCAGCCAATCGAACAAAGATGGTTCTTCCACAATCTTCCTGTGGAACGCCGGCAGCAAAAAGTTTGTTAAAAAGACTGTCGTCCCATTCGAAGACAGCATGACTTCTTCCGCAGTGGACGTTTCTCACGATGGCAGCAAAGTCTATTTGCTGGACAGCCGCAAACGGGACAAAGCCGCTTTGATCGAATGGGATATCAAGTCTGACCAAAGCAAAGTGGTTGCCTCGGACGAACGCTCGGATATTCAGGGTTTGCAAATGCATCCCCAGACCGGAAAACTTCTATGGGCGTCCTCTTACTATCTGAAACGTGATATCCAGTTCTTCGACAAGGACTTCCAGAAACACTTTGAAGGGATTGAGAAAAAGCTCAACACCGAAATCAATGTGACCTCCATGAGCCTTGACGGAAATCAGTGGGTTCTGTTTGCAGATTCTACCGACAAACCTGTGGCGTTCTATTTCTATGACGCCAAAACCGGAACTTTAAGTCAGCCTTTGTATCACACCAAAGCCATGATTCCTTACGGCAACCGCCTGAGCGCCATGGAAGCTATTGAGATCCCATCCCGTGATGGCTATCAGCTGGTGTCCTATCTGACTCAAGCCCGCAAGCCGGCTGGCAAATCCCTGGTTTTGCTGGTGCATGGGGGTCCTTGGGGCCGCGATGACTATGGATACAATCCTTATCATCAGTGGCTGGCGGATCGTGGGTATAATGTACTGAGCGTGAACTTCCGCGCCTCGACAGGTTTTGGGAAAAAGTTCCTGAATGCGGGCGACAAACAATGGGGCCGCAAAATGCACGACGACCTGATTGACGCCGTCAACTGGGCTGTTAAAAATGACTATGCCGATCCGAAACAAATCGTGATCATGGGCGGATCCTATGGTGGTTATGCCGCGTTGGCGGGTGTAACCTTCACTCCGGACACTTTTGCTGCCGCGGTGGATATCGTGGGCCCGTCCAATCTGGAAACTTTGCTTGCCACAGTTCCGCCGTACTGGGAAAGCTTCCGCGCGAATCTTTACAAGCGCGTGGGCGATCCGACGACAGCGGCTGGCAAAAAGCTTTTGAAAGAGCGCTCTCCGCTGACTCATGTGGATAAAATCAAAAAACCACTTTTAATCCTTCAAGGGGCCAATGACCCGCGCGTGAAAAAAGCGGAAGCTGATCAGATCTATAACGCCATGGTGGCTAAAAAGATTCCGGTGGAATATGTATTATTCCCTGATGAAGGACACGGTTTTGCCAAGGCTGCCAACAACATGGGGGCTAACGCAATCACCGAGGAATTCCTGCAAAAATACCTGAAAGGACGCCTGGAGCCGATTGAGGCTCAGGTCAAAGCCTCTTCAGCGCAAATGATCACTACGCCTCAGTAATTCCCTGAAGAAGGCCTGAAAGCAAAAGCCCCGGTTTCCGGGGCTTTTTTTTGTTTTTATAATTCGCAAAGTTCTATGGAATGCCCGTCGGGATCCAGCACGATGGCCTTTTTGCCATCAGGCATGTCTGTCGGGTCTAATATGCACATGGCACCGGGAACTTTGACAAGTTCCTGCACGGTTTTCTCCAAATCCGTAATCTTAAAACCCAGCTGCAGGCTTGGAATCTGAGATCTTTGAGGATTTTGGATGTTGTACAGTGAAAATTCGACGCCGTTATGAACGGCTCTGTGAACTTCACTCCCTTTATCAACTTTTGACGCTGTAAATTGAAAGCCGATAATTCGATAAAAACCCAGCATGCCCTGTAGCTGCGTGGTGTTTATTGTGATAGAAGTGAATAGCAAACTCATCCGTCTATTATCTGAACCGAGGCCGTATGAAACAAGAAAAAATTTATCTTAAAGACTATAAATCCCCTGCCTTCACGGTAGATTCCATTAACCTCGACTTCAATCTGAACGAAGACTTTTGTCGAGTCGTGGCAAAATCCCAGGTTCGCCGCACCCACCTCGGTGAGATGCGCCTGAATGGCGAGGAACTGAAACTGGTTTCCATCAAAATAAACGGCCAGCAGTTAAATGCCGACCAGTATCAGATCACGGAAGAAGAACTGATTGTTCCGTCAGTTCCCGACAGCTTCACTTTGGAAATCGAAACTGAGCTGCAACCGCAGAACAACACATCCCTGGAAGGACTTTACAAATCCAACGGCATCTTCTGCACCCAGTGCGAAGCACAAGGATTCAGAAAGATCACTTACTTCTTTGACCGTCCGGATGTGATGACTTCTTATTCCGTGACTATCGAAGCTGACAAAAAGAGATACCCGGTTCTGCTTTCCAACGGCGATCGCATCAAAATGGAAGACCTGGGTAACGGCCGCCAAAAGGCTTACTGGCAGGATCCGCACAAAAAGCCATGCTATCTGTTCGCACTGGTTGCGGGTGACTTGGGTGTGATCCGTGACACCTTCACAACAGTGAATGGTCGCAAAGTGAATCTTGAAGTCTACGCGGCTCACGGCAAACAAGAGCGCTGCCAGCATGCGATGGAATCCCTGCACAAATCCATGAAGTGGGACGAAGAGGTCTTTGGCCTTGAATACGACCTGAACGACTACATGATTGTGGCGATTGATGATTTCAATGCCGGCGCGATGGAAAACAAAGGTCTGAATATCTTCAACTCCCGCCTGGTGCTGGCTGATTCCAACTCGGCAACCGATGTGGACTTCCATAACATCGAATCCGTTGTGGCTCACGAATACTTCCACAACTATACCGGCAACCGCGTGACGTTGCGTGACTGGTTCCAGTTGTCCCTGAAAGAGGGTCTGACCGTATTCCGCGATCAGGAGTTCTCTGCTGACATGACGGATCGTGGGGTTCAGCGTATCGAGGACGTGGATGCTTTGCGCGCCGGCCAGTTTGCTGAAGACGCTGGTCCAAACTCCCACCCGGTTCGCCCGGAATCCTGCATGGCGGTGGATAACTTCTTCACCATGACGATCTATGAAAAAGGGTCTGAAGTGATCCGCATGATGCAAACCATTGTGGGCCGCAAGGGCTTCCGCAAAGGGATGGATGAATACTTCAAACGTCATGATGGTCAGGCTGTCACGACGGAAGATTTTGCAGCCGCGATCTCGAACCCTAACAACAAGGACTTCACTCAGTTCCGTCGCTGGTACAACCAGTCCGGCACTCCGGTGGTTGCGGTTCAGGAAAAATTCGATGCTGACAAAGGCGAGTTCCATGTGGCTTTGGAACAGAGCTGCCCGCCGACTCCGGGCCAGCCGACGAAAGAACCATTCCACATTCCATTGATGATGGGTCTTTTGGACAAATCCGGCAAAGAGTTGTCTTTGAACTGTGACAAAATCACCGTAAACACTGACGGCAAAAATCTGATGGAGCTGAAAGAGCAAAAAGAGACCTTCGTGTTCAAAGGCCTGAAAGAGCGTCCGGTTCTTTCCATCCTGCGTGAATTCTCTGCTCCGGTAAACTTGCGCTGGGAAGCTTCTGAAAACGATCTTTACTTCCTGATGGAAAAAGACACGGATTCCTTCAACCGTCGTGAGATGGCTCAGAAACTGGGGCTTCGTCTGTTCAAAAAGATGATCCAGCAGGCTCGCGCCAAAGAAACCATGACTTTGGATCCTCGTTTCATCAGCACCATGACTTCCATTTTGGAAGATCAGGCGATGGATCCAGCGTTCAAAGCGAAGATGTTGCAATTGCCAAGCTATGCTGTTCTGGCACAGGAAGAGGCGGTATTGGATGCGGAAGCATTCTATAAAGCCCGTACAGCTTTGCGCAAAGAGATCGCAACCGCCAACCGCAATCAGTTGCTGAACATCTACAAGAAATTCCATGGCGTGGAACCAAAAAGCCGTGATCCAAAAGTCTTCGGTCACCGCTCTTTGAAAAACCAGGCTTTGGCTTATCTGGCAGAACTGCACGATCCGGAAATCATGGACATCGTGAACAAGCAATACTGGGAAGCTCAGAACATGACCGATCGTATGACGGCAATGTCTTTGCTGGCGGATTCAGACTCTGCTCACCGTGAAAAGGTTTTGGCGGACTTCTATGCAAACTGGAAAGACGATTCCGTGGTGATCAACAAGTGGTTCACGGCGCAAGCGACCACTCACCGTCAACAGACATTGGAAGACGTCAAAGCATTGACGAAGCATCCGGCGTTCAACATCACGAACCCGAACAATGTGTATTCATTGCTTCGTGCTTTCGGGGCGAACCTTGTGCGCTTCAACGACCCGAACACCAACGCTTACGAGTTCTATGCTGACAAGATCCTTGAGATCGATCCAAAGAACCCGCAAGTCGCGGCCCGTTTGTGCGCGGCCTTCAACTTTGTTTCCAAGCTGGAACCAGCCATGAAGGAAAAGGCCCTGACTCAAATCAAACGCATGGTTGCTGTAGAGTCTTTGTCCAAAAACTCCCGCGAACTTTTGCAATCGGCTTTGACCTAGGGTAAACGCGCGGGCCCGGGCGAACCTCTGGGAGCCTGCCGCTACAGAGGGCACGCATCCGTGCTCAGTCGGTGCCGGGGCGTTGCCCCGGTTCGCGCATCCTGCGCCACCGAAGGCCCTCTTCCGGGCAGCCTCCCAGAGGCTCTCCCGGTCCCTCAATCCACACTTGATCAAGCAAATCCAAAAATGCGCATAAAAAAAAGGGAGTCCAAAGACTCCCTTTCGCTTTTTCAATTTTTATTTCCCCATCCCCCTACCCAAGACCAAGGCTGGTCAAAAGGGTCGCAGCGCAAGGCGGAGGGGTTTCTCCGAAACGGAGGCGTGCTCCAAGCACGTCGGAGAGAAGGAGAAGCCCCGACAACGCAGTCGATGGGGCCCTTTTCACCAGCCGCTAGTATTTAGTACGGCAGTGCTCGAGGAACTCTTCTCTTGTTTCCATGCGGCTCTTGAAGTGACCGCGCAGGTCGGATGTGGATGTTGTGCTGGAGGTGTCTTCGATACCTCTCATCATTACGCAGTAGTGTTTTGCGTTGATGTGGACGGCGATGTGTTCGGTGCCCAGGATGTATTGAAGGCAGTCGGCGATTTGTTTTGTCAGACGTTCCTGCACCTGAGGGCGGCGGGAGAAATACTGGACAATGCGGTTGATCTTGGACAGACCGATTACTTTTTTATTGGGGATATAGGCCACTGTTGCGAACCCGTCGATTGGCAGGAAGTGGTGTTCGCAGAAAGACAGGCAACCGATGTTTTGCACCACGATCATTTGATCGTAGTTCATTTTATTTTCGATCACGGTCATTTTTGGGAACTTCTTGGGATCCAATCCTCCGAAGACTTCGTTCACGTACATTTTAGCTACGCGCTTTGGTGTTTCGCGCAAAGAATCATCATCCAGGTCCAAACCCAGAGTGTTCATGATGTCGGTGAATTTTTCGGTGATGCGTTCGATCTTTTCTTCGTTGGTCAGACCGTTGTGGATCATCGGTGTTGGACGGACGTTTTCCAGAATCTGTTTCACCGACGCTGACACGTCCGAGTATTGAGCTTCTGCTTTAGCTTTTACACTCTTTTTGCTGGTTTTCTGGGTGGTCTTCTTTGTTGTTTTTGCCATCGTCATTCCCTGCTCGAAAAGCCCACTTATGCCCTAAAATCGGCAGGTTCGCAAAGCTCAAAGCCCGTAAATTAGGTTTTTTGTAGATTTTGGCTGTTCAACCATTGGCGCAGCAGGTCTTTCTCTGACGAAGACAGCCCCTCAAAATGCACTCTGAGGACGTTGCCTTTCACGTCAATGACCTTGGCTTTGCACTGAACATCGTTGATCTCTGACAGAACCATGGTGAAAACCTGATCCTTTTTGAAGGCCTCAACCTCCTCAGGGACGGAAATACGAGCTCCCGTATAAGACAGATCCACGGTTTCACCATTTACTTTGCCATTCAAAACAACCGGGGTCACAACGACAAAACGATCCCCTGTCGGGGCAAACCAGTTCTGACGGCGATCCAGATAAGGATAACGGAAGAATGAAAACACCGTGCCCACGATAAAGAGCACCAACAGACAATCCAGCACCCTGGCCGTGCTGATCGCCGGGTCCACCACGCCAAAGCCCTTAAACAGGCTGACCAGCGTGCTGATCACAAAGATCCCGCAAAGGATCATCCCCATAACCCAGGACAGTTTGTGGCGGATCATCAGCGTCAATCCGGCGCCAAAGACAGACACCCAACCCACCCAATTCAGCACCGCAACTCCGGTTCTTTGCATCATGATGAGGTCAAGCACAGGTGTGAACATAAGCACAGCAGCAGCCATTTCCACTGCACGAGGACGTTCTAGAGCTGGTGATTTTGTTTCCATAGGAAACTTATCGGCTAGAGCAGAGTCAGGGTATAGATTTTTATTGATTATCTCGCTTCAATCCTTAGAATTTCTCATTGTGAGACATATAAATTTTCAGCACGTCCTAATTGTCATTGCGTCCCTTATTTTGACCAGCCAGGCTCAAGCCTATCCTGATTTTATCGGGTACAGCTATTCCTCCTGCATCACCTGCCATTACAACGGTCTTGGCGGCGGAGCCCTGAATGATTACGGTCGCGCCCTGTTTGCCACCGAGATCACCTCCCGCTCTGTCTTCCCCAAGAACATGGAAGAGGAAGAAATCGCGGAAATGTCCGGCTTCCTGGGTAAAAAGAAGCTGCCTTGGTGGGTTCGTCCGGGTCTGAAATATCGCGGCCTGTGGCTGAAGATGGAGCCAGGCTCCACTGCCACCACTGAGCGCTACATCAACATGCAAAATGATGTGAATTTGAACTTCTTCCTGGACAAGAAACAGACTTATTCCATCATCACGACAGTTTCCTACACCGGTATTGAGCCCTACTACGGCAAAACCAACACCTGGTTCATGCGCGAATACTATCTGCGCTGGAAACAAAGCAACAACTTCTGGCTGTACGTCGGCCAGATGGACAAAGCTTATGGCATCCGCAACGTCGATCACTCGGCCGTCAGCCGTAAAGCCATCACACTGGGGCAGTTTGACCAGTCCCAAGGGGTGATCGGTCATTTCACTTATCCGGACTGGGATGTGGCTGTGAATGCCTTCTTCGGAAATGCCGCTCAGGAAGACCCGCAAAAACAAAAAGGCTTCTCTGTGGCGGGGGAATACCAGGTCTATGAAAAGTTCAAAGTCGGTGCTTCTGTACTGACGTCACAAAGTGATTTGCAACAGTGGAACCTGGCAGCCCTGACCACGCGTATGGGCCTGTCCAAGGGTTCTGCGATCATGGGTGAATTCGGTCTGCGCCAAAAGAAAGACAAAATCGCTGACTCAGAGGCCGAACTGGGCACCTATGCGATTGTTCAGACCATGGTTGAAATCCAGCGCGGTTACAACTTCCTGTCGATCCTTGAGCACACCAAAGGTGACATCAACAAATCCTCCGCCGAAGCAATGAAGTGGAGCATGGGCGCGATGATGTTCCCTCTGCCGCGCACCGAGCTTCGTGCGATGGCAACCAATGGAAAAACTTATTCTGACACTGGTGGCGTGGACGATGCCTGGGCTCTGCAAGGGCAGATCCATATTTCCTACTAAGGGACACATATGAAAAAATGGATGTTTGTACTATTTGTCACCCTTCTAAGTCAGAACGTTCTGGCCCAGGAAGAAACTGATTCTGAAGAAACGCCGGCGGCAGAAGCCCCTGCGGCGGCACCGGCCACAACAACGGCAAAAAAACCGGCGCGGTCCCGCCAGGACTGGGGCTTGAGCCTTTCCACTTTGCAGTGGGATGAAACCCTGCGCGTTCAAGACGGCATCACCAACACCAAGGTGCCAGCCAACTACAACGCCATCACGATCACCATCATGAAAGAAATCACCTACTATCGCTGGGGCTGGAGTGCCGGGGCCTTTATCGGTGCCGGTCGCGCCAACGGCGGATCCGATGCGGATCCTTACTTGAGCGACAAAGTGGCCTTCACCACTTACGGGATTTCCCCGCGCGTATTCTATCGCCTGTCCGGTCGAATCAATGCCGGCGTGACGGGAATGCTGTTTTATAAAAATATCGACTGGCCAAAAGAAACCACCACCCAAACCATTGATTCAGGCCGCAGCCTGAACGTCACAGGTATTGCCGACTTGAATATTCGCATGTTTCAAAAGTGGGATTTCTATACCGGGATTGGTCCTTTGACTGAAGGATCCACGCTTTGGAAAATCGGTGTGAACTACCGATTCTAAAAGACAAAGGCCCCTTTTCAGGGGCCTTTTTTTATTTATTTTACTGGAACCGTCACTGCCAAAGTCACTTCGTCTTCAACACCGACACCCATATAGTTGATGTCCTCGATGCCAAAGTCGCTCAGCTTCAACTTGAATTTCGCTTTCAAGGTCTTGCCTTCGACTTTGTAAACTCCGGAAATGTCTTTTTCAATGCCACGGATTTTGATTTTGCCCGTGCCCTTGCCGCCTTTACCTTTTGCGGAAAGCAAAATGGCCTCTGGGAACTTTTCAGTCTCCAGATGTTTTTGCGTGTGCTTGTCACGCAGCTCTACGCCGGTTTTCAAAGTTTTCAGATTCACAACGATGTTTTCCGCGGAAACTTCATCACCGCTCACCACGGCCTGACCTTTAACGTCAGAAGTTTTACCTTTGAAATCCCCCATCGGATTCAAAACCACATCCAGAACCACACTTTGCGCCATCGCTGCTGTGGAAATACCCATTGTGACAATCAATGCTGCAACAAATTTCATTTGCCCTACCCCTTTTACTTTTGGTGATTGTTTTAAAAACATATTAAATGACTTATTCAATGCTGTTGATCCAGTCAGCCACGGCTTGAACCTCTGCCGCTGACATAGAACCCGACGTCGGCATATTGCGGGTTCCCGGACCCACTGTTGCCCCTGACAGGCGATAGTAAAGTTTTGAACCCACCAGATCCTTGGCTTTCGCCAGGCCGCGGGAAAGAGCTTTGGTCTCTGTCAGATTGCGGAAGTCACCGTAAGTCGAGCTGTTATGACAGCTCAGACACTTGGAATCGATGACCGCTTTGGCCGCCAGGAATTTTGGATTTTCCACAGTGACTTCTTTGCCGTCGTTGATCAACGCCGGATCATAAATCACGTTTTCAATCAGATTGTTGGTCGCCACATAGCGGGACATCACATTCAGTTCACCCTTGCTCAGCGCAAGACCGTCAGTGTCCGAACCACCATAGACAACATATTCATAGATCTGACCGTTCGCTCCGCCCGTCGCCACACTTTTCACGGTGAAGGCAAATTCACCCGGAGTTCCGGTCTTTTGAATTTCTGCCGTCTGCACCACTCCATTCACCTGCAAGGTCATTTCGGTGGGTTTCACACCAAAGCCTGCAGCCAGTACCATCTTGCTGCCACTGCTTGGAAGATTCACTTCCATGAAGGCGATGTTACTGGAATCCGGAGCCGCACGCACCACGCGGATCTTACCCGCAGCGATGTTGATATAGGCGTCTTCTTGATTGGCGCCCGAAGACACCGAGAACACTTTGCCGGTCATGCTTGTATCCAAAGCCACCACGAAGGACAGCTGATTGGCCATGAAAAGGGCTTTGTTCACATAGGAAGGATTGCCAGGCTTGGACCAGAAAGAAAGTTCGGTAGAGGACAGAAGTTTTGGCAGGGATTTTTGATCCAGGGCTTCGCGGGAATCAAAGATCCCCTGTTCGTAAAGAACCTGATCCTGCAAAGCAAAGTCGCTGCAATTCTGGAACGCCAGAATCATTGCAAGCCCCGCACTGCCGACCACAACGGTCTTTAAAACCCCTAACTTCATTCGAAATCCCCCAAAAACATACAGAACTCTTATCGGCACCAAACACAAAGAACCCAAGGCCTTCGTGTTTGGTCCACTGTCTCAATATGAGACTATTGCGGCATCCCCAGGTCCACCCATTTCTGAACGATGGCCTTCATCTGCGAAGACATCAATCCAGAACGTGGCATCGGAGAGTTCGCATCATTGATACGCTTGATAATCACACCGGCCTTGGCCTTGGAAGCTGCATAGTTGCTAAGGTCCAGACCCCCGTCTGCTCCAGCACCCGAGTGACAGCTTAAACACTGTGTTTTAAACACATTCACCTTTGCATCGGAACCAACCAGCATCGCGAATGTCACATTCGGCGGAGCCTCATCAACTGGCGCCACTTCGGTGGAACCGGTTCCGCAAGTCGCCGTGCTTTCAGCCTTTTCAATGGACGTGAACTGCAAAGCGAACTTGTCCGTTGTTTTGGTTGTCGACATCACCAAAAGCTGGGCATTTCCGACCGGAGCCAGTGCCAGCGGAGTGCCCGGGCAAACCACCGCATTGATATTGCGATAGACCGTGGCAGAATCCAGCATCTTGTCATTCACATAGAAGAACAGACCTTTTACACGGTACTTGGCTGTGCCCGAAGTGATGGACATGGTCGGTGCGCGCGCGGCATATCCGACTTCAACCCCACCGACTTTTGCCACTTGGAATTCCACCGACATTTTCAAAGGGAATGTCGTGGCTTTTGCCGGCAGGTCCGCAGCCGTGCTGTAGTTCCATTCAATTTTCGTCCACGTGGCCGAATTGGCTTTGCTGTTCACAATCGTCGCGTTGGTTTTATTGGCTGTCACCACGGACTTATCAACGCCGTCATCACCCTTACAAGTCAAATAAGCGGCCTGGGCAGAAACCCATTCGGCTTTCAGACTGGACACAGCCCCATTATGATGGGCCCCAGTGTATGGCGGGTTGTGCGCTGGATTGATCGCATTGTCAGAAATAGCCTGATAGCCTTTGTCTTTGAAGACCTGATAGGACATCAAAGAGTTCTTCGAGGCAAAAGCCGGCGCTTCGTGATCACCGTTATGGCAACCCGCGCAGTTGTTTTTCAGAAATGTGTAATAGCCGGAGCCGAACTTGGCATAAAGCTGATCTTCACACAGGTCCCCTGTGCTCTGCTCACCTTCGTCCACTTCTTCTTCCGTGGATCCACCCGACAAATCCGAGCTGCCCTGATTGATCAGCTTCACGGTTTGCGTGTCGATCTGAAAACCTTCGCCCAGACTTTGAGCGCAGTTTTGGAATGCCACAACCAGGATCAGTCCCCCGGATACGGCCCCCAGAATCTTCAAAGATTGAAGTTTCTTCATTCGCTTCCCCTTAAGCTACGTGAAGTTTAACAACTTTTTCCACGTCGTCCGCCTGTAAGGTGGCCGGCGCAAGTTGTTTGAACAGCCCCATCTTGTAATTCAAATTCAAATAGTTCGCCAGAATCGCCGCCGCCACATAGTCCGGACGGGATCCCACCAGCGTGGATGTATCCACACTCTGATCCGTCAGGTAATGACCGATCTGAGTACCACTGGAAGTCACTTTGCCCTTTGGATCAAAAGCAATAATGAACTGCAACGAAGACGAATAGTCACTGGACCAGATGCTGGAAGAAGTGTCAGACACTTCCGAAGAACAAGCTCCATCAGTGGTCACCATAATGAACAATGGTTTTTTCATCTGACTGGCAAGTTCCAGCATGTTACCGATCTGCACACCCGCAGCGAAGTCTTTCGCATCGGCAGCAGTACGCACACCCGGAGAATGATAGTCATAACCACCCAGCGTGATACGACCGTGGGCGATATTGCCATTCAATGCATTGTACACCACACCCGCCGTCACCGCTGTTGCGTTGTTGGCTGCTGTTGCCGTATTGATTTTATAAACATTTTGCACAATGGTGTCTTTGCGTGGATCCACGCCGGAAGCACCACCGGCCGCGATAATATCACCGGACTTCACACCGGCTTCCTGCAAGGCCAGCTTCAAACCGTCATTTTTGGAATTCAGTTTTGCAACCTGGGACTTGGTCATTTTAGCAACGAAAGAAGCCAGAGTTCTTTTTTGTTTGGCATTCAAAATACCGTTGTCTGCCAAAGTACTGGAATAATTCAAAGCACCGAACATGTTGTCCAGACTTGCCAGCTCCAGGGAAGAATTGGGAGCTGAAAACACCGGACGGATATTTTCAGCGGTAGAGCCCTGATGCACACCCGGCAAAACCTTGCCGATCAGACCTGCTCTTTCCAATGGACCGGAAAGATCATAGAACGGACGAAGAGCGGCCTGACCGTTGGTGTCGTTGGCCGTGTCCGTGCAAAGAGCCACAAGACGGGCTTTACCCAAAGTCGCAGCACTGGCCACAGACTTGATACCTTTATGCAATTGGGAGCTGGAGGCAAAGTCTGCGCCCATCACTTTTTCAGTGGCAAAGCCGGATTTACCCAGACCCAGCTTGGTGTAAGCACCCAGCAGATTGTTGCCTTTGTCTTTCACGACAAAGTTTCCGTGCAGGGCTGCGCCACCACTCAGACTTAATGTGACAAACGGAATCATCGGGTCGCCTTCGGCCGCTACGGCCTTACTTCCCATGGTCAGAATAGAAGTCACCGCCCCGGGCACCGCCATGCGGGCCGCGAAGGAGATCACACCTGTTTCAAGCAATTCACGGCGTGAAAGCTTCAGGCTGGAAACGTCGGTTTTTTCATCCAGGACTTTTTGCAGTTTATCGTTTTTCATTTTCCCCCCAAATCCCCATTGTCCGTTACAGAAGGTAAGATTCCGGCACGGACAACATGCCTGAACAGATAAAGACCGCCAGTTTGTCAGACTCTGTAGCTTTCCCCAAAGCCGCAGAATCCAAAGTGCTGTAGTACTCGTCCACAGCTTGCGTGATGAAGGACAACTCTTCACTGGATGGTTTGCGCATCCAGAAACGGTCAATCATCAGAATATACGTATTGATGGCGCCCATTTTTCCATAAGTGCCAGGACCTTTTGCAAAATCCAGATACTTAAAGATGTCACGAGTGCCTTTTTTCTCTTTATTCACGGCTTGCTGACAGACCACACCCGCCAGGGACGTCGTGGCGATGATGCTTGGTGAGTTCACCAAAGTCAGATCATTCTGCGGAACCAGCAAGTTGCGGCGATAGTTGATCTCGGCGTTCACCGTACCCATATTGATGTCAGCACTTTTCAGATTCAAAAGCGACATCATGGATTCCAGGGTTTGCTTCGCATCCACCGGAGCCCCGTCAATATCCGACTGGGTCTTGCTGCTCACGCTGCTGTTGCTGCCATCAACGCTGCCACCATTCAAGGTGACTTCCTCAAGGCTGGCAAAATCAGTCTGCTGCGCACAGTTTTGAAAGCCCATTGTCACAAACAGGAAAGAGAAGCTCACACCGATTACTGCGCCAATTTTTTTCTTAGCATTCATGGTCTACTCCTCTTTCACCACGCCACAGACCGGGTCCAGGGCGACTTCTGTATAAAGGCTTTTCAAATTATAATTTACTGCTTCGAAACGGTCGCCCAGACGAACCAGCGTCGTGTACTGGGTGGATTCAAGCTTCTTCAGGCACACGCTTTCATAAACGCGTTTGGCCATGCACTGGCTGAAACGACGGCTTTGAGAAAGCATTTTACCGAAGTCCTTCACGCCCTGACCGCCGCCGGCGTTACCGCCTCTCCAGCCAAAGAATGTGGATTTGCTGCCCAGGACCGCGTTATTCACGAAGTTATCACCCGTAACAACGAAACCGTAAGGATAAGAACCCTTGTTCATTTTCGCCGCGACACCCGTGCTGGAATCAAATGCATTTCGTGGGAACAGACGCAGTTCCTCGCGGGCTTCCAGATATGGAGTCACCAAATTGATATTGGCTGGACGGCCTTTGTTAATCAGCTTGCCTAAAAGGCGGGTTTTCTCAGCATCGGTGGCTTTTGCCGCCGTCAAAGACGCGCCATAGTACTCATAAAGCACTGACATTTCTTTCTTATTGTCCAGATTGCAAATCAGGAACAGGCGACGCTGCTCTGCCACCGCTGTATTGGCCTTGACCAGATTATTCAGGCAACCTGCCACATACTCTGTTTTATAGGTATCGACCGCACGATTTGCTTTCAAGTCTTCCAGGAAGGCCGCTTTCTTCGCACTGAAATCAGCTGCAATCGCATTGGCAGCAGCCGGATCACGAATCGTGTTCAGGGTCCCCATCAAAGTATTGCGGGCCGACGCTTCTGCCGTACCACGTTTGATCAGGTAAGCCAGACGTGTCGTGAACCATGTGGAGTTTTCCTGCCTGTTCACCAGGTCCGGAAGAATCTCGTTGGTCACTTTGGTGATATAGTTGGTGCTGTAAGTGCTGTATTCAGCCTGGATACCATGCTGATTGAAGAAGTCCCCGTTCATCTGGGAATAAGTGCCTGTCGCACCACCCGTCGTGAAATTCGTATAGTCCATTTTGGCAAAGGCTCCACGCATACCATCCATCACCGAGTGGCAGCTTTTACAGCTGGTCAGGTATTTATTGTGGTCCCCGGCCGGGAAACGTTCCACGTCGCGGCCCACATATTGATCTGAAGCAGAAGAATCTGCCGCTTCAGCCATGGACACACACAGAAACTGTTTTAAAGAAAACTCAACGGCACGACGGTTTGTACCACCGCTCAGGTTTCTTTCCGCAAATGTGCGGGTCGAGAAAACACCGGCTGGTTCCGGATTGTCAGCCAGATTCACCAGGTCAAAGCTTTTGTCTGTTTGCTGATACGGAGTGCTCCATGCGGATTTCACCAGCTTTTGGCGGGATTGAAGCTGCAAAGAGGTCTGCAGGTCCATATAAGCTGTTTCAACCGGAGTGAAGTTTTCCTGCGTGAAATAGCGCGTTCTGTTGTCCGTTACCTTCGGTACATTCTTCACATCATAGAAATAGTCAGCCGTCAGAATTTCACGGAAGTCCTTGCCGTCACGAACAACCCCGGCAATCAACGCCGAGAAATCATTGAAAGGAACTTTCACGGATTCATCTTTGTTTGAAAGCTTCAAAGACAGATTCTTGATCTGTACATTCAAAAAGTCCGAAGTGCCGGTAATATAATTGGCTGCACCACGGGTGTCCCCGTTTGCAATGAGCTCCGCCACTTTCTTAAGTTCGGGCTTGGTGGACGACACCTTAACGCCTGTCATTCTCTCGTAGAGTTTCTTGGCCTTAAGCATGTCTGACTCTGCAGCATGAGCGTTTATAATAGAAAACGCTGACGCCACGACAACAAGATATTTGTAGCCCCTCATACTCAATTCCCCCTTGAGTGATTACATTATCGTCTAATTTGGGAAAAATTGTGATGCTCCGACAAAGAATTTTTGACCACTCGTCCCTGTAGAAGACATTGACGATGTTTCGCAGTGAAACGTTTTTCACCTTGTAAATGACTTAACCCCTTGAAGTCAGGTGCGCCCTTTCCCGGTATGAAACAGCCTCGGACGAAAACAAAATGAAAACTAACTGTTCCCCACGGTCAAAAAAACACGATATCCCCGGAAAAATTGGTTCAGAGCGAGACATCACTCACTGGACCTCTTGCCTTCCCATTGAATTTCAGAGTTTTCTTCCACATTTAGACAGTCGCCAACCCGAACCTGGGGAACATCTTTTCCTTTAGTTCCGTTTCAAATTGTCGATAAAGTCATTATGAGATTTTTGATTGCAACACTATTGATATCATCTTTGGTTTCACCAGCTTGGGCACTTAAGGCCGTTGTGGTTAAAGGCGATCGCGCCTTGATCGACATGGAAGGTGAAGACCTTCAGGTGGGCGACAAGCTCGGAGCCCGCAATGCCGAGGGCAAAGCCCGCGCCCTGCTTGAAGTAAAGCAAATCAAAAATGGAAAGGCCGTAGCCGCCGTCCTTAAAGGACAGATGACTGCGGATCTTAGCGTTGCAAAGATCGGCGGAGGCAAAGCGGCCTCCACCGCCAAAGCTGCGGCACCGGAAAAAGCCGGCAAAAGCAAATCATCCTGGGGTGTGACAGCAGGTTACGCCATGAACAACATGACAGTGAAACCAAGCTCCAGCTCTTCCGTGGCGTTGAGTGGCAGCAGCATCAATGCTTCTGCCTTTTATCAGATGCCGCTGGACGGAAACATCAGCGCACGCATTCTGGGCGGCTATGAAACCCTGAGCGCCAAAGGCAGCTCTTCGACAGTCAGCTGTTCTGGTTCTGACTGTACCGTGGACATCAGCTATCTGGGCGTTGAAGCCCTGGTTCGCTATTCTTATCTTCGCAGTGCCAAGTTTGATGCCTGGGTGGGCGGCGGTCTGGGCTTCCTGTTTGCGATTGGCAAATCCAGTAACGTTCTGGACACCAGCAAAATCAGCACGAACCAAACGATCGTGGGTTCTTTGGGCCTGGATTATCATCTGGACCGCAAGAGCTTCATCCCAGTGCAATTGGATTATGCCATGTTCCCGGATAACAACACGTCTTCGGCAAATCAAATCATCATCCGGGCTGGATGGGGTTGGCAGTTCTAATGAAGAAGGTCGTCTTCTTTCTTTTGATCGCCTTCATCGCGGTGTCGGCCTATTACAAAGACAAAGAAGGCCAGGCCGACTTTGCTTCCACCAGTCGTACATTCACTCCAATTAAACTTCCGGCATTGCCTAAAAGCGGTTTGAACAACTTCAACACCGCCGCAGAAGCTTATAACTTTCAGGAATCCCAGCACGAAAGAAACGTCTTTCACTGGACACCGGGCTTCCCCGTTTATATTCCCACTTTTGACAGCCAGAACCGCCCTTACCTGCGCCAGCATGAGCGCAGTCAGACCACAGCCCTTACCAGCGGCTTTGTTCGCTATGACGGTGGTGGCTGGACCGAGTTGTCTTTGGGGTCTGACTTTCTAAAAGATCTCTTTCCAAAATCAAATATCGAAGAACTGACCCGCGCCAATCGCCAGGACCTTTTGTGGGATCCAAAGATGGCGGTATTTGACCGGGACGACATCATGTACACGCCTTTGCGAATCAAAGACGGCTTGGACAAAAGCTATGTCGTGGCCTATTCCAAAGATTATGGTCGCAGTTGGAAAGCTTTGAATCTGCTGACTGAAACCGCTTTGCCTGAATGGTATGACCTGGAAAGACCCACTTCGGTGGACGCCCTGCCCGGTCCTCCGGCATTCTTGTACTATCAAGCCACGGGCAAAGCCCCGGGTTACGAACGCGGCTTTGAATACTGGCAAGGCACCGTCGGCAAATTGACTTTCCAGATGACTCATTTCGAAAAAGACGAACTGGTCAGGGATCTGCCCGTGGTGCTTTCTGAAAATGCCCAGCCCATAGGTTATCGCAGCGGCAGCGGCGTTAAAATCCTGCGTTCCAAGGACAAGTATTTCATCACTTGGCTGGAAGCGACGCTGGATCATAAAATGGAAAAGAACGAGCGTGGCCGTGTGACAAACTCCAAGCCTGACAAGGCTGGCAATCCCTATTCTGCCATCTGGATTGCGGAAGTGGACGTGAAAACCCGCAACTTCAAAAAAACCGAGATTCTGAAAACCTGGCCACTGAACGACAGTCACAATCAGCCGGCCATCGTGCGCAGTCAGGATGGGACTTTGCATGTGATTGGCGGTGCCCATGGGGCCCACTTCACTTACACCCGCAGTTTGAAGCCGGACTCGATCGACAGCTGGAGTCCGGCAGAATTTGTGAACACCACGGACAGCGGCTATTCAGCAAACTTCAACATCCCAGGCGTTCAAGGTGGCAGTCAGACTTATGCCTCTTTGGTGATCGATTCCCAGAACCGTCTGCATCTGGCTTACCGCCTGTGGGCCCATGACAAGTCTGTATTTGATTTTGAATACTTCGGTGCCCTGGCGTATCAGAGCGCAGAACCTGACAGCAGCGAAAAAAAATGGAAGTGGTCTGAACCCAAGATTCTGGTGTATCCGAATGCTCAGGAATACACGCACTATTACCAAGTGCTGACCATCGACCGCAAAGGCAGCCTGTATCTGGAATACAGTCAGATGCGGCCCTATGCGCCTTATTACTTTAAATCCCCCAGTGGCGAGGCCATCAACACCTCCCCGATGCTGAACTCAGCCTTGTTGAAATCAGAAGATCAGGGCAAAAACTGGTTCCTGGTCAATGACAAGGACTTCAAATAAAAAAAGCTCCCCTTCGGGAGCTTTTTCTTTTTCAAACTTTTAAAATTTGAATTATTTGATCGCCATCAACAGGTCAGATGTTTCTGCGATCCATGGAGTGTAGGAATCCACACGAGTGAAGATCGACATCATGAAGCAGTCTGGAGTCAAAGGAATCGGCAAAGAGTCACCACGGCTGGCAACACCCATCAGATAAAGACGTCCGTCTTTCTGAACATAAGCCGGGCCACCGGAATCACCACTGCAGATACCTTTACGAATGGACTGATCCAGCATGATTTCAGTCGTCCCATACAAGGAACGTTTTACTTTCAGCTCAGTCGTGCGCAAAGTGCCTGCACCTTTTTTAACACCCCAAGCCCAGTTCAAACCAAAGCCCGCCACCACAACGTTAGAGCCTTTTTGCAACTGGTTGAAGTCAGTATACAATGGAGCTGGGGCATAACCTGCCGGAGCTGCACCTTCAAATCTTACCAAAGCCACGTCAGCGGTGTCTTCCACGCGCTCAGGATTGTAGTCTTTGTGCTGAAGAGCTTTCACCGTCTTACGAACCTTCGCAGGATCAAGACCCTTCATTTCCTGACCGAAGAAGACAATCAGCTTGTCAGAGTTCGGATCCACGCAGTGAGCAGCCGTCAGAACCAATTGTGGGGCAATCAAAGTCCCAGAGCACAAAGCACCGGCTTTTTCATCGTAAAGACCCACTGTAGAGCGAGCAATGATATCGTTGGCAGAAACCTTATCACCACCAATAACATCCTGACCTTGCGTTTGAATTTGCGCAGCATTTTGATCCGCACAAGCAGCCAACATCGCAGCAGAAACCATCATCAAAGAAATCTTTTTGAGCATTTGAGCACTCCTTTAAAAGCGCTCCCCTTCTATCAAAGAAAGTCCCGCAACGCCTCTAATTAAAAGTGTTCCCAGATGTTTTTACCCTACCGTCCTGATTTTTGACAATTTTGGGCCCACCGCCACAACCACAACAGCCCAGATCGCAATGGCTCATAAACCGCGGTGGTCCCCACTTTGAAGTATTTCAATCCGTTCAAAGATTTACCCTCCAAAGGATAAGAAAATGAAAATGACTAAGATTGCGGTGCTTTGTCTGATGTTCGGCTCTTCCCTGTCCCAGGCGGCGGGCCTTGATGTATCCCAGATCCAAAACTGTCTGCATCAGGAACAGTCCCTGTACAGCTCCCAGCATCCCCTGAAAGCCCAGTACCTGCTTCAGGAGGTGGAAGGTTCGGTTCGCGATCTTATCCTGACGACAGCGTCCCACAAAGAGCACACCGCGGCCGTGCAAGAGATCCTGAAAACCTCCGGGTCTTGCGCCGAAGCCCGCACGCGTGCCCTGAACTTTGCGAAGGCCCAAGACCTTGCGGCACTGCCAATGCTGCAAGCCCTGGTCGACACCAAAAAATCTGATATGGAAGAACTGAAACTGTGGGATGCCGAAGCCCGCAAGGCTTTGAAAGAGGCCTCTTATGTTCAAGCGGAAAGCTCTTTCCAGGCCGACCGTCACCCATCCTTGGCGCTGTTCATGGCTTCCGGTGAAACGACCTCCATTCTGGAAGAACAGTTTGAATTTGCCGCGGGCAGCACAATGAAAAACTCCTTGGAAACTTTGGCCGGGGCTGATGCCAACGCGGATCTGCTGGAAGCGCGTCTGTCTGAAAGAATCCGCACTGAAGCCGACCAGAAAATGGAAAAGGCCTTGGCTCTTAGCGCAGGCCTTCTGAAATAAGTTTAAAAGTGCGCCGCTAAAAGGCGCCTGTATCAATTTTGGACACGTCAAGAAGCTTCTGCCCCCTATAGATTGCTTCTGAGGACGTCTCAAATTGGAATCCGCTTTGCAACTATTGGCTGAGGCCCCCAGAGCCCCTAACCATGAGGACGAAAAAATGGTACGTCGGTTTCATACATCCAAGGTGCTGATCCCACTTCTGCTGACTTTGCAGAGTTTGAATGCCCATGCTGTCACGGACGCCAATCCGCAGATTGCAAACAAGCATCTGATGCCCAATGCCGTGCGCGTGCAAATCACTCCGCGCGGGATGAAATATTTCGACAACCGTCTGAGCGACATCCTTGGAAACGTGGGTGTGAAGCTGGATGAGGGTTACTTCCCTGCCATGAGCTACACCGCTGAAAAACCCATCAATATGGACGAGTTCATGGATGCAAATCCAGAGATGGTCAAAATGTACCAGCAGGTGCGCGGTCTTTTGACTCGCTGGCTGGTGGGCTTCTCTATGAATGATCACCAACCGACTATTGAGATCGGTGAATCCGGTTACGTTGCAAAATTCTCGCGCTTTGGTCTGGTCACCGACGAAATTCTGATGGAGGCTCTGGGGAAACGTGATGGCGCCATTTTGGCGATTGAACTTGAAGTCAAAAAACTGACGATCTCCACCAAATCCGTGGTGGCGTGGGATACACAAAACGAATTCCTGGGTAAAGCCGGTTTTGAAGACGTGACGTTGCAGGCGGCTGACGAGGAAATGCCTCTGAAAATCCGTCTGCCATTCTATCTGCGCATGAACAACATGGGCGGACTTGAATTTGAAGCGCTTGAAATTTCCAATAACTTCGACTCCATCCCACTGGGCTTGAAATACGGTCGCCTGATCGTTCCTCAGTTTGCAGTGGAAGTGAATGGCAAGAAATTCTATGTAAACAACGAGGAACTGGAAAGACTGTTCCAGTCCCAGGCTCCGATGATTCTTGAAAAAGTTCGCGGCAGCATCGGGGACTTTGCGCGCACGCAACTGCCGGCCATGCTGAATCAGAAAGCCAAGGAATTCCTGGGTGGATCTTTGGAACAGGTTCAGGACATGGCAGCTCCGGGTCAGGAACCCACTGACACCCGTCCCGCTTTCAAGTGGGGCTTGCAGCTGCAAAGCCTGAATCTTAAGAAATCCTTGAATGTTGATCTGACCACTTATGTGGAAGACCCGATCAACTCGCAGAGTGCTCCGGTGAAGTCGCACGCTTCCCGTGGGGCTCCCTCCTTCACCGCGGTGACTCAGGAAAACTATGACATCGGGTTGAGCGTGGACCGCGCCCTGATCAACCGCGTGTTGCAATTGGCTTTCGAGCGCAAAAATTTCGAACAGATCAAACAAAGTGATGGTTCCGTTTTGAAACTGGTCGCGACTCCTTTGATCGACTATGTAAAAACTCCAGCAGGTGTGGCGGTTAAGCCTACGGAAACCTTCGTTAAACTGAGAGTTTCAGTCGAAATTCAGCCCGGCAGCATGTTCTTGAAAAAGACCATCGTGGTGGACTTCGATATCATTGCAAAATTGCGCCAATTGAGTGATAAGACCGGCATGCAGTTGCTGATGTATTCCATCGACACTGACAGCATGTACCTGGATGACAAGTACATCTCGACAGCCGGCAAGCTGTTCAAAGGCAAAGTCCGTGAAGGTGTAAAGGACGAGCTGAAAAAACGCAGTGCCAACTGGGCCAAAACGGAAGAATCCCTTCCGGGTGGGCTGCCACTGCCACCGCAGATTTTGGGAATTAAACTGGATATCAATCGCGTGATGATGGATCCAAATGGTCACCTGATCATGTATCTGGATTACGCGAAAACAGGAGCAAACTAATGAGATCCCTCAAACTTATCATCATCAATGCTTTGACTCTGATCATCGGTCTGGGCCTTATGAGTGGTTCGGTTTCACAAAGAAGTGCGGAAGCTGCACGCTTTGAAACGATCCCGTCCCTTCAGGTGAACAAACTGGGTAACTATCGCGGTCAGTACCTGACAGTTCTTTACGCTGTGGGTTCCCGCCCATTCATCTCCACCGACAATTCCTCTATCTCTATTTCTCAGGTGAAAGAGGCGCGCACGGTTTACATCTCTGCTGATGCCATGAGCCTGCCATCCGTACAGGTTGAAAAAGAGGGCTTCCGCCCTTCTTACAACATCGTGGTGTTTGTGGTTTCCCCGCAGGCCAATTACAGCTGGGTGAACGCGGACGGTTCTGTGCCTCAGGGCATGACTTCCACGGGCAACCGCCTGAGCTCTTTGATCAATGCGATCAATAAGACAGATGTTGATGGCTTCATCACCTCTCAGGGTGAAAACGGAACTCTGCAAATCAATCTGGTGAAATAGTTCAGAACTGAAAAATCAAAAAAAGAAAAAGGCCCTGAATCAGGGCCTTTTTTTATCCCAAGGACACAGAGGCCGCAGCTTTCTGCCCGGTTTCAATCGCCCCCTGCAGGGTTCCGGCAAAACGCAGGCTGGTGTGTTCGCCGGCGAACAGCAACTGCCCGTTCAACTCCGGATCGGCGGCGGCTCCGCGGAACTTCATATACTGACCAGGCTTAAACACCGCCATGGATCCCAAAGACCACTTGCGCTGCTTCCAGTTCACCATCTGGTCCCGGCCGTGAAGTTTCGCCGGCACTTCGCCATAGAACAAGCCCAGATCTTTCAAGGTGTCTTCAGTGGCGGAGGCCCCGGCCTTCAAACCGGAACTGCCTGCGCGCTGCCACGTCAGCAAGCCTTGCGTGCCGGCTTGTGAACGCCCGGAATCCCAGATTTTTTCCGTCAGGAAATCACCCGTGAAATTCCCCAGGTTCGCCGGGGTGGAACCGCTGCGCGTGCTCCAGAATGGGTTCGCAAACGGAATCAGACCTTTCGAGTGAGTCGCGTATTCCTGAGTGCGCACGGCTTCTTTTTTAAGATTGGAAATTTCCAGATCCATAAAGCCCTTCACTTCACGCAACTTCGAGAACGGAATTGTGCAGATCACGCTGCGCGTGCGGAAGGTTTCTTTGCCTTGCGCCCCCTGGAAAGTCAGTTCGAAGGTTTCATTTTCAAACGACATTTCCACCAGCGCCATGTTCATCTTCACCGAATAATCCGGGATGACCCCGGCCACTCGCGAAGCCAGCGTCTGCATCAGATTCGACAGCCCGCCTTCCATGCGGTATGTGGTGCGCGCACCCAGCAGCGAGCTGCCTTCGGCGTCGACAGTGGAAAGGAAATGCAAAGACGACTGATCGGCGGCATCCACACCAAAACGGCTAACCGCCTGGGTTTCGATCAACTGACGCAGCACCGGGTCCACTTCCGAAGACCAGGATTCCAAAAGATCCTTCAACGACAAGGTGTCATAGTAAGCAGCGCGCTCGTACTGGAATGAATTTTTGTAACTTAGCACCACATCCTGATCACGATACAGATCCAGACGCACACGGCGCAATGGCGCTTGCAGGGTCTTCATTCGCGGCAGCAGGTCTTTCACGCGGTACTGTTTACCATCAAAGGAAAACAGGTGTGCTTCCACATCCGTCGGGGTTTTGATCTCGCGCACCGGCAGATTCAGCTCTTTGGCAAGGCTCAGCAGCTGCACGTGGGAGTTGTCAAAAAACTCGGCCCCCAGCTCGCCCACGGGGCCGGTTTCACCGAACACGGGAACGCTTTGCACGCGGCCGCCCACACGTGAGGATGCCTCAAAGATACGGAAAGGGATTTTCTTCTTTTTCAGCTCAAAAGCCGCCGCCAGGCCGGCAGCGCCAGCCCCCAGAATGACAACTTCACTGCGCAGATCGCGGGCATCACCCATGAAGAATCGCTCGGCACTGGCGCAGCCGCCCCATGCCAAAGCCGAAGACCCCAGGGCCGAGATTTTTAAAAACTCGCGACGAGTAAAAGAACTTTTTGCCATCAATCCCTCACCTGCATAGAATGGCAACACTTTGAAGCAGAATCAAATCAATCTCACAAATCTCGATAGAATGTTTGATGTCCTCGAGGACCATCACTGGTCCGTTGCAACTGAGGTTTTCTCAGAGGATTTCTGTCGGGCACTCGCCCAAGAGTGTCAAAATCTTCATGCTGCCGGGGCCCTGAACAAAGCCTCTATCGGACATTCAAACACGAAGACCGTGAATACCGGGATTCGGGGTGATTTCACTCTGTGGCTGGAGCAGGACACGGGCTCGGATTTGCAAAAGCAGTTCCTTGCCGAGCTTGAAATTCTGCGCCAGAAACTGAATAAGAATTTTTATTTGGGTCTCCAAAGATTTGAATCTCACTTTGCTCTGTATCCTCCCGGCGGAGGATATGATAAGCATATCGACAACCACCGCGGTTCCGGCGCAAGACGGATCACTTTCATCCTCTACCTCAATGCCCACTGGCAAAAAGGCGACGGAGGAGAACTGAGTTTGTACAGCCCCGAAGATGAAAACCTTCTGCTGGCGCAAGTGCAGCCCCGCCTTGGAACATTTGTCCTTTTCCGCAGCGATCTCTTTCCCCATCAGGTGGAAAAGAGTCATTCACCCCGGCTCAGTCTGACTGGCTGGTTTAGGAACGACGCATCATGAAGTCATTGTTTGCAGAAGTTGTTTTCACTCGTATCCACGCCCGCCTCACCGTTCTGTTATGTTCTTTGGTAGCGGCGGTTCTGGGCTTGATGGGTCCTTTCTTTCAGAAGGAATTCATCGACCAATTGACCGGAGTCGAAAGCAAGCTGCACTTCATCCAGTTTGATCACACCCTGTCTTACATCATTGGCGCCTTCTTCTGTGTTTTGCTGGCCCAGGCTTTCTCGCAACTGACAAACTTTCTGAGCGTTCGCGAAGCCCTGCACATGCAAAAGGTCTTTGCCAAACGTCTTTACAATAAAACCTTGCATCTGCGTGTCGACACCATGAGCGGCCGCCCGGTGGGGGAAATTGTTTCCCTGTACGCCACCGACGTTCAAGGGGCCACCGTGTTTTTGGATCAGACGCTGCCGGCCGGCGCTTCCACGATCTTCCCCCTGATTCTGGCACCCTTTGCAATTTCGCTGCTGTTTGATATTCCGCTGTGGCCGACCGTGCTGGTGATGCTGGGAATTTCCTGTTTGAACACTTTCATGGCGTTTCGTCAGTCGAAGTTCTTTTTCAATTTCAAGCAACTGGCAGCAGAACGCATTGGTCTGGTGAATGAGTGGATTCAGAACATTCGCACCATCCGCATCTTAAGCTGGACCCATCACTTTGAAAGCAACATCTTCGCCAAACGTGAAATCGAAACCAGCAACCGTGTTTCCATGGTCACCAACGGTCAGATGATGAACTCGATTTCCACTTCCATCACGTTCTTCCTGAATGTGGTGGCATTGGCAACTTTGGTGTTTTACTCCAAACACACCCTGACCAGCGGTGAACTTTTGGCGTTGCTTTGGATTGTGGCGGTGTTCCTGACCCGTCCCTTCCGTCAGATGCCGTGGTTCTTTACTTTTGCCTTTGATTCCTGGACATCGCTGCGCCGTCTGGAAGAATTCTTCTCGACCCAAAACAATGAAACCGCGGAAAACTCCCTGGAACGTCGTCAAGCCGAACTGGTTGACAAATATGCCCTGCAGGTGCGCGGCTTAAATCTAACGGTAGCACAAAGAAAAATTCTTAGAAATGTGGATCTGGATATTGCCCACGGGGAATTTGTCGCCGTGGTCGGCGAAGTGGGCGCCGGTAAATCCATGCTGCTTTTATCATTGCTGAAAGAAACTGGAGCCCACTTTGACTTCTATCACCTGGGTGGCAAAAACGCCCTGAATGTTCCAGTTGATGAAGTTCGTGCGCACTTTGCCTATGTCCCGCAGGAAGGCTTTATCATGAACGCCACCTTGCGCGAAAACGTGGCCTTCTTATACGACATTGAAGCGGAGCGGGACCCGATGGTGGAAGAATCCTTGCGTCTGGCGCAGTTTGATCTGGACACCGAGCGTGTGGAAAAAGGCCTTAACACCGAGATCGGTGAGCGCGGCGTGAATCTTTCCGGCGGCCAAAAACAGCGTGTGGGACTGGCGCGTGTGCACTATCACGAAGCGCCGATCATGCTGCTGGATGACTGCCTCAGTGCCGTGGATGTCGACACTGAACATAAATTATTTGAACAACTTCTGCTGGGTGCCTGGGCGGACCGCACCCGTCTATTGGTGACTCACCGTCTCAGCGCGCTTCATCGAGTGGACCGTATTTTGTTCATGGAAGACGGTCAGATAATTGATTCGGGCACTTATGAAGAACTGCTGTCGCGCAACGAAAAATTCCGCGAATACACGACCAGCGTTGCCAAAGAAGCCACTGAAAAAGAATCCGCAAAGAAGGCGGAGGTGTCTCATGTCTAGTGCTCCAATCAAAGCCAAATACCTCAGCGATGGCGACACCAAAAAAGACGGCGGCTATAACAAGACCATTTTCGAAACCCTGAAGTTTGCCTACAGCCCGTTCTTCACCCGCATCATTCTTTGTCTGATTCTGGGGATCACAGGGCGCGGCTTGCTTTTGGCCAACACCAACGTGATCGGCTATTGGGTTGATACCATTGTCGGCAAAGAAAACATTCTGTCAGGCTTAAGCTCCGCCCAGTTGATCACCCTGCTGGCGGTGATGGCGGTGACGGGCTTCGTTCTGACCATGACCTTCCGGGTGAGCTTCTCGCGCCTGTCGGCCCAGGCGATTTCTTCATTCTATGATGAAGTGACCCTGCGCACGTCCCGCCTGCCGATGAGTTTCTTTGACAACACTCCGGCCGGAAGAATCATCACACGTTTTTCCAGTGACTATGGCAACGTCTTCCGTTTGTTTGGCGGACCTTTGGCCGAATTTATTTCCATCATTTTTGATCTGACCATGATGATCATTCTGATCACCGTGGCAAATCCGGTGTATCTGATCTTTGTGGTCTTTATCGCGTTGATGAACTATCTGATTTACAAACTGAATCAGGAAAAACTGCGCACGGCTCGTCGTGAACTGTCAGCCAGCCGTTCTCCAAGCATCGCGCATTTTGCCGAAACCACCCAAGGGGCCAGCACGATTCGCTCGTTCCGCCGTCAGCAGTCATTCAGTGAACGTTTTGAACGCCTGGACAGCCACTTCCTGACGCAAAAGATGGACACCACAAAAAGTCTGCTCAGCTTCTCGTTGCAGATGAACAGTCTGACGGCCTTACTGCTGTTGGTAACCGGCGTGTCGGCTTATTTTATGGTTGAAAAAGGCTGGGCGACGGTCGGATCTGTCGGTGTGGCCTTTGCATTTATCGCGCTTTCCGGCAACACCGTGCAGATGTTCTTTGAATGGTTGACCCAGTTTGAAGAAGCCATGATCGGCGTTGAAAGACTGGATCAGTACATGCGCATGAACATCGAACAAGGCAGCTTGCTGCCTTCAACGGCCACCTTTGCCACGGGACACCCGACTTATTCTCCGAGTGTGGAAAAGTACCTGTCCACGCGCCGTCTGACCGAAGAACGCAATGCCTCTGTCCAAGTACAAGACGTGTGGTTCCGTTATCGCGAAGACCTGCCATGGGTTCTTAAAGGCGTCAACTTTGACGTGAAGGCCGGCGAACGCCTGGGTATCGTGGGACGCACGGGTTCAGGCAAATCCAGCCTGATTCAGGCTTTGTTCTATTTGTACCCGATCGACAAAGGCCAGATTGCCATCAACACCCACCAACCGAAACTGACCGCGGCGACCAACGGCGTGGATCTGAACCTGTACCGCAAATCCATGGCCTTTATTTCCCAGGAACCGATTCTGTTCCAGGGAACATTGCGCTTTAATCTGGATATTGAAGGCACCCTGACGGAAGAAAAACTGCTTTCCGTTTTGGCACAGGTGGGCTTGCGCGAATGGGTGCTGGCTCAGCCCGGTGGCCTGGATATGCGCATTGAGGAACGCGGTAAAAACCTGTCCCTGGGGGAACGTCAGCTTCTGTGCATGGCGCGCTGCCTGCTGCAACAAGCCCCGATTGTCATTATGGACGAAGCCACCAGCTCGGTCGATCCCCAGTCTGAAGAAATCATGGTCCGCGCGACTGAAGAATTCTTCTCGGACCGCACCCAGATTATTATTGCCCACCGTCTGTCCACGCTTGCAAAGTGTGATCGAATCTTATGGTTACAGAATGGCGAGATCAAAGCTTTGGGGCCGACATCGGAAGTGCTGCCTCGCTTTAAAAATACAGAACTGGTCTAACAATTAGGGTTGCCCCTGCCGATGATAAGGGGTATTTCATCGGGCAAAGCATAAATTTTCAACTGGTGGGGCGAGATGGACAGCAACAACAACCAGAACAACATCGAAGTCCAGGATCAAGACACAGTTCTCATTCTATCCGAGAGCTGGTCTGCCCTTAGTCCGGCCGAGCGCCGTGAAAAATTCAAAGACCTGCCCCGCACCGATGCTGAAGAGCTTTTCCTAAGCCTTAAGACCCACGATCAGGCCGAACTGATCGAAGAAGCGACTCATCTTGAAAAGAGATCCTGGATCCGCCTGCTGGCCCCCGATGACGTGGCCGATTTGATCCAGGAAATGGGCGGCGACCACAAAGAAGACATCCTGTCTTTGCTGGACCCGCAGACCAAACGTGAAGTCACGGCCCTGCTGGCTTACGCGGAAGACGCCGCCGGGGGCTTGATGAGCTCCCGTTTCGTGCGCCTGCGTCCTGACATGAGTGTGGATGAAGCCATCAGCTACATCCGCATTCAGGCCAAAACCCACGTTGAAACGATTTATTACGCTTACGTGCTGGATTCCGACCAGAAGCTTCTGGGCGTGGTTTCCTTCCGCGAGTTGTTCCAGTCTTCACCTGAAAAAAAGATCGCAGAGATCATGCACACCGATGTTCTGAAAGTTCCTGTTGAAATGGACCAGGAGCAAATCGGTCGCATCTTCTCGCAACAGGATCTGATGGCCGTCCCGGTTGTCGATGAAAACGGTATCATGAAAGGTATCGTTACGTTCGATGACGTGGCCACGGCCATTCAGGAAGAAGCGACCGAAGATATTCATAAAATCGGGGGTGTTGAATCCCTGGATGCCCCGTACCTGAAGATCTCGATGCTCGAGATGTTAAAAAAGCGCGGTGGCTGGCTGATGATCCTCTTCCTGGGGGAAATGTTCACAGCAACGGCCATGGCATTCTTCGAGGATGAATTGTCCAAAGCCGTGGTGCTTTCCATGTTCATCCCGCTGATTATCAGCTCGGGTGGTAACTCGGGTTCTCAGGCTTCCACTTTGATTATTCGTGCGATTGCTCTGCGCGAGGTGCGCTTGCGTGACTGGTGGCGTGTGCTGGGTCGAGAGATCATGACCGGGGCCTGCCTGGGTCTGGTGCTGGGTGCGATCGGTTTTATCCGAATCATGCTGTGGCCGAATCGTGAAACACTGTACACCGCTCACTACATGCAAGTGGGTCTGACAGTTGCCGCCAGCGTCGTGGGTGTCGTGTTGTGGGGAACTATTTCCGGATCGATGCTTCCCTTCATCCTGAAAAAAGTCGGCTTTGACCCCGCTTCTGCTTCGGCCCCGGCCGTCGCCACTTTGGTCGACGTCACAGGCTTGGTGATCTACTTCTCGGCCGCATCCTTCTTCCTGTCAGGAATTCTGCTCTAGAAAAAGGTTCCCGGTTCTTTTCCGGGTCTACACCGCAGCAATAAAAAAAAGGGAGTCTTTCGACTCCCTTTTTTATTTCTTAACTTCAGTACTCTAAGTCTTAATAAGTCCCGATGTCCAGTCGCGGATCATCGCCAGGGTTCCGGTTCGAGCGTTCTCGAAGGCGACCCCGTAGGCTTTGTTTTCTTCGCACCAGACCACTTGACCCTGCACCTCGATGACTTCGTGGCCATCCGGGCTTTGGATGCGCATGGTGACGATACCGCCTTTTTCCAGAGCCTGATCTGTATTGAATGACAAACCACCCTGAGAGATCGTGTTCACAGAACCCACCAGTTCACGCTCACCGACCTGAACGCGGATTTCTGAACTCATCTTGAAGCGATCATGCTTACGGCGCGCTTTCGGATCACGAGCACGCAGAACCTGCCACAAGATCAAAGGCACCATCAGCAATCCGAAAACAACACCCGCAGCACTGCCGCCGGATCCACCGCCCGCTCCCGGGCCCTGGTTGACAACGGATCGAACCAGGCCACAACCGCCGCCGCCAGCAGCAGCATCAGAAGCCACACCTCGTTCAGACAAATAAGATGGCTTGTACGACGGCTGAGAAGCCATCGTCGACGACATGCTTTGCGCCCCATTCAGCAGACTTAAAGCATCAATACGCGCACTGGAAGAAACAATGCCGTTCAGGGAGTACACCTGATCCGCGGACTGCAACACCAGTTGTTTGATCTGATATCCGGAAAGACTGGTCGCTTCGCGCAAGGCCAAAGCCGCCATCCCCGCCACAAACGGAGCCGCCATACTGGTGCCGGACATTTTCATTGTGTCGTTACCAGGAACGGTACTTTCAATATATTCACCCGGACTGCCCACATGAACGGTGTAACTGCCATAGTTCGAGAAGCCCGAGCGGTCATCCCACTTGGAAGTCGAAGCCACAGCGATATTGCTTGGAACATCATAGTTGGCCGGATACATCGGAGCCGAGTCATTGTTACTGCCATAGTTGCCGGCAGCCGAAACCACCAGCACGTGATGGTCGTAAGCGTATGTGATCGCATCATGCAAAGAGCGGCTGTAAGTCGAACCACCCCAGGAATTATTGATCACGCGCGCGCCATTGTTCACGGCATAATAAATAGCTTTAATCGCATTGGCTGTGGAACCGGAACCACCCGCCCCCAGGAATTTCAAAGGCATCACCTGGATTTTGGATTCTGCCAAAGGACGGGCAAAGATATTCTGGCCCGCACCCACCACGATCCCCGCCACGTGGGTTCCGTGGTCGTCGTCGTCATAGAAGTTTCCGGTATTGGAAATAAAGTTCCAGCCGTTGATGTCATCAACATATCCGTTTTGATCGTCATCAACCCCCGGAGTTCCGTTGGCCTCGATCTGGTTGATCCAAAGCGCGCCCGTACCGCCCGAGCTGTAAGGCTTGAAAACATCATGGGCTTTGTCCAGCCCGGTATCCACCACCGCGACAATCACTTTGCCATGGGATGAATCCAGCGCTGATTGCTGAGACCAGGATTCAGCAACACGCGTGTCGGCCGTGGACTGGGAATAAACGGAAGGATTTGAGGACACATAACCTGACGCCACGACGTCTTCATAAGACAGACGTTCGACAGGACCGTTGGGCTCCACTTCGTTCTTTTTCAAAATGAAGTTGGGCTCAATATATTCAACATCCGGGTCATTCTTTAAAGCCTCGTACATGGCTTTTTCGTCCATGTCAGACTTCATAGACACCTGGAACACACCCAAGCCCGGAAAGGCGGACTTAAAGTTGGCTTTCCCCTGCAATTTGGTCTGAGCCAGCCCGGATCCTCCAGCGGAGGCCTTGAACTTGATCAGATACTCGCCAGGAACAGCTTCAGGAGCTGACTGCGCCCCCGCATTCCACCCAATCAGAATCAATGAAATAAAAAGACCTCTTAGAATCGGCGTCACCGGTTCTCCTTTTCCACTCAGTTACTATTCGGCCGGAAGTCGAGGAGGATTTAGACAAATTATTTTTATTCTGCGTCTCACAGTGAGACAGCGTCAGAACTTGAAGCCCGCGGGCTTAGCTGATATCTATTTAATGCCGATAGGTCATCAGAGAACAGGACATCTAGCTATGAAACAACTTCAGAAGATCTTCTTGCAGGGCCTCGTTACATTTTTGCCGATCGCACTGACAATCTATATCATTTACGCCGGCGTCGCGATTGTAGACAGCTTCCTTGGGGACGCTCTTCGCCAGATTCTGCCAATCTATATCCCGGGATTGGGGTTCCTGATCACGATTGTGCTGATTCTTCTTTTGGGTCTGATGCTGAACAACCTTCTGGCGGGCGGTATCTTCCAAAAGCTGGAACAAAAGCTGACCAAAGTTCCCTTCATCAAAGCCATCTACAGTCCCCTGCGCGACCTGATGAATCTGTTTTCCAAGGGTGGAGGCCCGGGCGGTCTGCAAAAAGTTGTCTTGGTGGATATTGGTGAGGGCGAAACCCCGATCCGCGCCATGGGCCTTGTGACCCGTGAAAGCTTCAAAGACGTTCCTGCCATTGAACAAAATGCCGGGGACCGCGTCGCAGTTTATATTCCAATGAGCTATGGTTTGGGTGGATTCACTTTGATGATTCCAAGAAATCGCATCACTCCGCTGGATATGCCGATTGAAAAAGCCATGAGTCTTGCCATCACCGGCTGGGTGAAGGCCGACAAAAACGAAGGCGAGAAAAAGTAATGTCTGATTCTTCTGAAAACACCCTGAGCAAAGCCCGTCGTATCAATCAGGACACCAGTCGTTACGGCGTGTTTGCTGAAATCGGCGCCGGTCAGGAAGTGGCCCGCCACTTCTTCCAGGCTGGTAAAGCGTCTCAGACCATCGCCAAAACCATCTCGGCCTATGACATGGTTGTCAGCGATGACATCTATGGCAAAGAAGCCAACGGCCGATATGTATGTGAACCGCGCCTATACAAGATGCTGGATCACGAATACAGCCTGTTGATCGATCGACTGACAGGCCCGCGCGGTGCCACGTCCCGATTCTTCGCTTTGGCCAACACTGTGGCAACAGCCTCTTCCAGCAGCAATAAACAGTCCCATGGCTGGATGGGTGTGCGCTTCCAGGCGGAACCCGGCGGCCCGGCCAATGAAATCATTCTGCATGTGCGCATGCTGGATCGTCATCGCCTGCAACAACAGGAAGCTCTGGGCATCCTGGGTGTGAATCTTTTGAATTGTGCATTTTATCATCTGGATAAACCCGAAGACTTCATTCCTTTGCTGGCTGAGGGCCTGAAGGACGGCCAGATCATTATTGATGTGATCAAATTCTCGGGCGCAGCCGTGAAGCATTTCGACGTGCGCCTGATGAATCTGGAACTGGTTCGTCGTGGCTTGGCGGAAGCGATCTTGTTCTCGCCTAAAAACGAGATCCTGAATGTGTCTGACGCCATCTATGGCAAATCGCTGCTGATTCAGCGTGGAACCTATCGCCCGGTCACAGTGACCCACATGGATGTTCTGAAAAAAGGCCTTGAGCAGATGAAGGGCGACGTTCTGGCAACCGAGGGCAAAGCCCTGGAAGTTCTGCCGATCATGGAACTGACCATGCACAATCTGACCACTGACGGACACGTCAATGAAAAGGACTTCCTGGAGCGCGTGGAAACCCTGACCAGTCAGGGTGTGCACGTCATGATTTCCAATTTCTTCCTGTTCTATGGACTGAAACGCTTTATCCGTCGCTACAACCCGCACTTTATGGCGCTGGTTGTGGGTGCAAGCCACTTGAACAAGCTCTTCACAGAAGAGCACTACAGCAACCTGCAAGGTGGTCTACTGGAAGGTCTTGGCAAACTGTTAGAGCAAAAAACCAAACTGTATATCTATCCGCACAAGACACCGAATCTGTGCCTGACGGCAAGAAGCTTCTTCCCGTCCCCGCACCTGCGCCATATCTATGCTCATTTCATTGAAAACAAGCAGATCGTGGACATCTCAGGCTGTGACGAGACTGGTGACTATTTGCATTCTGCAGATGTGATGAAGATGATTGAATCCGGTGATTCTCAATGGGAGCAACTGGTCCCGCCAAGTGCTCGTGATCTGATCAAGTCTAAAAAACTATTCGGCCTCAGATAGAGGCCGAAGTTCCTTTCAAATTAAAATTTAAATTCTTAGAAAGTGTCGCAGCGAACGTTCGGCACACAGTAAGATGGGTGCACCTGATCGCCACAGGATTTGCGTGCATTGAATTCAGCCTCTACCAATGATTTCCCCTCCCCTTTGAATGTTTTTCCGTAACCGGAATCAGTTAACATGCAAATAGCCCCGGCAATCGGGCGCTCGGTGCGCGGGTCAGAACACTTCACCGCCCCTTGGCAGTAGCTGGCGTGAACACCCTTGCCACAGGCTTCACGAGCGGACGCTTCCGCCTCTAGTTTGATACGTCCTTTTCCCAGAAAAACTTTGCTGTAGCCGGAATCAGTGATCATGCAGGCCACCTCCAAAGCAGCTGGAGGTGGGTATGGTTCCGGTCTTTGATTGTACTCAAGATTGGAAACGCGCTGATTGATCTGGCTGATGACGCCTTCCAATTGATTCACGCGGGTTTCAAGAATGCGGATGCGTTCAGCCGATCGATCCTGCGCCCCGGCGCTGTGGGCAAAAAGAAAACAGGATGCAGAAAGAACCAGAACCAAAGAACTTCTTATAAGCGACATAATCACAACCCCCGGTGTTTTTCTTCTCCCCCATTGAGAAGACGGAAGTTACAAAAGCAAGATCCAGGCCAAAAAATCAGGAGTCAGAATGGCCCCGGAGAGAGGTTTGGAATTTTTTGGCAAACCGGAAGTAAGTCATCGCCACGAACAAAATCCCAGAGCTGCAAACGGGCAACAGAAAACCCAAATGCCCGTATCTGGAAAAAACATACCCGCCCAACACCGAGCCCAATCCGAAAAACAGAATGATCCCCAAGCGCATCAAGGTGGCCTTTTCTTCATTTTCCACATCATGCAGCTTGTGCCGGTTCAGAATACGCACCAAGCCAATCCCCAAATCAGTGGTAATCCCCGTCAAGTGTGTCGTTCGAATCACAGAGCGGGACACGGTGGTAATGGTGCCATTCTGAACTCCACAGACCAAACACAACAGAGCCAGTAGCACAAAATCCCGACGAGCCCCCAAAGGCTCACCAAATGTGCCAAAAAAGCCCAAGGCTCCCCCGACAAAGACCACCAAAGTCAAAAAGAAGATGAAACCGAAGGCGATATAGTATTTTGGCTTCTTTCGGAGCTTCAGGCGGATATCCACCAGTTGACCGCTCAACATGGCCCCAAACAAAAAGAACAAAGGCACCAGCAACATGCCCCAGGCATATCGCGGTCGCCCCTTCGCCAACTCCAAACCGAAAAACGTGGCAAAACCGGTCACATGAGAAACAAAACGATGGCAGGCCATAAAGCCCCCGATATTGAGAACCCCCGCCTGCAAAGCCATCAGCATCCATACGGAAATATTACTTTTGGTATAGTGGGAAATGGACTCGTTGCCGTAGATCATAACACTCTTTGCTATACTCACTATTGCAACATGATGCAATTACAACTTGACTCTTCGGCACAAAAAAGGCACGAAGACGTCATGCCCTATTTCTTGCCCGAAGAACTGTATTACACGACCAATCACGAGTGGCTGCACGTCGATGAGAATCTCGCGACAATCGGCCTGACCGAATATGCCCTGGAACGCCTGGGCGAAATTCTTTACATGGAGCTTCCTGAAGAGGGTCAGCACACCACCCCGGGCCACACCTTGAGTTCCATTGAAAGCGTGAAGAACATCCATGATCTGATCTCCACCATCAATGGCACAGTGCTGGAGATCAACGCCTCTCTGATTGAGGACCCCACGCCTCTCAATGACGATCCAATGAGCGAAGGCTGGCTATTTCGTATCGAAATGGACAACGAGCGCGACCTTTCCAGTCTGATTCGCTCCCGGGACTACAAAGCCCTGATCAGCAAATGAAAAAGCACCGCGACTTAGTTCTTTTTTTAAAGTCTCACGGCCTGCGCATGACCGCTTCCAAAAAGCTGATGATCCAGTTTTTCCTGGATCATCAGAATCACCCTGTCCGCCCCCAAGATTTGCAAAGCTTCATGACCAAGCATCTGCCCAAAGCGGACCGCACGACGATTTATCGCAATATTGAAAAATTGATTTCTTTGGATGTTATTCAGGAACTGCATATTCCGCAGAAGGGAAAAGTCTTTAAGTACATCTTCGACAAAAAGCCACATCACTACTGCATCTGCAAGTCCTGCGGTAAAGTGATCAAAGGCAATGAGGACCTTTTCAAACGCATCGAAAAGACATTGAAGGAAATCCACGACTTCGCCAAAGCCAATCTGTCCGTCGTCTTTTATGGCCACTGTTCCCAGTGCGAATAAATCCCATCGACTAAAAAAACCCGCACTTATCAGGTGCGGGTTTTTAAAAGAACTATTTCAGACGGGAGTTCAGGAACTCAATCAAGCACTGAACCGGCTGACCGCTGCCGCCGCTGGAAAGCAAAGCCCCCTGAGCCTTGTCCGTCCATGCATACACATCCAAGTGCGCCCATTTTTTTCCACGCACGAATTTTTGCAGGAACAATGCCGCCGTAATAGCGCCACCGAAACCGCCGCCGGAATTTTTGCAATCCGCAAACGGTGAAGACAGATCGCCCCAGTACTTTTCAAACAAAGGCATGCGCCAGTTCAAATCACCGGAACGCTGACCGGCTTTGGTCAAAGCCGCGGCCAGTTCATCATCGTTCGAGAACAGACCGGCAATTTCAGCCCCCAAGCCCACCTTGATAGCACCCGTCAGGGTCGCAACGTCAATCACCAGCTCGGCTTCTTCTGTGCCTTTTTGCGTACAGGCCACATCCAAAACATCCGCCAGAACCAAGCGGCCTTCCGCATCGGTGTTGTCGATTTCAACTTTCATCCCACTGCGGGCCGTGATCACATCCCCCGGACGGAAGGACTTTCCATCCACCGCATTTTCAGCCAAGGCCAGATAGAAATCCAAAGGACCCGGATAGTTGCTTTCCGCAGCCCACTGAGCCAGGGCGATCACGCTGGCCGCGCCACCCATGTCTTTCTTCATCAGACGCATTGCTGAGCTTGGTTTAATATCCAAGCCACCGGTGTCAAAAGTGATCCCTTTACCGACAATAGCCACCGGCTTCAAAGCCGATCTCTTCGCCGGACGGTATTTAAGGTGAACCATGCAAGGACCGTTTTCAGCTCCCTGCCCTACGGCCACATGCAGACCCATTTTTTCGGAAACCAGCTTTTTGGTGTCCCAAACAGTGACTTTGGTGTTTTTCGGGAAGCCCAGGCGTTTGGTTGCCATTTCCGCGAAAGATTTCGGATTCAGATCATTCGGTGGCAAGTTCACCATGTGACGGGCCACGTTAACCGCGCGCGCGCGCAACATTGCATCCTTCACGACCGCTTTATCCCAAGAACCCAGAGATTTTCTCAATGCCACTTTTGGCAGATCGGTCAGTTGCTTGCCGTCAACGAACTGACGGAAGTTATAAACTGCCACATCCAAACCAACCAAAGCACCCAGATCCTGAGCTCCTTCAGTGCCATGGAATTCCATTTGAACTGCTTTCAGGTGGTGAGCTTTCAACTGGCTCACCAAAGTGCCGAACTGATCACGAGCCCAGGAATAAGCTGCTTCATCAATCAGACCGTCATGGCCAACGCTGGCTTTTTTGCGTGGACGAAGAATCCAAACCGGGCCGTTGCTGCCTGCGAAATAAACAACCTCACGGTCGTTCTGTTTCAGGGTCTTTGCCTGCCAAGCCAAACCATGCTCTTCAATCAGGGAAGCGAACTTTGCAGAGTCATCCACCCCTAGGAAATAGACAAAGCCTGTCATTTCATTTTTTACTTTAAGTTCTTTTCCGAAGTCGAAAGTTTCAATCCAGGAATGGAATTGAAGCTTCCCCGCCGCCTTTGCTGCTGGAGTCGCTTTTTTAGCCACTTTAAATCCTCACTTTTAGTTTGTGATTAGGGTGATATTCCGTAGAATCATAATATGACGTGGACAGAGACCACAAACCTAAAATTTTGCTTACTCAATGCAGAGAACCTGTTTTTGATGTTTGATGGAATCCCGTCCAAGGATGCTCTGAACCTGAAAGAAGCTCACTGGCAGCGTCTGTCCACGTCGGTCTATGAAAACAAACCTCTGAAGAAGACTCAGGATATCGCCAAAGCCCTCAAAGAGATCAACGCCGACATCATCATGCTGTGTGAAGTGGGCGGACTTGAATCACTGAATAACTTCAACCTTCTCTTTATGGATGAAGCCTATTCCCCTTGTCTGATTGAGGGAAACTCGGAACGCAACATCGACGTGGGGTTTTTGATCCGCAAAGGGCTGCCGTTCTATTTTGACCTTCAGTCCAACAAGCACCGCCTGATCAACTACCTGTATCCGCACGAGCGCGACAGCTTGGCTCACGGCTATCCGGTCAAGGGCGGTAAGATCACCACCAGCCACAAGTTTTCCCGGGACGTCGTGGAACTGAAGCTTTTCAAAACGGACCGGGACAAACCGTTCATGATCATCCTGCTGACGCACTTAAAGTCCCGGCTGGATCCGGAGCGAATTGACCCCAACGGTTTTGAACGACGTCAGGCCGAGCTGCGCACATTGATCGAAATCTATCAGGAACTGGAAAAAACCCACCCGCAGGTGCCGGTCATGGTCGCGGGCGACTTTAATGGCAACGCCAGCGTCACCGGCACCGATGAAGAGTTCAAAGACATCTATAGCCTCACTTCGCTGCGCGACGTGTTGGAGGTAGCGCAGCTGGAGTTTGAGGAACGTGCGACCTTTTATCAAGTCCGCAATTCTTCACGGGCCGACGGGCGGCAAATTGACTTTGTTTTCATCCCACCCCTGCTGCACCCTTATCTGAAGCCGGTGTCGGCTTATGTGCATCGCTACAAAGATGAGTTCGGAATGGCTCACGACATCCCCCGCAATATGGATGCCAAATTAAGTCTGCCTTCGGATCATTATCCATTGGTGTTCGAAATTGAGAAGCTTCCTTTGAAATAAGAAGCCAACATATTGACGTTTTTCACGGTCAAATTTATTCTAAATGTCACTATGGCAATGCAAAAAACTTCAATCCCTGATTTCCAAATCACCGCGAAAGTCGTCTACGTCCCTACAGAGTCGCGACCCGCTGAAGGCTATCATTTCTTTGCCTATAAAATTGCCATCACCAACACCGGATCAACTCCTGCCCAACTGATGAGCCGTCACTGGGTTATCACCGATGCTTTGGGCAAAAAAGAAGAAGTCCGCGGCCCTGGCGTTGTCGGATTACAGCCCAAAATTCAGCCCGGTCAAACCTTTGAATATGACAGCGCTTGCCCTCTGACAACGTCCACCGGCAGTATGGTGGGACGTTATTTCTTCGTGGGTGAAAGTGGCGAGAGCTTCTCGGTGGAAGTACCGGAGTTTTATCTGATCGCTCCTTTGGCGCTGCATTAATTCCCTGCTGTTCCTAAATCGCTTTTGAACATTACATGGTCCAGTTTTCAGTTTTTGGCTGGAAATTGCGAAGAAAGCCGTGCTAAACCCTCTGGCAATTCGTTGGGGGCGTTTTATGACGTGGTTTAAAAATCTCAAAGAACTTCTGGGCCTTGAAAAACCCGATATGTGCCTGTGCATGGTCGTCTCTGAACAAGAAGGCGCCGAGATCTGGGTTGAAGGTCAAAGAACCAACTATTTCACTCCGAAACTGGTCGCGATCAAAAAAGACCATCCGGTGAAAATCACCGTGAAAATGATCGGTCACGAATCCCATACTGCCGTGGTGAAAAGCTCGCACAATCTGACCTATTATTATTGCAACCTGGAGCGCATCCCGCTTAGACTCGTCAGCAATGAAGTCTATAGATCTGCCCATCGTTAAAAAAACATCCCGCCTGATCCTGCGCCCCCTTGAAGTCACTGATTATGAAAACTGGGTGCAGGCCTATTCCAGCATGCGAGATCCGCAAAATGAATGGGATGAAACCAACTGGGCAGAATCCGAACTGACCCCCAGGAAATTCAAAGAACTTCTGAAATCCGAAAAAGACCAGCGCGCACGTGATCACTTTTATTCTTTCGGTGTATTTTTGAAAGACGACGGCACGCTGATTGGTCTTGTCACCCTGATGGATATTTCCCGCGCGGTCTTCCAAAACGCCTATGTCGGCTATCGTATTTTCAATAACTACTGGGGTTATGGATTTGCTCAGGAAGCAACCCGTGGCTGCATCGACATCGCCTTCAAGAAATTAAAACTTCACCGCGTGGAAGCCGGCATCGCGCCGACAAACAAAAAATCCATCAAAGTCGCCAAGGCTTTAAAGATGCGCAAAGAGGGCTTAAGCAAACGCCGCCTGCTGGTTCATAAAAAGTGGCAGGACATGGAAATCTGGGCCCTGACCAAAGAGGAAGTTTAACCCCTCAAACCCCCGATTATACAAGATCATTTCTGCGAATGAAAACCGGGTGAAAAAGAAGTGAGAAAAGCATGATCAACATCATGCTCTTCTCACAGTTTTTTTGACGAATACGAAATTTAAGAGCGAAATCTCAGTCAAGAAATGAAAGAGGTTTCCCATGCTAAAACAAACCGTACTCGCAACCGCACTGATCCTGGCCGCCGCATTGAATGCAGAAGCCGCCACCCACGAAATCAAAATGCTTAACAACGGCAAAGAAGGCATCATGGTCTTCGAACCGGCTTATCTGAAAGCAGCCAAAGGCGACACCATCAAGTTCGTCCCAACCGACCCGTCCCACGACGTGTCTTCCGTGGTAGTTCCAAAAGGCGCCAAAGCCTTCAGCGCCCCACTGAACAAACCGCTGACAATCAAAGTCACTGAAGAAGGCGTCTACGTCTACGAATGCAAAATCCACCTGCCAATGGCCATGGTCGGCGTCATCCAAGTGGGTACTCCAACAAACTTAAAAGAAGCCCAGGACAAATCAAAAGAAATGTCCAAAACCTTCGCCATGAACAAAGACCGCCTGGACAAATATTTGAACCAAGTAAAGTAACCAACCCTCTGCGCGATGCTACCTAACTAACGCAGCATCGCCAGAAAAAACAACCAGGCACCTTTTCGGGGCGTCGACATAAGCACAAAGGTCGACGCCCTTCTTTTAAATAAAAAGCCCCTACCTGTCCCGTCGGCAAGTTCCGCAGCAGCTCATCCCAACGGGATGGCGTCCGCGAGGACTGTTCGCAGCCGAGGGGGCAGGTAGGGGCTTTTTATTTAAAAGAAGGAGCTAAGGGCTTCGTAGGAATGTCTTCCAGCCACCGTCCTCGGTGCGCTGATAGACATAGCGTTCGTGCAAACGGCCGTTCAGGCCGAACCAGAATTCGATTTCGGTGGGAATGACTCTCCACCCGCCCCAGTGTGGCGGACGTGGCACAACTTGGCCGTCGAATTGTTTTTCGTATTCTTGAACCCGGCGGGACAACCAGTCGATGGCCGGAATCGTTTCACTCTGATGGCTTGCCCAGGCACCGATTTGGCTTAAGCGGGCTCGTGTCGCAAAGTAAGCGTCACTTTCAGCCGCCGAAATTTTTTCAGCTTTGCCGGTAATGCGGATCTGTTGCCAGATCGCGGGCCAGTGAAAATTCAGACAGACAACCGGATTAGTCTCGATGTCTTTGCCTTTATGAGAACTGTAGTTCCCATAAAAAACAAAGCCCCCCTTGCTCACCTCTTTAAGATAGACGATGCGCACGGAGGGCACACCCTTTTCATCCACGGTGGCCACCGACATTGCGTTGGCTTCCGGGATCTGCTTTGTGACCGCCTCTTTCATCAGGCGGTCAAAATGCTCAAAAGGGTCTTTGTTAATGTCGAACATTAATTACTTTTTCTTTTTAGTGTCTTGTTTAACGATGTCGATCAACTCAACATCGAACACAAGAACAGAGTTTGGCGGAATGCCAGGGCGACCGGATGGACCGTAAGCCAACTCAGGTGGAATGAAAAGCTTGGCTTTGCCGCCAACTTTCATCAACTGAAGAGCTTCTGTCCAACCTGGGATCACGCCACCAACTGGGAATTCAGCCGGTTGACCACGATCGTAGGAAGAGTCGAACTGTTCGCCGTTAGTTAAAGTACCTTTGTAGTGAACTTTAACAACGTCTTCTTTTTTCGGAGAAGCGCCAGTGCCTTCTTTTTCAACGATGTATTGCAAACCGGAAGCAGTTGTTTTCACGCCCGCTGCAGATTTGTTTTTCTCCAGGAAGTCTTTACCAGCTTTAGAATTACCTTCAGCTTGTTCCTGTTGTTTTTTCATCGCCATTTCTTGAAGTTTCATCATAGCAGCTTGCATGTCTTCTTTAGACATTTCGTTTTTACCTGCTGCTGCGTCTTTCAAAGCCATCGCCAATGCATCTGCATCGAAGTCGATGTTTTGTTGTTTCAAGTTACCACCGATTTGTTGACCGATAGCATAGCTCGCTTTTTTCATATCAGTGTCGAGCTTAACTTTCTTTTGGCAAGCTGTTGTGAAGGCCATAGCCGCAACAACCAGACCACCAAGGACCAATTTATTCATGCTGTCTCCTCTTAAGGGGTTTTGTTTTAAATACTAAAGGCTTTATCTTGCGCTCGTTTCTTTTATTTTCAAATAGATAACGCGCAGTGAAATGAGCCTTAGTTCAGCGCAAGCCGTGGACGAACTTTTCAGCCTCGATGCGGGTTCCCTTGAACAGAACCGTCACGTGACGACGGTCCAAAGAGCCCAGATACATCGGGTCGTAGTAATATTGCAGCAGCTTTTCTATCCACACTTTATTGCCTGAAAGCTCGGCATGATTCAGGTACTGCAGCTCGGCGTTTTCAAGATCTGCCATGACTTCCTGAGTTCTCAATCCCCCCAGCTTACGGTGGATTGCCTGCAAAGACTGGCGATACCGGGCAAACAATTGCAATGCCTGCCCACGAAGGATGTCGTTTTCCTCGGCACAGCGAGGTGTCGAAGCCAAACTCTGCCCGATCGAGGAATTCAAAATGTAGTCTTCAAAGACATTGTCGGTTCGCACTTCCAAAGGCTCATCAATCCAGATCACTGGTGACGACCGCAACCGAATAAAGAACGTCGCCGGCTGTGAGATTCGCCCGATCAGACGACTTTCATCCTCCACCAGCGGTTTGATTTTTCCTTGAATTTTGTCCTCAAGAAGCAGGATTTCACGGGCCAGATGGTTTTCATAATCCACCTGGGTGGGCTGCGGAACTTCCCAATTGCCAAAGGCCGAGCCTCGGTGCCGAGCCAACGCCTCCAGATCAATTATCGGATGGTCCTTCAGTCCACGCAGAAAATGCGTCTTCCCGCTGCCAGTGGGACCGGACACTGCGATCAGCTCTTGTCTGACGGAAAATTCCTCAATTTGTTTGATCAGATAATTGCGGGCGGCCTTATAGCCTCCGGTCAAAAGCGGACGTTCAATCCCGGCCTCTTTCAACCAGGCCTGAGAAATGCGCGAACGCTGACCGCCCCGGAAACAGTAAAAGACCGCTTCGGGATTGGCCGTGACAAAACTTTTCCAGGCGTTCACGCGCTGCTCTTTCACGGCGCCGGAAACCAGCTCATGCCCCAGCTTGACGGCCGCTTCATTTCCCTGATTTTTGTAAACCGTTCCAACCCGGGCCCGCTCTTCATCCGTCATGATTGGCAGATTGACGGCTCCGGGAATTGAGCCCTGCTGAAACTCCACAGGGGCGCGAACATCCATCAACGGGATGTTTTGCTGGAACAGTCGTTTTAATTCATCGGGCTTGATGTTTTTAAGGCTCAAAGATCACCGCTTTATCCTGGCGAGGCAAAACCTCTCCAATGATTTCAGCAGATTTGAATTTGGCGCGCAAGGCTTGAACCATGTCGGCACTGACCTCGCGGGAAACGGACAACAACAATCCACCGCTGGTCTGCGGATCATGCAACAAATGCTGTTGCAGGGATTCAAGACCCGACACCGAAATGGATTCTTTGGTGTATTCCGCGTTTGAACGATGCGCTTTGGTCAAAAAACCTTTTTCCAGGAATGACAACGCCTTGGCAAAGCGCGGGATTTTACCAAAAGAAATTCGCAGACTGACTTGGCTGGCATTGGCCAGCTGCATGCCATGGCCGGACAAACCAAAACCCGTGATATCAGTCGCCGCATGCACTTCAGCCTTCAACACGTCAGTCATATAGTCCACGGCATTGTTCACGGTAGCCATGCTTTGCAAAGCTTCCATGATGTCAGCTTCCTGAACTTCCTGGCGTTTCAGTCCCGCCGTCAAAGTCCCTGTGCCCAAAGGCTTGGTCAGGATCAGATGATCCCCGGCTTTGGCTCCGGCATTGGTCCACACCCGTTGCGGGTTTACAAAACCTGTTACAGACAGACCGAACTTCAGAGTGTCGTCATCAATGGAATGTCCGCCCACGAAATTGGCGTCAGCTTCAGCGATCTTGTCGCTGGCCCCTTGCATGACATCAACGATCACTTCCTTAGGCAAAGTCGCCAACGGAAATGCCAGAATGCCCATGGCCGTCTTGGGCTTTCCGCCCATGGCATAGACGTCGCTCAGCGCGTTGGCCGCCGCGATTTCGCCAAACAATTTCGGGGTGTCGACAATAGGAGTGAAAAAATCAAGAGTTTGCACGAGGGCGATTTCGTCGTTGATCTTGTAAATCGCCGCATCGTCAAAAAGACCGCCATCCACCATCAAGGCCGGATGAGCCGCCGGGAATTTCACCTGCCTCAGAATTTCGCGCAGTTCGGAGGCCGCCACTTTCGCAGCACACCCCCCTTTTTGCACCGTCTGAGTCAGGGAAATTTTACTGGAAGTCATGAGTTGTGCGTTTCTTTTTTCTCTTCAGTTTGTGGCTGCTGCTCAGTCATCGGTTTTGCCGGATTCTGAGTGATCTGCTGTTTAGCTTCCTTTTCGTCAGCGGCAGGATCTTCATTCAAACCCTTCTTGAAGCCACGGATGGATTCACCCAAAGAACGTCCCAAATTGGGAAGTTTGCTTGGTCCAAAAAGAAGCAAAGCGATACCACCGATAAGCAGGATTTCTGTCCAACCCAAATTCATAAGGTCTCCTCGTTAGAACACCGAAACCCTAGCATAAGGCCTATTGCGCGGCAACAAAAGGAGGTGCATTATATTGAGAAAGGGGAAATACGATGCTGAGTTTCATCATGCTACTGGCCTTAGCTGGTAATGCACAGGCCCAGAACCCACCTAAAGCCAAGAAAATGAACACTTCCATCTATGAACAGGAAGCCGAAGAGGAAAAATCAGAGAGTTTTTCCGCCAAAGTCCGCGTTGTTCGCGAGATTTCCGATGAGGTCGAGGTCTTCTTTGAGGGCGAGAAAGCCAAAGGTGCCTACACCCTGCCGCGCTCCCTGCCGCAATATGGCGCACTGCTAAAGATCCTGGAGAAATCCCGCAAGCCGGGCGGCCCTCCGGTGCAGATCTCTGCTGACGGCGATAAACGCATCAAAACCGTCGAGGCGTCCGCCGCCCCGAAATCCACGGTGATCGTGCCTGACGACCCAAACAAGAAATGGGATTTCGGTAAAATTCCAGATTGATCCTAAGCCCGGGAAGTGAGATTTTCACTTCCTCAATGAAAAACACTCGGGCACTTTGGTTCAATCAATCCTGGCTATACCTTAAGCGCATTCTGATCGTGAATGTCGCTTTTCTGATTATCGGTTCCGTCTGGCGCTGGGCATTTATGGCCACCTTCGGCGATGCCCGCGAACTGTCCCAGCTGGCACCCGCGGTTTTCAAAGCCTTCGTTCTGGGCTTCCGCTTTGACAGCACCGTCCTTTTTTACGTGAATGCCATTCCTTTGCTGATTCTGCTGTTCTTAAGCTTCTTCACTTTCTGGAAGGGTTTTGAATCTTCACTTTCAAAAATCTATTCCCGCTTCACCGCTTTCCTGGTTCCCTACTACACCGTGATGCTGTTTATCGTGATGTTTGTCACGGCCGTGGACTTTGGTTTTTACAGCTTCTATCAGGACCGCATCAACGTTCTGATTTTCGGATACTTTGAAGACGACACCGTCGCCATCACCAAAACAATCTGGCGCAACTATCCGGCCGTGTGGATTTTCCTGGGGCTGGGGCTTTTCACCTATCTTTTGTGGAAGGGTCTTAAGATCAACTTCACTCAAGGTCGTGAGTGGCTTCCGTGGCGCGCGCAAAAAATCTCTTACCCGGTGTTTGTGCTGTTCTTCTTCGTATTGTTTGTCTTAAACGGCATCGGAGCCCGCGGATCTTTGGCGCTGTTTCCACTGAGCGAAATGGACACCGGGATTTCCAAAAGCATCTTCGTGAATCATCTAAGCTTTAACGGTGTGCGCGCTTTCGGTCGCGCGGTGGAACTTAAGGCCCAGCAGATTTCCCAATGGGACAGCAATCTGCGCCACTATGGTTATGGCGGCAATTACCGTCAGGCCTTTGCGGATTTCTATCAGATCTCGGTGGATCAGGTGCCGGCCGACCCGCTGGATCTGATGAAGCGCCAGACACCGAAAAATGCGTGGGCAGAAAAGAACCGCCCCCATGTGCTGTTGCTGGTGATGGAATCGATGGGGGCTTACTGGTTTAACTATAACAACCCGGAATTCAATCTGCTGGGCGACTTCAAAAAACACCTGAACGAAGACACCTATCTGACAAACTTCCTGTCCAGCACCAACGCAACGATTGGCAGCCTTAGCTGTTTGATGATTGGCTCTCCGCAAAGACCTATTGGCGAGTTTTTGACGGAAAGTGATTACCTGCAGGTGCCGTTCCGTTCCAGCACCGCAAGAGTTTTCAAAAGTGCCGGCTACAAAGCCCGCTTCCTGTACGGTGGAAACCCCGGCTGGCGTGAAGTGAACAAGTTTGCGATCAAGCAGGGCTTTGACACCGTCGAGGGCGAAAGCGAAATGGCCGAGGCTCTTGGCGGACTTAAAGAACGCCACGACTGGGGCGTTTATGATGAAGAGCTGTTTGACTATGTCTATAAGACATTAAGCGAAAGCACCCAGCCCCAGTTCATGCTGACCATGACCACCACGAACCATCCGCCCTATCAGCTTCCGCACTCTTATCAGGTGCCGGATCTGAAAACCCCGGATGAACTAAAATCCCGTCTGATCGGTGACGCGGCTTTGGCGGAAAAGCGCTTTAAAACCTATCGCTATTCTTCTGATCAGCTGGCGAAGTTCATGACGAAACTTAAGAACTCGCCGTTGAAAGACAAGGTCATCGTCGCCATCACCGGAGATCACACCTTCTGGATTGTGAACTTCACCGAACAAGAGCTTTTGCAAAAAGGCTCGGTTCCTTTCTATCTTTACCTTCCAGAACCTATCCGCAAAAAAATGGATCCTGAGACCTTTGGCTCCCAGGCGGACATTGCGCCGACACTTTACAATCTGGCACTGTCGGAAGTTCCTTACTCGGCGCTGGGCCGTGATCTGTTTGAAAAGAACGGCGACTTTGCGGTGAATGCTTTCAACCTGATTGCTGATCGCACGGGCGGAGTTCTGACAACCAGCAAACCCGAAAATGACATCTCTTTGGACTGGGAAGGCCACTATGAGCGCCTGGTCCGTGGTGAAAACACCGAGCACAAAAAACAACTCGCCGTGAAATACAAATCCTTGATGAGTGTCCTGGATTATTATTTCATGAAAGAAAAGCAAGATCAGAAAGGGCCCGTGGATCATGCGGATTCTAGTCGTTGAAGATCAGATAAAGATGGCGAACTTTTTGAAAAAAGGCCTCAATGAGGTTGGCTATGCCGTGGACCTGGCTGAAAGCGGATCTGCCGCTGAATCTTACATGGCCCAAGGCGACTATGATCTGGTGATTCTGGACGTGATGCTGCCTGATCAAAGTGGTATTGATACCGCCCGCCACATCCGTCGTGACGGCTATGAAGGTCCGATCCTGATGCTAACGGCCCTGTCCACCACCAAGGACAAAGTTCATGGACTGGATGCCGGTGCTGATGACTATCTGACCAAGCCCTATTCTTTTGATGAACTGCACGCCCGCGTGCGCGCGCTGCTTCGCCGAAAGGCCCCGTCCCAAGGCGGTGCTGTCAGCAACATCCTGAAATATGCGGATCTGGAACTGGATCTGATCCAGCGCAAAGCCCGCAGAAGTGCGCAAGAAATCTCACTGACTTCCAAAGAGTTCGCTCTGCTTGAATACTTCATGCGAAATCCTGAGCGCCCGTTGGGCCGCGTTTCCATTGCCGAACATGTCTGGGACATTCACTTTGATTCTGAAAGCAACGTGATTGACGTCTATATCAATTTGCTGCGAAAGAAAATCGATGTCCCGTTCCCGAAACGTCTGATTCATACGGTGGTGGGTACAGGCTATGTTCTTAAAGAAAATCTATAATTTCTTTCAAAGTTTCAGCATTCGTCTGCGCCTGTCGCTGATCTTTGTGCTGATCTTTGGCGCTACCACCGTTTTCTTTAATATGTTCCTGTTCCAAATGATGATCGACACCCTTCAACAGGATTTCGACGATGCTTTATTCAATTACTGCGTCGACGTTTCCGACGGGATTGAAATCGGCATCAAGGGGGACCTCAGCTTCCCTCCCCTAAGACTGGATCACGGGAAAATCCTTCCGTTCCCGCTGGGAACAGCGCTGATTCAGGTGCGTCACAGTTCTGGCGCCGTGCTGGCGCGCGTGGGAAATTTCGGCGAGTTCAGCCCGCCCTACAAAAAAGACTTCGAACGCATCTGGAAGGGCGAAGAAGCCACCTATCGCACCATCGAACACATCCGCAATATTCCCTCGGCCGAGGCCGATTCGTACCGCCTGATTTCATTCCCGCTGGATAACGCCGCCAAGCCCCAGTTGATGCTGCAAATTGCCGTGCCAATGACCTTGATGGAAACCCAGATTCAAAAGCGTCTGACGCTGTTGCAACTGGGTATTCCGTTTGTTTTGTTCGTGGCAACCCTGGGCGGAATGTTCCTGTCGGCGCGCGCTTTGAACCCGGTGAATAATATCATTAAGATCGCCAAGGAAATCAAAGTCACCGAGCTTTCCAATCGCGTCCCCGTTCCCAATGCCAACGATGAAATCAAACAGCTGTCACTGACGCTGAATGAAATGCTGGATCGTATTCAGCAGGCCTTCCAGTCCCAGGAACGGTTCGTTGCGGATGCCTCGCACCAGTTGCTGACACCACTGACAATCATGCGCGGTGAAATGGAACTGCTGCAGAAAACTGAACAGCGCGATGTCGATCAATTTATCAAAAGTGCTTTGCAGGAAGTGGACAATCTTTCCAGTATCGTGCAGGAAATGCTTTTGTTGGCTCGTGTGGATGCGGGGATTGGCGCCTTGAATCTGGAAGATCTGAATTTTGACGAACTGGTTTTTGAAGCCCTGACTCGGGTTGAGAAACTGGCAAAATCAAAAGATATCAAACTGAAAGTCACAATTAATAATGAAACCGGCGAAGAACACAAACCTATTCGTGGCGACAACGACCTGCTGACGAATCTCATTGTGAACATCGTTGAAAATGCCATCAAGTATTCACCCAATCAGGAAGTGGTCTCTGTGACGGTCAATCATGGCCGCGAGACAACAGAGCTGCTGGTTGAAGACAATGGCCCGGGCATCCCGGAAGAACAACTGCCGTTCATCTTTGAACGCTTCTCACGCGGTTCCAATATGGAGACTCGTGTTAAAGGCTTTGGTCTAGGTTTAGCAATCGCGCAAAAAATCGCCATTCTTCACAATGCCAAGCTAAGTGCTCAGAATCATTCAGGGTCAGGTGCGAAGTTCGGGTTTGAAATTAAAAACATTTAATCTGCTTTTAATCAAAGATTTAACCCCGTTTGTTAGCCTTTTCTAGTTCGCAATTGAAGCTAACAAAGAACCATTAGGAGGTTACTATGAAATTCGCTTCTATCTTGATGACTATCGCTTTCGCAGGTGTTGTTGCTCACGCTAACGAAACTGCTCCAGCTGCTACAACTGCTGCTCCTGCTGCTCCAGCTCACGCTGAAGTTAAAGCTGAGAAAAAAGCTGCTAAGAAAAAACACGCTAAAGAAGCTGCTCCTGCAGCGGCTGCAGCTCCAGCTGCTCCTGCTACTACAGCTCCTGCTGGTCACTAATCTTTCGCTCTCACGAGCAAAAGATGTGATAAAGGGAACCTTCGGGTTCCCTTTTTTTATTTCTGAATGTGTTGCTGAATTATTTCACCCAAAGTTCCACACGCGGAACACCGATAGAGCCTGCGCCCGTCACCGCATCTGATGCCGGAATCCCCGACGGAGTTCCATAGGTCGCACTTGCCAGCATTCCCACCGCATAGAACCAGTTCGAATGCCCGACCGAGCCTTCAGCCAGCGCCGATGTCATGGCCCCGTTATATTCAAGACCGCCCCAATAGTTGGTGGTTGATTCCACAGTCACTGCCGTGTAGCCAGCAATCGCCTGCGAAGTGAAGTTGCTGGTCTGAGTCCACCAGTTACGAATTGAACTGCCCGAACCCGGCCAGTTGATTCGAAGCTCCAGTTTACCCGAACGATAGAAACCACCCACGCGTCCCATGATGGAATAACGACCCGCCTGAGGTGCGCCTGAATTATAACTGAGTGCCTCTGCCGTGCTGGCAAACAGACCATCGGAAAAATTGTGATTCAGGATGCGTGTCCAGCCGCCACCATCTGTGGTCATGTCACAGTAAACCGGAATCGCACCGCCACCACCAGGGTTGATTGTGTATAATCCTGATCCGATGGATGCCCCGGCATCCAGAATGGCTTTGCAGGAATTGTAAGTCGTGTATGTGTCATCTTCCTTGATCCAAAGATTCACTTCCGCCACGCCAGCACCAGTTCCCAGAACTGCACCCGCAGAAGGAATACCTGCGGGCGTTCCATAAGCAACCGTGGATCCGATCGCGTACCACCAGTCCGGATACTGTACCGAACCATCCAGCAAAGAGTTATTATTGTTCACCGGACCGTGAGCCCCGTTCCCCAACTCCAAACCACCCCAACGATCAGTAATGGCCGTTGCCATGATCGGCACCCAGCCCGCAACTACAACGTCGTTCAAAGGATTTGTCGTTTGCAGCCAGATATTCTTATAAGCTGAATAGCCCGGCCAGGTCTGACGGAAGCGATACTTTCCGTTCGTCACAAAATCAGGAATCTTCGTTAGTTGAGAGTAAAGATTTCCCGTCGGGGCACCGGTATTTTTCGACTGAGCATCTGTCGTACTGGCAAAATATCCACCGGCAATATTGTGGCGGAAGATCCGTGTCCAGCCACCCCCATCAGTCGTCATGTCACAATACGCTGAATAGGATCCATTTGCACCGGTACCATCGGAATCAATCGTGTAAAGCCCGTCCGCCGGGCTTCCCATCAGATCTTTGATCTCTTTGCAGGATTTTGGGTAACACTGGGTCGCGACAATAAACGCCGGCTTTGAGGCTCCGACAAACGTGGTCCATTCCGTCGATGTTTTTGTGGGCACAAAAAGATCACTGCTGGCGTGGTTGTTGGTAACAATGTAACAGGACCCTTGCGAAGAAACGTAAGGCAGATAAAGCCGTGTCGAGCCCCCGACCGGAATACGATAGCCTTCACTGAGAGTGTTTATTCCCAGCACAAATGGCACCATCATAATCATCAAGGCAATTCGCATTTTCATGTCTGTCCACGTCCCGTCTTAGCGAAGATAGAATTTAAAATTACACGCGTTACCCTTGCCACTGTAACACACTTCCGTCGCTTTATACGATGGCACAATGCCTTCGTTACCTGAATTGAAGGCGATGTTAAAGGCATCCGAAGCACTGTAATTGTCATTGGCAGTTTGTCCCGCACAGCCGGCCGTCCGGCTGGTGTGACGAAGGTTCCCGGCACACTTGGTGCTGTTATAATTCCAGTTTCCGCCGGCCAAATCAATGATCGCAGCGCCCCCATTGTATGATGGAGACACAAACATGGCATCCGTCGTGTTCACGGCAATTGAAAATGCCTCGACATTCACCGACGCCTGCTGAGACGCCATCACGTGTTTACCAGCCGCGGCCAGGTTGTAGGTGTTCACAAAAAAATCATTCGGCGTGGTGCCAGTCACCGCACCATTGGAATATGCCACCAACGTCCATCCGCCACCGGATGTCGTCATATCACAGTAAACATCATAGGGTGCAGTGGCCCCGGCGCCATCAATGTCAATCGTATACAGTCCGTCGCCCTTGGAGGCTCCGGCTGCCAGGATCGCCTTACAGGAATTATAAACCGCGTGGGTGTCATCGTCCTTCATCCACAGATTCACTTCGGCGACACCGTGGCTGGTTCCCAGCATTTCAGACGCGGGAATACCCACCGGTGTCGTGCCCCAGGACACATACGCCCCCACAGCATAATACCAGTTGGCATGATTGACAGAACCTTCGATATAAGCCGACGTCTGCGCCGGCCCGTGGGCACCGTTACCCAATTCAAGACCACCCCAATAGTTGGTATATCCCTGAACAAAAACTGTTTTATATCCTGCCACCACCACATCCGCAGTGGGATTGGTCGTCTGGAACCAGATGTTTTTCAGGTCTTCCCCAGGCCAGGTCAGGCGGAACTGGTATTTGTTCCCGGCAGTTTTAAAATGATCGATTTTATTTAGAATAGAATACAGGTCCGCCGTCGGAGCCGTCGTATTTTTACTGCTGGCGTCCGTGGCATCGGCAAAATACCCGCCTGCGATATTGTGTTTGAACACGCGAGTCCATCCGCCACCATCAGTGGTCATGTCGCAGTAAACCGGATACGGAGAACTTCCCGTGGGATCGACGTAATAAATGCCGTCCCCTTCGGAACCATTGTTGTTCAAAATATCCAAACAGGATCCACATTTAGTCAAAGAGACATTTGTGAGGGTGGCTGCACGGAATGCCGTCCATTCGGCAGCTGTTTTAGTGGGAACAAAAAAGTCCTTGTCCGCCGTGGCATTTACCACTTTCTTACAGACGCTATGAGCATTGATGGCCTTGGTCGTGCCACGATTCACCCGGTGACCGGTGTCCTGGGTGTTCAGTGCCACCAGCAACGGTGACACGGCTAGAATAAGAATGATCTTTCCAATGATCTTCACTGTCTTATTTTCCGTTCAGCATTGCTTTTTCAAGACGCTCCAGACGTGCTTTCAAATCCTGATTTTCCTGTTCAAGTTTTTTCAAACGACTGTCCGAAGATTCATTCACGCTAGCCAAACCACGGGACACCTGAGAAATCTGTCCCTGACAAAGATCTTTGTCCTGCAGACGCTCTGCGTGTTCCTGCTTCAGAGCTTCCACCAAAACCGCCACGATGTTGCCGTACTGAACGGCCTTATAGCCAGACTGTTTGTCGGTGCGAACCAGTTCTGGATACACTGCTTCGACTTCCTGGGCGATGAAACCCATCGTTTTTTCGCCGTTGTTTTTCCAGACGAAGTTCACCCCGCGAAGTTTCAGAACGTTTTCCAGTGCCATCGGCAAAGTCACAACGTCTTTTTTCAGGCGCGCATCGGAAGTATACAGATACGAAGCAGCTTTGACGTTGCCATTGACTTCCAAAGCCTCGCTTGGCGCCGTGGTGTTGATACCGAAGAAACCTGTCGTCAGAATGGTCATTTTGGCCGTATTGCTCACACCGATTTGCATCGAAGTTGCCACGCTGTTGGTGATACTTTTACCGACCGTGACTGTGTTGCCGGCAGAAACAATGTTGTCACGGCCCAAAACTACGGCGTTGCCCGAGTTGTTATTCACTGTATTACTGCGTCCGAACAAATCCAGAGCGATACTGAAGTTAAACAAACTGGTCGTAATGGCATTGTTCGAGCCAATAATGTTCATTACCGAAGCATTACCACCGCCAGAGTTCGTGATCGAGTTGGAGGCTCCAATGACATAGTTACTGGCGTCAGTAAACGTGGTATTCCCCGAACCAATGATCCCCGCACCATTTACGTGCAAATGTGTGATCGGAGAGCTGACGCCGATACCCAGCTTACCTGCGGACGAGAGACGCATTTTTTCCGCGTTGCTGGTGTCAAAGATGATATTACCGGCAACTCCATTGCTGATAAACAAATCATCCGAAGCTCCATCGCTATAGCCCACGGTCCCTTTCCAGGTGCCATTGCGAAGCATGTCGATGGAAGGAATACCCGACGCCACCGTATCCAGAATCAAAGGAGCCTGAGCCGCAGATGTCGTCTTGATGGCGATTTTGGCATTGGCATCCGGAGCCTGCCCCACGCCCACATTACCTGTGGTGTCGACTGTGATACGAGTCGTACCCCCAGTTTCAAACTGCAGGCTTTGTGCATCGTTGGTACCGACTGTGGCTGCAGCACCAAAGCTGTTACCACCATTAACTAGAGCACTTGGGAAGTTGGCAGCACCGACGGCAATCGTCTGGCAAAGGAACGTGTCTGTGGCCGCATTATAATACATGGTTTGAGAAGTCGTACATGCCGAGTTTGCAAACACTCCGCCAAAGGGTGTGATCGTCGAACGGATGTCACCCACTTGCAGGAAGGATGGAGCGTACTGAGTGGTGCCATTGTAACGAAGCACCTGACCAGCGGCCGTCGGCGCCGTCGCACTGACCGCTGTGCTTTGAACTTTTGTCACGGTGAAAGCACCCGCATTGGTCATGGTCACATCACCACTTGGTGCCACGGCTGTCGCCACGTTGGAAACGTTACCCACGCGGATATTCCCCGAGGTCAAAGTCGCTGAAAGTTTATTATTAAAGGTCGTCCAGTCCGCAGAAGCCAAATAACCATTTTGAGTTCCATTGGCCACTTGAATGCCAATATTTGGAGCTGCCGCCGTACCAGAATTCACAATCGGTGAAGTCACCGCCACACCCGACGTCACCGCCGGTGATGTCCAGGAAAGATTTCCAGAAGCATCCGTGGTCAGGACCTGATTGGCTGAACCCACCGCTGCCGGGAATCTAAGAACATAAGAAGTCGTCACCGTGTTCGGTGCCTGCAAAGTTACGGTGTTTGCACCCGTGTCCCGTAAAACCACAGAACCCAAACTTGCCGCTCCGGCAGCAAAGTTACCGGATCCATCACGTTTTACAATGGCGCTGGCTGTATTCAGATTTGTCGCCGCATTTGCAGCCACCGTCGCGGAATTCACGTTCGCTGCTGTTGAGCCACCAACAGAATTCACTGTCGCACTGACCGTGCCGTTACCGGAAGCGGTCACATCCCCCGTCAAAGCCGCAATCGTACCACCGGCCCCAGCCGAGGAAGCAATCGCCACCCAGGCCCCTGAGTTATATTGATAGATAACTTTCGTATCAGCGGCGAAATAAATCGCCCCGGCTGCCGGACTTGCAGGCTTGGCGGCGTCGTTACCTGACTGAATGCTTGGTGAACCTCCGGCATTCCCCACAAGAACTGTCGAATTCAAGGTGGCTGCAGAGCCCAACCCCAGATTAGTACGGGCTGTAGCGGCTGTTGCAGTCAGCTCACTCAAATTGTTTGCAGGATTCAGCGGTGTGAATCCCAGCGCATTTTGTTTGCCGTTAAAAGTGTTCCAGTCCGCAGAAGAAAGATAACCATTAGTTGACGTATTCGCTTGAGAAATCGAGATCACCGGGGTCGTCGTGCCTGTCGCCACAGAAATCGGCGCAGTGCCGGTCACATTCGTCACGGTACCGCCCGCATTGCTGTCAGCCGCGGCATACCAGCTGGTGCCATTGAATTTCAAAACCTGATTGTTCGTCGGTGCCACTGTGAAATCCAGCGGGTAACCTTTAATCTGAGCAACAACCGTCGCGCCTTGAGTGCCCGTCACATCACCAGCAAGACTTCCCAGGAAGTTCGTCGCCTGAGTTGCAGACCCCACAGCCAATGAAGATTGATTTGTACACTGCCAGCCCAAAGCCACAGACCAGGTCAGTAATTGATTGGCACCACAAGAAAGCGGCGCCAGCGTCGCCCCCGTTGAAGAATCCGTCATCACCAGACGACTGATTCCAGGGTTTGCAAAAAGCTTTTCCGTAGTCACTGCACCCGCAGCAATTTTAGGTGTTGTCACCGTATTGTCAGCAAGGCCAGGATTTGGATATGTACCCGTCAAAGCCCCACCCGCAGCCCCATTGGGCGCACGAGAATCAGTGAAACGCGCATCATTACCCGCAGCCACAGTGCCCGCCACCGTGCCAACGTTCAAGGTGATCAACGGTGTGACCGTGTCAGCAGAAACTGTCAGATAAGGGTTGCTGCCCGCAGAAGCTGCCACGGACTGAACCGTACCGCCGCTGGCACCAGAAACACCCGCACAACCAAATTCCTTGGTCGCGGCATTCCAGGTCAGGAAGCTGCCAGCACCGCAATCAGCACCCGCATTGACTTCGGTCTTCATCACAAAGTCAGTTGCCACATGCGAACCCAACGTCGCCGCGGAAGAAGCAAAACCTGCGAAAGGAACGGTGCGAATTTCATTGTCCGGAGAAATCGTCTGCCATTGGGAACCATCATGGAATTTCACACGCAGGAAGCGGCCATCAGTCAGACCCGGATTGTAAGGTGAACCCCCGTCACACACGAAGGGATTGCCGTTGTTAAACGCATCCAGGATCGTGAAGGTCGGAGCCCCAGGGTAACTGTGCGAAGATCCGATCTTGACGTCGAACACCCCGCCTGAGTTTGTCATGTCGATGTGATTCAGTTGTTCCCGGTAAAGAACGCAGACCTTGTTCGGCGCCAGAATTTCAAACTGGAAGGCGACCGCGTTGTATTCCAGCGGTGCTCCGCTGCTTTTAACGATGCGTCCTTGATAAGTCAGCGCCGCCGGGCTGGCATAAGCCACCGTTGTTAAAAGGCTAACAAAGAAAAGTGCCGTTAACGTTCCGTAGTTTTTCATACGAAACGTATCGGCATTTATAATCCGACTCTAAATTACATTCACAAAATCCTAGGAAGATCTCGCTATTTACGAACCTTTGTTACATATTTCAGCACATTTCAGTCTCAAGGTGAGACACAAACCCCGACTTAAATTGAGAATCAACCTAGTCCATCGACGGGGCCTCAACATGAACGGTGTAAGGCTTTTCAACCGCCGGACGGCGAAGAGCCTGTCGCAAAGTGGGATGCAAAGTCTTGCTAAGCGCTGTCAGGGTGACTGGTTTTCGCAACTTCACCGACTTCATGATGGCCTCAATCACCATCAGATCCAGCACTCCTTCTGTGGCATTGGGTTCAGGATGTTTTTTATTGATCAGGCAGTCGGAAAAATACACGATCTCAGGCCCGAACTGATCGCTCTTTTTGAATTTGTATTTACGGGTGGCGGCGTTCACCCGGCTGAAATACAAAGTCATATCGTCAAAGTATTCATAGGCATTTTCCAGGCGCAGGCACCCCGTTGTTCCCACCACATCAAAGGCCGCCTGATGCTGACCACTGAAGCTGCAGATGAAAGTCGCCATTCGGCCCCCGGAAAACTTCATCACCACGGACAGCATTTCATCCACTTCTTTGGAACGCTGATCGAATCCCTGATTGGCAAAAGCAAAAACCTCTTCCGGCAGTTCACCAAAGAAACCGCGGACGGCGTTAATACAATAGATGCCGATGTCGTAAAGCGGGCCTCCGCCCTTGGTGCGACTGGTGCGCACATTCCCCTCTTTCACACGCATGCTAAAAACAGTGTTGAAAAAGCGAACTTCCCCGATCTGGCCAGATTTGGCAATTTCGATGGCTTTTAAATTGGCGCGCTGAAAATGCAGACGGTAAGCCGTCATCAAACGGCTGCCGGTCTTTTCACTGACCTGGGCCATGATCTTGGCATCATCCACCGACATGGCCAAAGGTTTTTCACACAGAACGTGAACTCCGGCCTGCATGGCTTCCACCGCAAAGCGCGCGTGCATGTCATTGGGAAGCGAAATATAAACCGCATCGATAAGCCCGGAATAAAGCATCTTGCGATAATCAGAATAATCAAAGGTGTAATCGACGTTGTATTCTTTGGAAAGCTTCTGAAGTTTGACTTCGTCGCCTGACACCAAGGCCACCAGCTCCGAGTTGGCGGTGGACTGAGTAAATCCAGGCAAAACAGCATTCTGAGCAATATGCCCCAGACCCACTACCGCGTACCGAATTTTTTCACTTTGTTTTACGGCCACCGAAAACCTCCTTTAGGGATCACATCCCGAAATTCTAAAAGGCTTTCGCTGCCATAAAAACAACAAGGCCCCCGGGTTTGCCAAGAAACCAGGGGGCCTTGTGTTTATCTGCAAAAATCTGAAATTACACCAGACTTTCTTCGATCTCTTCCTGTGAAAATTCCGTGGGACGACGAATGGATTTCACTTCGCCCGCAGAAATCTCAACGATCTGATCACAGTCCGCAATCGTTCCCAAACGGTGAGCAATGATCAACATCGTCACGCCCGCAAAGGATGTACGAATGACTTTTTGCAAAAGAGCATCCGTCTGCACATCCACGCTGGCGGTGGCTTCATCCATCACGATCACCCGCGCCTTGGTTAGCAAAGCTCTTGCCAGACACAGCAACTGACGCTGTCCCTGACTTAAGTTCAAGCCACCTTCGGCCACCGTCGAGTTCATGCCTTCAGGCAGGCTTTGTACATATTCCCACATGGAAGCATGCCTCAACGCGCCCGTGACCTCGTCATCTGAATACTCGTTGTAACGATCCAGATTGTTTCGGATCGTTCCCATAAACAGAGTCGGATCCTGCGGAATGATCGCCAGACTGCGACGCAGCTTTTCCAGCGGCACACTGGCAGTGTTCACGCCGTCAATACTGATGCTGCCTTCTTCCGCCTCAATAAAGCGGAACAAGGACTGGAAGAACGTGCTTTTTCCCGAGCCCGTACGACCGATGATACCCACGCGGCTTCCCGCCTCGACCTTGAAAGTGATTCCTTTCAAAACCTGCGGCAGATGGTTCGCATAGCGCACCTTCAAACCCTCGACGGAAATCTCGCCAAACTCCGGCCATGTCGGGCGCAGTGGTTCAGGCAAAGGTTTCAGTACGGACACTTCACCCGGCAGATTCGAGAAGAACTTCAGACGTTCAATCGAAGTCATGCGCGATTCAATATCGGCAAAGATACGAACACCCCAGTTCAGGAAACCCCAGAACGACAGCGAGTACAACGTCACCAGACCGGCCGTTCCGGCATCCATCACGCCGTAGTAAGCCGACAAACTGACACCCACGGCCGTCGCCATGGAAATCAAGCCCCCCACCAGCGGAATGCGCGACGAAAACCAGCGGTTGATCATATAGTGTGAATAGAACATGCGATTGCTGTGCGAAAGTTTCGCATAGAAATTCTGCATGAACCACGGTGCCTTGTTAAAGCTGCGAATGACCACCAGACCCTGCAGGCTTTCCTTGAAGTGCGCATAACGAGGAGACCTCGCCACACTGTCAAAGCGCTTCACTTCACGAGCCGGACGGCGATAATCCCGTTGCAGCACATAGTAAAGAACCATCACCGGAACAATCACAAACGCCATCAAAGGCATCAGGCCCAGAATAAGCACGATCGACACAATCACCTGCAACGCACAGTGAACGGCTGAATCAAAGCTCCATTGCAGGTACACATCCACCGATTCCACATCTCGCGAAAAACGCTGAATAATACGCCCCACCGGAGTCGAATCAAAGAAGCGCACCGGGGAACTCAAAACACTTTTCAGCATCTTATCGTGCATGTTCTTGCCGGCGCGAATACCGCGATCCAGCCAGAACAGATGATTCAGCAATGAACCCACCAGAACCATCACACCAATCAGCCCGTAAATCCCGATGGCGGTCAAAGCCAGCCACTCGGTCTGATGTCCGGAATAATAAGACAGCCAGGCTTTCTGCGCCAAGGGCAGAACCGTCACGCCGGTAGCACCCAATAACAGCGTCGCCAGAATCAAAGGCTTGGTGTATTTGCCATCCCCCCCCAGGGAACTAATATAGTCCCAGTATACAGAGCCCTTCACCGCCCCCACTTCACGATCCTCGTCTTCCGTCACGCGGGTGGTTTTGGCTTCCAGCTCTTCATTGATGGACGCTGCTTCCTGAGCCGTGTCTGCCGGTCGGGATTCATGCTCTTCACCTTGAGTTTTGCCGTGCTCTTTATAGAACTCTGCAAACGGCGCACAAGATTTCACCAGTTCTGCGAAAGTACCTTGCCCCTGCACACGTCCGTGCTGGATATAAATCACTTGATCAAACTGCGCCAAATGTTCCAGTCGGTGCGTCACAACAATGCGGGTCACATCCTTCCACGCGCCAAAAATCAGACGCTCACAAAGCAGATTTTCCGTATCGGCATCCACCGCTGACAACGGGTCATCCAAAAGCACGATCTGTGGTTTACGCAAGAACGCACGGGCCAACGCCACACGCTGCTTTTGCCCTCCGGACAGATTCACGCCTTTTTCACCGATCTCGGTGCGAAGTCCCCCGGACCATTCCTTCAGGTCTCGGCTTAAACAGCTGTTGTGCAAAGCACGACGAAGCTCTTCTTTGGAAACCTCTTCACCGAACTGCAAGTTTTCCAGCAGTGATGTATTAACGATGTAAGCTTCCTGAGGCACATAGGCCATGCGCGGACGTCCCGGCATTTCCGGTGTAAAATGCAACGCACCTTCACGCGGAGCCACTTCCCCCAATAAGGACATCAACAGCGAGCTTTTCCCCGCCCCGACCGGTCCAACAATGGCCAATGAGCTTCCCGCCGGAACATTCACGTTCACATCGTGAAGCACATCAGAAACCGCTCCGTCATGACGAAGGCTCAGGTGCTGCAGGTGCAGCCCCACGGCCGCACCATCGGTGCGTTCTTCGGTGGAGATTTCAACTTCATCCTCATTCAGGTATTCCAGGATACGACGAGCACCCACTTTGGCATTGGTCGCACGGGAAATCAGTCGCGACAAATCACCAAACGGACCTTCCAGCAAACCAAACAAAGAAATACAGGTGAAAATCACCGCGGCATCCAGCTTTTCCCCGCGCCAGGCATGCACCGCCAAAGCCACAAACAAAACCAGTGTGGATACTGCCAGATAACCCAGGCTTGAAACCACTTCCGCTTTCGCCAAACGACGACGGCTGGTCAGTTCCTTTTCACGAACTTCAGTCACTTCTTTGGCAACACTTTTTTCCCAGGCAAAGTATTTCACCACGCGGATCGCATTCATCGCCTGAGTCATCAGGGTCACACGACGGTCGCGGTGTTCCATCATCTCTTCATCAAGATGGGTGAACTTTTTTGCCACGTAATTGGTTAATGGCGCCAAAGTGAAAAGTACGGCCAGGGCCGCCAGTGCGGACCAGCCGATATAATAGAACAGCATCGCCACCACACCGACGATCAGGAAGCTTGCCGAAATCAGATCCCCGAATACCAATGGGAAGTCCGACACGTTGTCACTGTCCGTGCTCATGTGGTTGACGATATCGCCGACCTGATTTTTCTGGCGCGCCTTCTGACTGAGCTTCAAACTGTGTTTGAACAGACGCTCATTCAAAATATTCGTCGCGACCTGATAGGCCTTCAAAGAATTGAAGAAATAGTGCTGCATGCAAAGACCGGAAAGGAATCCACACAGCCCCAGCGCCACACCATAAATCAATGCCGTCGGCAAAGTTTCGGCCGTCACTCCGGCAGAAATAGTCCCGACAAAGCGATTCACAAACACCGGCGACAGCAGGGCCAGCACCGAGCTTGCCAGATACCACGTGTAAGAAGGTCTGGTGAAATCACGCAAAGCGCGGATCAAAGAAAACAGCAAAGCCCTTGGGGACTTCCAGCTGATTTCCTGCATATCAACCTTAATATGCTGAGGATGCAGTTCTGGTGGCAGAGCCAGCAGATCACTTTCCTCGATATTTTTCGTTTTCGCTAACTTCACCAGGGGCGTGACATCAGTGAACAACAAACGTCTGAAAAAATTCATAACGAATCCATAACTGCCCTAAATGGGCGTAAAAACAGTCAAATATTTAATTGTGCAGAAGAATAAGATCCGTTCTTAAATGAACAAGTGACCTTAGAACTGTGACAGAAGAAGGCCCAACATTGAATTCAATGAGCTGATATTCATCATAATCATGTGGTCCTCCTCTCGTGTGAGATGTTTTAAAGCCTAACCAAAGAAAAAGGGCTTGTCTAGCCCCCTCCTAAAATAAAAACCAAAGGATCTTATTTTGATCCCAGAGGTAGCGTAAAATAAAAGACTGATCCATGGCCGATTTCACTGGTAACTCCAATAGTTCCGCCCATTTTCTCGACCAGCTGTTTGCTGATACTCAAACCCAGTCCGGTACCGCCGAAGCGCCGCGTGATCGATGAATCCCCTTGTGAAAAACGTGTAAAGAGCCACTGCATTTGATCTGGCGCCATGCCAATGCCTGTGTCCTTCACACCGACCCACAATTGATCATCGCTCACCTTCATCTGCACTCTGACTTCCCCGTGGGTGGTGAACTTCAAACCGTTCCCGATCAGATTGATCAGCACCTGCTGAAAGCGTGAGGCATCCCCGTTAATCTTCTCGGGCACCTGCGGGTCGATATCCAATTTCAGATCCAGTTTCTTTTCCACGGCCTTGATCATCAGAATTTCAAAAGCCCGGCGGACGGATTCCCGTACGTTGAACGGAACTTTTTCAATCACCATCAAGCCGGACTCAATTTTGGAAATATCCAGAATATCATTAATCAAATTCAACAGGTTCGAGGAAGCCCGGGTCAGAATTGTCACAAACTGGCGCTGATCAGGGCTTAACTCTGTATCCAGCAACAATTCGGACATCCCCATGATTGAATTCATCGGGGTGCGAATTTCATGACTCATATTTGCCAGAAACTCGGATTTGGCGCGGGTTCCGGCTTCGGCGGCCTCTTTGGCAGTTTCCAGCTCTTGCTGGTAACGATGAAGTTCGGTGATGTCGGTGGACACCCCGGCAATGGCAATCAGATGGTCCCCTTCATCACGCAGCGGGAACTTTTCTGACAGATAATATCTTTGCGAGCCATCCACGAAAGTCAGACTTTCTTCATAGCTGCGCGGGCGCTGTTCTGCGATCAGCTGACTGTCGGAATCAGAAAAACGTTTTGCGTCTTCAACACCGAAAATTTCCTGGTCTGTTCTGCCAACCAGATCCGCACTGAGTTTTCCCACCAGCTGTTCAAACGTGGGACTGACCAGCAGATAACGACCGCCCAAGTCCTTGACGTACACAATGGCTGGCGACGACTGCAAAAACATCTTCAACAGGAACTGTTGATAGCGCAGCTCTTTTTCAAAGCTGCGTTTTTGCGCGACATCATACATCAGACCATAAATCTGAACGATCTGCCCTTCTTGGCGCAAAGCTGTTCCCATCACTCGCGCTGGGAACACCCGCCCTTTGCCCGACCGAACCAGAACCTCGATATCATAATCTGTTCCGTGCTCCATCAGACGCTGATGGGTTTCGATCATCAGGGCGCGGTCTTTTTCCGCGATCATTTCAAAACCGCGCAAACGATCCAGATCGTAGGTTTGCGGATCCACCTCAAAAATGTCGTAAAGAGCGCGGGACCAGAAATGCCGGCCCGTAAGAACATCCATGCTCCAGGTTCCAATGGGACCTTCGGCGTTGGCCTGACCAGATATTTCGGTAAAGATTTTTTGTGGACTCGTGTCCTTCGCCACACAAAGAGCATCGTTGCCTGTCGGATCGTACTGATAGTTCCAGGAAAGAAACTTGTATTGGCCGTCCTTGCAACGATAACGCAAAAGGAAGTTTCGAATCACTTCGCCTTTTTGAATCTTGTCGTAACGACTGACAATGCTTTTGATATCGTCCGGATGGATGAGGTCGCTGAAGCGCATTTGCATCAGCTCTTCGGTGGACCATCCCAGCACATCAGACCAAACATGATTCAGTTTCGTCGGACGCCAGTCTTCTCCAAAGACACCAACCATGTCATTGGACAATTCAAAGAGAGCGTCGTAACGGGATTCCATTGAGAAATCTTAACAGGGTAAAAAACAAAAAAGCCACCTCATAATAAGATGGCTTCCCAAGTTAGGACCTCTGAATTTCAGTGTCTATAACATCCATAAACAAATCACCGCCACCGCCGTAGGCACCAGGGCTGCAATCAGCAGGTTCAATGGCTTAATACCACCTGGGAACTTATGGCTTAAGATGGAATACCCCGCTGCGTTCGGCGCATTGGCAATAATCGTAAGTCCACCCCCGGCGATGGCACCTGCGACCAGTGCGTATTTGCTGGCATCAGTTAGCCCTTCGACCTGTGACCCCAGATACGTCAGTGCCGCATTATCGGTGATAGCAGTCAAACCCACCGCACCTTTGAACAACAAAAGATCACTCATACTGCCCAGCAAGGGAGCCAGCCACCATTTCTGGAACGCACCAAACTGAATGATACCACCCAGGAACATTGCCACCAGCAGACTTTCCTTCAAGCGCAAAGAATCCTGATAACGCTGAGTCACCGCCGCCACGCCCAGGAACAGCAGGAAGATTCCCATAAAGGCATTCTGATAGTGGGCCGTCACCACAATCCCCGTCAGAAACAACAAATGAACCAGTGTCACCGGCACCGGGATCGCCGCCTGCGAACCAGCCAGACGAGTTTCCACTTCACGCAAAGTGATGCAGCCTTCGGTCAGCTGTTTGCGGAAGACCGCAATCAAAAGAACCGTGTTGATCACAACCGCAATCGCACTTTTCCATCCGAAATGAGACATGACAAAAGCAAAGTCCCAGTTCCACTTACCGGCCACCATCAAAATCGGAGGTGCTGCAAACGGAGTCAGCGCACCGCCAATGGAAATATTCACGAACAGCACGGCAATAAGCCCGTAAATCAGTTTGCTGCTTTCTTTTTGCAGCATCGAGTTCAGCATAAATGCCGTCACGGTCATTGCCGCAGGCTCGGTGATGAAACTGCCGCTCAAAGGCCCCAGAATCAGCACGACAAAAATATCCGTCAGAACCGCTGGCGTGCGAAAGACTTTTTGAATCAAAGATGAAATGAACAAAATACCTTTGCGTCCCGCCGCCAGAACCGGCCGTGTTGAACACACAACCATGATGGCAAAAATAAAGAACGGCTCAATAAAGTTCAGCTTGCTCTGATAATCCAGTGCGGTTGTCCAACCCTCCAGACTGATAAAAATCGCCATGAAGATGGCAGCCCAGATGGCAAACACCGCCTCGATTTCACCTAATAGATGAAGAAAATTGCTCCACAATGAATCTTTGGGAAAGTGATGGGACCAGGCCAAGATACGCCCCACCATGAAGGTGTGAATGACCGCCAGTGCAAACAAAATAGTTCCGATGAGTTCAATCGTTGTGTATGTCATTCAGACATACTACACAGAGACAAAAACCCGTGCCAAACAGAACCGGAAAAACCCGGTGCGATTTTGCTCCGAGTCCAATTCCGCTATTTCTTGACACAAGCTCCCTGGCGGCAGGCCTGGTCAGGCGCGCACAGGATTTCTTTTTCGATGATTTCGCCCTGCTGACACGCAAACTCCAAAAGTTTCTGCGAATCCAGGCATCGATCAAATTCTTTCACCACCTGACGATAGCAGCTGTCCCCAAGGCAGTTTTCATCACCCAGTGAATAAATGACTTTACCTGCGGATTCAGGAATCAGGCCCTGATCTGAGTCCTTGCAGACTTTGGCGTGAGCCACCGACGCCGACATCACCAATGCAATCAACAGGGTTCTCATCATTGTGCCACCTCACAGCTGAAAGTTTTGGTCAGCTTGGCTTGAGTCTGCCACTCACGATCCTTTTTCGGAGAACCGCACTGCACTGCCAACTCCAGATCCACCGCACACTCGCCTTTGCCCGTACTTTGGGTTTTCAGGCGGATGACGGAGGAATACGAACACGGTGATTTGCACTTGGAGTCTTCCAGAAAAGAACCCAGTTCATTTTCACCCATCAATGTTTCCTGTGCATAAGTGGTGGCCGCTTCCTGACACTTTTTAGAATCCGCACGCATCCGGAATGATTTTTTGAAATAGTCCCCGCTCTGCCCGATGGCGAATCGCTGCTGCTCTGAAGAACTGAGCTTCAGGGCTGTGTATTGATCCGGACACGATGCGTGCTTCACCACTGCGGTGGGCTGTGTGGCAATCTCAACCACTGGTGCATTGATGCGTGAGCAGCCGCCAGGACAGCCACCCGCCTCTGCCAAAAAGGCTTTCTGCATGCCTTCCATTTTCTCAAACAGAGACTTCATCTTGCCCGAGGCACTTAAGATGCCATAGGTGATGGCTGGCACCGAATCGGTTTTGGCCGGCGCATTCACTTTGCAGTGAGACTGATTGGATTTATTAAGTTCGTCGCAAATACTTTGCAGATCCTTGACCGTGCTTTTGGACTGAGGGCAGCTTTCCTGCGCTTCCGCTGCGAAGGCTGCAATGAGGACCAGTAAAATAAGAACTGTTTTCATGGGGTTCTTATCGGCACCCCGACCGCGGATTTAAGGGATTTCAGGCCGAAATCCGTTCCTTATTGGTTTCTTAATCTTTCCATATTCTCAGAGCGAACCTATTGGCACAGAGCCATATTATCACTCATAAACTGACGCTGATTCTGAAGGTCGGCTTCGCTATAAACGAATTCATTCAAATCACAGCGGTTCTCGCTGGCCAGTCGTAAAACGGTGTCTTTTTCAGGTGGTGTTAACCCCAGGGACCAGATCATTTTCACTTTCAACCACTGCACCAGGTACTGACAACGATAGGCCGGATTCGGTGGCATGTAACCTTCCGGAGTTTTATCACTCTTGGAGGCGTTTTCTTTTCCGAACACCGACAGCAGATGGAATTCATTGCCCAGATAATTGGAATAAAGACAGCGCTTCGTGCGATTCCATTTGTGGGCTCCGCTGATGTAAGCATTCTTCAGCGGAACGAAGTGATCAACCTGAATGTCACTGGCGCGGGAATACTGACGATCCCCATACGGATCCTGCCACTTCCCCGTGGAGACCGTGCAACCGTTAGAGGCAAAATCCACCGGCACATCTGAATCACGCATCAAAACTTTGGCGCGTGTGTTGTAGCAGTTTTCATCGCGATGATCATTCAGCCAGCCACCGAAGTGTTTGGCGCGATTGTAGCGTTCCCCGACATTTCCATATCCATCGGTGTGATGATCAAAACGCACCAGTGAATAAATTCGGCTGCGCAGTTCAGTGAAAAATTCTTCGTTTTCGTGCAGCAGATTTTGAGCTGCTTCCCAGGGGCCCGTGAAATTTTCAGAATTAGCAGAAAGGGATTCCCTGACTGTGTAATAGTCATCGAAACGGGGGTTGGCGAGATTTTCTTCTGCCAGGGCCTTTGAAATTCCCGAGGTGGCCACCAACATCATCACAAGAAACGTTTTCTTCATGAAGTCTCCAAATCCTTTTAGAGCATCGTTGTTTCCTTATTAGAAAAGGGATTCGGGGCCTTGGCAAAGAGTTTATTTGTTAGACTTCTGTTAACGGCTCCGCTACAAATCCAATTATGTTACGCGTCGGCCGATTCCGCCATCGTCTGTTGGAAGACGAATTCCTCCAAAAACAAAGCCCGCTGGCCCACAAGTGCCTGCAGGTTTTCATGCGTCTGTGGCAGAGCAAATCCTTGTCTGACGCGGAAATCGCGGCAATTTACATTTTGATATTCAGCTTTTTGCGCCGCCCGAAAGACTTTCTGGGGGGCCCGCACAACCAGCCGCTGGCAACCCTTCCGGTCAATTCACGAATCAGCTGTCAGACCTTTTTCGAGTTGCTGCAAAAAGAGCTTCCTGAAGACCTGCGTCAGGCCAAGTCCCTGGCCCGCTTTCAGCGCCCCGACGATCTTTTAAGCTATTTCTGTGCCCACAGCTGGCGCTCTATTCCACTGTCCGTCGCGCAATCACTGATGGCGTGGGAAAACGGCCAGTACCCGCTGCGTCTGCTGTCTTATGTCCCAACACCAAAAGAGGTCTTGAGCATGCAGACCGAAGGGCAACGCTGCGTTTCGATGCTGCAGGATCTGACGGAAATGCAGGAATTCGTCGAAGAAGGCCGTGATGTTCTGGGTTTCATTGTGCATGACCTGATTCACGCGGATCATTTTTTTGCAGATCCCGTGAAGGCCCGCGCACAAATTGAATTCAGCCGCCGCTTGATGGTGGTGTTTGGTTTCCACGACATTCAGGGGATGCTGCAAACCGATGCCGTCTTTAAAAAGGAGTTTGAGTATCTGATGTCAGATATGAACTCTTTCCCGCTGCATTTGCTTAAAACCTTCAAGGCCGTACTTTTGGGCTACTTCAAACGGCGTGAAGGCTTGGCCATGACTGAGGCACTTTCAGAGGCCACAGAAGCTGAATTTCAGCGTTTGTACGAGTCCAGCCTGAAAATCTGGGAATTGCCGCTGGAAGCTCACAGTGCGGCCCAGCGCTTGAATACGCCCCTGTTCCAAGGTCTCGATGACAGCCTTTTGTTGCACTCAGCCCTGCTGCAGTATCAATAAACTTTCATGACGAAAAAGGCTTTTTCTGATAGACTGCCCCTATGTCGATCAAAAAAGAATGCAGCCCTCAATCCACCCCAGAAAACTGCAAAACATGTGGCAACCGCCTTGATAGCATCCTGTGCTCCAATCCGGATGTTTTGCTTATGGTGGAAAAGGCGCGCGTTTCCTGCCGCTTTAAAGCAGGTCAGATGATCTTCTATTCCGGCAACGATCCGCTGGGAATTTTCACCATTCAGTCCGGCCTGGTAAAACTGGAAGTGACGTCCGCCTCGGGCGCGGCGCACACTCTGCGTTTGGTGGGTCCTGGCGGCACCCTGGGTTACCGCTCGCTGTTTGCCAACGAGCCTTATCACGCTTCTGCCGTCGCGGTGGAAGACTGTGAACTCTGCTTTGTTCCCAAAGCCGAGATCATGAACATTTTCAAAAATCATCCTGATCTGGCGATGAAACTTTTGTCCCATATCTCCAAAGACCTGCGTCTGGCTGAAGAAAAATGGATGGATCAAATGGACAAAGGAGCTTCCGAGCGTATCGCCGAAGCTTTGTTGTTCCTGCAAGATCATTTCGCCCATCAGAACTGGACCCGCCGTGAAATCGCCCAGTGGGCCGGGACGACACCTGAAACCGTCATCCGCACTTTGTCGCAATTTGAAAAAGACGGCCTGATTGACCAGACTGATGGTCGCAGCATCCGCATTCTGTCCAAAGATAAACTGCGCGATCGCGCGGAAATCCGCTAACGGCAGGTTGTTATGGAAAAGCGCTTTATCGACAACTGTCCGATCTGCTCCACTCAGGAAGAAAACGTCACTGAACAAATCCTTTCTGTGATTCAGAAAAAAACCTTTGCCAAGAATGCCTTGGTTTTTGAGCAGGAAGAAGAATCCAGAGGTTTGTTCTTAATCACCAAAGGTGTGGTGAAAATCTCCAAGATCTCCCCTGCCGGAAAAGAAATTGTTCTGGGCCTTTTGAGTGCCGGAAAAACTTTTGGTGAAGGCAGTCTGCTGGGGCAGGATCGTCAAGCCGACACCGCCACAACCACCGAACCCACCGAAGTTCTTTATCTGCCGAAAAAAGACCTGCAGGCCATTCTGGACAAGAACCCCCTGCTGTATCAATCCGTGGTGGCTTCTTTGGTCCGCTGGATGGCAAACCTGAATAACGTCATTGAAAACATCAACACACCTTCCGCAAAAGAACGTGTGTGGACTTATCTGTGCCGACTGCAATCCGAGCAGAACAAAGATCTGCTGCAATTAAGCGGCAAAAAGCACGAAGTGGCCCTGATGCTGGGACTCAGACCCGAAACATTTTCACGTGCCCTGGCGGAACTTGAAAGTGACGGCCAGATCAAGATGAATCACAAACAGATTCAAATTCTGCAAAGCTCCAAATAATTCTTCAGGATGATGCCGATCATCCTTTCCCCTTTTTAGGGATGCCACGAAAGTCCGGCCCGATATCCTTGTTGTATCGGGAGGCTTGCAGTGAACATCTACAAGTACGACATCGTCTTCCAGGAAGTGCCGGATCATGTGTCCCTGGCGTTCTATGTTTGTGGCTGCCCGCTGAAATGCCCGGGCTGCCATTCCCCCGAGCTATGGACTGAAAAAACCGGCACGCCTTTAACCACGGAACTGCTGCAGCAGCTGATCACACGTTACCGTGGCAGGATCACTTGCGTTCTGTTTCTGGGTGGAGAATGGCATGAAGCCGAGCTCTGTCAGTTTTTAAAAGTCTGCCATCACAATCATCTTCACACGGCCCTTTACACGGGCCTGACCGAGGTTTCAGTTCGTTTGCTTGAAGGTCTTGATTACCTGAAGACCGGCCCCTGGGTCCGCGCTTTGGGTGGCCTTGATTCCCCCACAACAAACCAGGTCTTTCGGGATCTGCGCACCGGTAAAATTCTAAATCATCTTTTTCAACACAACACAAAGGAGCCCTCCCTATGATCAGACTCACTGAAGAACAAATTCAGAAAAAGATCGCCTTCGTCCAGCAGTACAAATCCGCCGCCAATGCCGCGGAAGGTTCCAGACTGGACGCCAACGCCAACGTCACTTTAAAGAATATTGCGACGCTGGAGGCAGAGATCAACAAGGACATCAATATCCAGATCAACCGCAGCCTGGTCGCCGGAAAAATCGCCGCATTGTTCGGGCCCGAGCTTTCCGCCGAATATGTACGCCAGATCGAAAGTCATGAAATCTATGTTCATGATGAAACATCGCTAAAGCCCTATTGCGCTTCCATTTCCATGTATCCTCTGCTGCTGCAAGGTCTGCGCGATCTGGGCGGTGAATCCAAAGCCCCCCAACATCTGGAAAGCTTCTGTGGCTGCTTTGTGAATCTGGTTTTTGCCGTGTCTGCCCAGTTTGCCGGGGCCGTCGCCACGGTGGAATGGTTGATGTACTTCGATCACTTTGCCCGCAAGGACTATGGTGATGACTATTTGAAAACCCACCAACGCCTGATCAATAATCACCTGCAGCACGTGGTTTATGCTTTAAACCAACCCGCAGCTGCCCGCGGATACCAGTCCGTCTTCTGGAATATTTCTGCTTATGATGAATACTATTTCAAATCCCTGTTCGGTGACTTTGTATTCCCGGATGGTGATCTGCCCCGCTGGGACAGCGTTGAAAAACTTCAGGCGCACTTCATGTCCTGGTTCAACGAAGAACGTAAAAAAGCGATTCTAACTTTCCCTGTGGTGACCGCCGCCATGCTGATTGATGAACAAGGTCCGCGGGACACAGCCTTTGCCACCATGTGCGCGCAAGAACTCAGCCGCGGCAACAGCTTCTTTATGTACATGAGTGATTCCGCCGACAGTCTGGCCAGCTGCTGCCGCCTGCGCAACGAGATTTCCGACAACACCTTCAGTTATTCCCTGGGGGCCGGAGGTGTTGCCACGGGGTCGATTAATGTTATCACCATCAACATGAACCGCCTGGTTCAAAAGAACCTGGATCTGGCCGGGATGGTGGACAAGGTGCAAAAGTATCAGGTCGCCTATCGTGAGCTGATGCAGGAATACTTTGAAGCCGGACTGCTGACGGCATACACTGCCGGATTCATTTCCCTGAACAAGCAATTTTTGACGATCGGAATTAACGGCATGGTGGAAGCCGCTGAATTCAGCGGGCTGAGCGTCGAAAATTCCGGCCCGTACAAGGACTTTGTGCGCGAAAAGCTGAAAGTGATTTATGATGCCAACCGCAAAGCCCGTCAAACTTATGGCTATATGTTCAACACCGAATTTGTGCCGGCTGAAAATCTGGGGGTTAAAAACGCCCAGTGGGACCGCAAGGACGGATTGTTCGTCCCGCGGGACTGCTACAATTCCTATTTCTATGTGGTGGAAAATGATTCTGTGAATCCTCTGGACAAGATGGATCTGCACGGCAAAGAGATGATGCAGTACCTTGATGGTGGATCCGCATTACATCTTAATTTGGAAGAAAGGCTGACCGCCGAAGGTTTCTTAAAACTGATCCGTGCGGCGGCATTGTCGGGCTGCAACTATTGGTGTGTGAATATCAAAATCACCATCTGCAACGCCTGTGAACATATCGACAAAAGAACGCTGTACAAATGCAGCGACTGTGGAAGCCACGATGTTGATCACGCCACCCGGGTCATTGGTTATTTGAAACGTGTTTCCGCCTTCAGCAAGGCACGCCAGACTGAGGCGGCAAAACGTTTCTATCACCCTACTCCTTCACGCGTATCATCTTTGGCAGGAAAATCCAGCCCCACACCAGCAGCCCCAGAATCCAGGTATATGCCGCATACACCAGATGGGACTGATAGATATGCGGAGCAAAACCCGCCGACAGGCGTGTAAGTCCGGCCAGCGCCATCAGGAAGGCTCCAAGGAACAAACCCTTGGAGCTTTTCTCTATGATCATGTCATGCTTACCATGGGACAAAGTCACGCGTGTTGCGATCATGAAGGTCATCAGACCCAAACCTGAAACCAGAATCACATGCAGCAAATGCACCCGGAAAGACGGAACAAATACGGTTGCGGCCTGTCCCACAAACATCAACCAGGCGGAACCCCACAACCACCAGCTTTGAAAAGCCCGGCGCTGCGGAAGACGATGAAGCTTCCAGAAAGAAAACACGATATAAGCCATGACGGCTGTGCGCAGAATCTGACCGGCTTGCGCGTTGACCAGCACTTCCAAAACGAAGCTTGCCACAAACAGAACCGCCAGCGACGAGAACAGTTTAATCCGCGGTGCTGCTTTGCCAGCTTCAGTAGGCAGCGGAGCCCAGCCCAAAAGTGCGGGAATCAAACGGCTGCCCACACCCATCACCAGACACAGAACATAGACCTGCAACAAGAATGTGCGTGCCAAAGAATACAGCGGACCTGGAATATTGATGAATTCACCGGCCAGTAAAGCCATACAGCCCAACAACCCCGCCCCTAAACCCACACCGACAAAAAGAAATGAATCCGGCGGATTGCTTTTACGATTCAAAAAACGGCGGGCCATATAGAAAATCAAAAACACGAAAAGCGCAGTGACGCTCACATAAAACAGGGTCTTGCCTGCTGGCAGCAGGGATGCGAACAACACACCGATCAGCAACAACGATACTTTCTGTTCACCCGCAGTCGGGCCAAAAGTGTTGGTGAATCGCGGAGCCGCCGTCATTAAAAAGCCCGCCACAAAACAAAGAAAGAATCCACCGGACATGATTTCCGGATGATGAAGTCCCGGATAGGAAACCAGATTCCACGGGAACAAAATCCACAATAAAACTCCCCAGATGGCCATCACCCATCCTGCAGGAAAGAAATACCGGTAAGCATCCATTGAAGTCGTACTCATAACTGCCTCATTTCACCCTTCGCGGGTCTCAGAATCAAACTACTCCAACTGCACGGCTGATCACATGATCGGGATCAATATTGGGTAAAAAGTGGCGAAGTTGATCCGGATCATGTTGTTACCTGCGAAAGCACCGCATTCTAAGTAAGAGGGTCCTATGAAAGACATTATTGCCATTTTAAAAAAACAAGACTTTCTGCGCCACCTGAACGACCGTGATCTTCGTTCTTTGTCCCCTTATTTTGAGCTGATTCACATTTCTCATCGCGAGATCCTTTTCAAAAAAGGCCAGCCCATAGAACACATTTATCTGGTGCTATATGGATCATTCAAAATTCAGGAGTCCATCGAAAAAGGAGCGGTGAAAATCTTTAATTTCTTAAGCCAGGGTGAATTCCTGGGCGTTGCCATGGCCGGCCTGCCGCAGCCCCGTTACCCGACTTCTGCGGTCGCCAATGAAGACAGCACTCTGCTAAAGATCCCCATCGGCATTTTCTTTGACCGCCTGATGCTGATCCCGGAACTGCGCCGCAAGGTGAACCGTCAGATTTCCGAGCGTTTTCTGGAGTTCCAGAATGACATCTGCAAATCCCACAAACTGGCCCCCTATCGAGTGGCGGACTTTTTACTGCGCCTGCTGGATCGCCAAGATTCGAACAAAACCTATATTCAGCTTCCCCTGACCCGACTGGATATTGCCGATCGCACCGGCACCCAGAGCGAAACCGTCATCCGCATTTTAAGCCAATGGACCAAACAAGGCTGGATCCGCACCGTAGACCATCATATTGAAATTCTGGATCCCCAAGCCCTGAAGGAGGTGGAAAGTGAACGCCCTTCTCGAAAAACTGCGACAGGAACATCAGATCATCCTGAAAATGTTTGAAGAACAAGTTTCCATTCTGGAAATCATCCATTTCGTCGAAAAAGTGCATCATCCCCTCGAGGAACAGGAATTGTTCCCCGCAGTGGCGGGTCACCCGCTGCTGCGCGAAGGCGGACCGTTATGCACTTATTTCCGGGGCATGGAACTGGATTTAAATCCGCAGGAAGCCCCCCGCCAGCATCTGCGAAAGCTGTATGAAGAAGGCTTCCCCAAAGCCTGTGCTTACGCCAGTTTCAACTGGTTGAACCCACAAAGTCCCTTAAGTCTTCCGATGGATGAGCATGAACTGGGTCATGAGTTAGCCGAAGCTTTGAAGATTCTGGTAAATCCTGACATGCAAAAAATCTATCCGGGATATTTTGAAGTATTAAAGGCCGACTATGAAAGCTTGCTTCGCCGGCATATCGCCAAAGAGGATGGGTGTCTGTTTGTCTTGTGTGAAAAACTGTTAAGCTGATCCCTGTTGCGCTGTCGCGGGCGCAACAGGGGGCTTGTTTCAGGCTACTCGCAGAAACCGCAGCAGCCTTCTTTTTTCTTTTTCGTCAGGCGCAGCTTCCAAACCGCCGGACCTTTTTCAAGATACTCATCAACAAACTGATTGGGACGGGCTTCACCGAACTGGCGCAGCAGCGGAAGCGGATCATGGTTGTTCACGATCAGCAGGCTGTCGCCGCCTTCCAGCTTGTCAAAACTTTCGAAAATAAAAGAATGGCGGGTCGCTGGTTCAATTTTCTGAGCTTCAATGACTAGTTCTTTCATGGAATCACTCCTTTGTTTTCCCCAATTTAGGATGAAAACTCAGCGCCCGCCTTGATCAGGATCAAGGGATGAATTTTATCAGATCTTTTGGATCCCCCGCAGCACCCACCTGGCGGCCACGTGGAACACCGTCGGCGTCAAGCACAGTGATAATGAAAGAATGATCATAGTCGCCGCCCTCTACTTTGCTGTACTTGATTCCCAGCACACTGGCGATTTCGCGTGGTTCTTTGTCAGACTTGGAAGTCAGCAGGCTCCACTGTCCACTGAGGTCTTTCTTTTTACCAAAGGCCTTTAACACCGCGGGCTTGTCTTTTTCCGGATCAAAGCTGACCAGAACAAAGCGCACGTCTTTTTTACCTTTGGCCTGCAGGGCTTTTTCAATCTGCTGCATTTGCGCCACAATCAGGGGGCAAGTGTACACACAGCTGGTATAGGCCATGGAAATCACCACGGGCTTCCCTCGAAGGCTTTCCAGATTCACTTTCTTCCCGTCAGTATCAAGCAAGGATGAATTCAAATTATAGATTGAGTCCTCGCTTAAAGCCGGACTCTTTTCCGCGGCCGCGGGGGCGGCGTGATGATGATGGTCATTGGCCTGGGCCATTGCCACCATCAGCAGAACAACACCAATGGGCAGTACTTTTGACAGTTTCATAAATCACTCCTGTTATTTAGCGCAGCGAAAGCCCAGATTCTGAACAGTGTATCGGGCTTGCAAACTGCTGCGAAATGCAAATCTCATAAAAGCGGCGTAATCCGCCGGGTCTGCTGCACCGGAAGCCCCGGCACCACAGAACAGATTTTTATCCAGCCCCCCGTCAGCGCGGGACTCACCGGTGACCAGAGCCGTGTTGAAATCTTCAACCCACTCCCAGATCAACCCATGCATGTCATACACACCCAAACGGTTGGCACTTCCTTTTTGAACTTTCGGCAAGGGCCACTCCGCCCCCCGCCCGTACCATTCCAGAATCAAAGCCTTGATGTCGGCGTCATTTTTAAAGGGACTTAACGCCACGTATTCCCACTCGTTGGTCAACGGCAGCCGCAGACCTTTCCACGCGCAGTACTCACGTGCCGCAAACCAGCTGACTCGCACCACCGGGGACTGCCCGGACACTTTGTCTTCCCAATGAAGATCGTTCTTCCAATAATCCAGATAGCTGGCATCAGCGAAAATCTTTTTTACCTGGGATTTTCGCCACTGGGGATTTGCTTTCACAAACTCCAGATAGTCGGCATTGGTCACCGGATGCAGGTCCATTTGAAAGGGGGCCACCGTCTGTTTTTTCTGATTCAGCCGGGCCGGCATCTTGAACTCTCCGCCGGGGATCACCACTTGATTCAGCGCCAAGGCACTGAGGCTGATGAAAAGGACGGCCACGATCAGAAGACCCTGTTTAATTCCGTCCATTTTCAACCTCCTTACTGATTCGTTGACGCTTACTTTTTCCCTGCTGCACGGACAGCTTTAACATCCGCCGGAGTCACCACTTTCTTCGAGTTGCCCCACATGCTGTATACATAAGTCAGCACGTTCGCCGCATCTTCGTCAGACAGGATCTGAGCCGGCATAACAGAATTAAATTCTTTGCCGTTCACTTTCACCGGACCTTCCAGACCGTGGATCACCGCAGAAATGGACTTTTCCTTGCTGTTGTTCAGGAAGTCGGATTTCGCCAGCGGAGGAAACGCACCCGGCAAACCCTGGCCATTGCTTTGGTGGCAGGCAAAACAGGATGAATCGTAAATACGCTTCCCGCCCGCCAGACGCTCTTCCAAAGTTTTGGCTGGAATCTGCTTCGGAGCTTCCGCACCGATTTCCTGGATCACGCCCCCCTCGGGCTGATAGATACCGTCTTTAGTTTTGCCGGAATAAATCTCATGATCCTCTTTACCTTCGACTTTCAGCATCCCGATGGCACCTTTATTAAAGGCGCGGAAGATCGAGTGATCGACCAGAATGAAAGTGCCAGTAGTGTCCAGCTTGAATTCAACGATGGCAGAACCACCGGCCGGAACCAAAGTAGTCTGCACGTTTTCATTCACCAGCTTGCCGCCTTCAACATAAACCTTGTCGAAGATCTCACCAATGACGTGGAAGGAAGACACCAGGTTCGGTCCACCGTTACCCACAAACAAACGGACTTTTTCACCAGTTTTGGCTTTCATGGCATTGTCGCCCACCAAAGCACCCACACTGCCGTTAAAGACCACGTAGTCCGCTTTTTCTTCGACCGCCTTAGTCATGCTGAAAGGCTGCAAACCCGGCGCACCGTATTTGCCTTTAGTGTAGAACTCACTCTGCATAACATAGAATTCGCGGTCCACTTTTGGCAGACCTTCTTTAGGTTCAACCAAAATCAAACCGTACATCCCATTGGCAATGTGCATCCCCACCGGCGCAGTTGCACAGTGATAAACATACAAGCCCGGATTCAGCGCCTTGAAGCTGAAAGTGGAACTATGTCCCGGTGCAGTGAAGGAGCCTTCGGCACCACCACCCTGACCTGTCACTGCATGCAAGTCGATATTGTGCGGCAATTTACTGGAAGGATGGTTGTGCAGATGGAATTCCACCTGATCCCCTTCACGAATCCGGATGAACTTGCCCGGCACCTTGCCTCCGAATGTCCAGAAAGTATAATCCACCCCGTCGGCCAGACGCAGTTTTACTTCCTTAGTTTCCAGATTCACAACCACTTTAGTGGCGTGTTTGCGAGTGATCGGTGGTGGCACTTCCGGGGCGTCAGTCAAGACGGCCACTTCCTCGCCTTTAATTTTTTCCGCCATTGCCGCGACCGGAGCTGCGCCGATCAACAAGCCTGCCAAGAGTATCTTTTTATAATTCCAGTCTTTCATCTTTTGTCTCCTTGATGAATTCATCTGCAGCTTCATAGTCGCGAACAACTGACGGAAAATACATGACGGCCATCAATCATCCAAAAAAGTTGCGCTGTTTTTTTAGTCGTTATATATAACATTATGGTTACTTTAGAAGCAAACGGCGGGAATTTGATCTGGATCATGGAACGGGATCCCCCGGATGCCGTAGCATGGACTATTTCTAGACCGTCCCAGTTTAGAAATAGCCTGTAAAGTGCAGCAAATTGAAGCACCTGTGCCTCCAACCCACCTCACATTTTGCGACTATTTTGGGGAACATGATGCCGATCATATCGGGGCGGGGTGGAGAAAGGCATATTTGAGACAGGTCGAGGAGTTTATGAGCACAGCCACCCTACACGAATGCGCCTACTGCCGAGCGGGAACAACAGAACCCGTGTACTGCTGTTCTGCGTGTGAAATGCTGGACCTGCATGTGCGACAGATGCCGGTACTGGGTGAAAAACAAAATCCCTTCGCTTATCTGGATCAACCTGAATTCCGTAAGCTTTATTCCCACCCACAGCAGGACTTTAACTATCTGTTCTTTGCAGAGGGACTGCACTGTTCTTCCTGCGTTCACCTGCTGGAAAAACTTCCTGAATTTTATGATCGCATCGAAACTGCGCGTGTGAACTTCGGTCAAAGCACTGTCACCGTCAAACTTGCCGATGACGGTTCCTTGGCGCAAGTGGCGCACGTGATTGCTGAGCTTGGTTACAAACCTTCCCCTCTGGCCGCCCAGGACAATCTGGCTGAACGTTATCAGTCTGAAAATCGCAGCTTCCTGAAAAGAATTGCGGTGGCTGGTTTCTGTGCCGGGAACACCATGCTGTTTGTGATTCCGGTGTATGCCGGACTTGCCGGCAGCTGGGCGACTGTATTTAACTGGCTGAGCTTCGCGCTGTTCCTGCCAATTCTATTGTATTCAGCGCAGCCTTTCTATAAGGGCGCATGGAACTCTTTGAAGTACAAAGTTATCAATGTAGATCTGCCGATCACTATCGCCATGCTTTCCGGTTTTGCGCTGTCCACGGCCAACCTGATCCGTGGAAATGGTGACATCTATTTCGACAGCACTGCCAGCTTCATGTTCTTCATCCTGTCCGCACGCTATCTATTGAAACGCGTGCAGCAGAACTACCTGTCCCCGTCCCGTATGAAGTCCTTCTTCCAGATGGAAAAATACGAGCGGGTTGACGGTGGCAAGGCCGCCGTGATCCCGTGGTCTTCCGTAAAATCCGGCGATGTGCTGAAGCTGAAACAGGGGCAAAGCCTGCCTTCGGATGCGACTTTGATGTCGTCCCATGCCACTTTGGACATGTCGCTGTTTAACGGCGAATCCCTTCCTAAAGTCTTTTCCTCCGGAATGACTTTGTTTGCCGGCACCAAGGTTCTGGATGACGGTGTTTTGATCCGCATGAATGTGACTTTTGCCGAAAGCAAACTGGGTCAGCTTCTGCAGCAGCTGGATCAGGGGGCTTTGCAAAAAAGCCGCTTCATCGCACTGACTGACCGCCTGGCTCAATATCTGATTATAACTGTTTTCTCTATCGCGGTTTTGTTCTTCCTGGCATACGCCAGTGTGGATATGTCGGAAGCCTTCAACCGCTCTTTGGCGCTGATTGTGCTGGCCTGCCCTTGTGCTTTGGCCTTTGGCTCGCCGCTGACTTTCGGACTGGCTCTGAAGAAATCCCAGCGTCTGGGAATTCTATTAAAAGATGCGACCAGCCTTGAGCGCATGCTGGAAGTTAAAAACATCTTCTTTGATAAAACCGGCACTTTGACTGAAGGGCATCTGTCGCTATCCCACTCTGAACCGGCCATCATTTCTCCGCGCCTGCAAGCCCGCATTCTGGCTTTGGAAGCTCGCTCTTACCACCCGCTGGCCTTTGCACTTCGTAAAGCGTGGCCTCATCCGGAAAGTCTTCCGGTCGTGGAACAAGCCCAGGAAATTCTGGGAAAAGGTGTGAAAGGCCTGATCGACGGAAAGCTGTATGAAATCCGTCACCTGTCTGAAAGCACTCACGAGGATGAAACCGCCATCGAAGTGATTTGCGAGGGTCAAAGCCTGTGCCGTCTTTACTTCCTGGATGAACTGCGTGCAGACTCTGCCCAAGCCGTTCAAGAACTGAAAAAACACGGCATGAACTGCTTCCTGCTTTCCGGGGACAAAAAAAGCCGCGTCTATCAGGCGGCAGCCCAGTGTGGCATAGCCAAAGAAAACGCACATGGCGAACTGTTCCCTGAAGACAAAAAAGAGATTCTGATCCGCCATAAAAACACCTGCATGATCGGCGACGGCGCCAACGATTCCCTCAGCCTTCAGGCCGCGGATGTTGGTATTGCCGTGAAAGGCAGCGTGGACTTAAGCCTGAACAGCGCGGATGTGTACTTCACTCGCGGGGGTCTTTCGCCCTTCTTTGATCTGATGCAGATCTCTTTGCAGACTCAGAATGTTCTGAAACGCAATCTGGGCATTTCCCTGGTTTATAATACTGTCGGCGGACTGCTGGCTTTGGCTGGGTTCATTGATCCGCTGATGGCCGCGATTCTGATGCCGATCAGCTCTATCATTATCATTCTTTCTTCATTGTGGGGTTTCCGATGAACATTATCTTATTGATGATCCCCATGGCATTAATTCTGGGAATAGGCTTTGTCTCTGCCTTTCTCTGGGCCACCAACAAAGGTCAGTTCGATGACCTCGAGACACCAGCACACCGTATTTTAGATGACGAAAACGAAAGGAAAAAATCGTGAACACATCGGGAAATCTCATCGAAAAAATTTACTACGATGACGATATTGTCAAAAAGTTCGTCCTGGCGACCTTGATCTGGGCCGGGGCTGCGTTTCTTTTTGGCTTGATCGCAGCGTTGCAACTGGCTTATTGGCCCATGAACGCCAATCTGGAATGGATCACATTCGGCCGTCTTAGACCGCTGCACACCAATGCCGCGATCTTTGCTTTTGCCGGAAATGCGATCTTTGCCGGGATTTATCATTCCAGCCAAAGACTGCTGAAAACCAGAATGTTTTCGGATGTGCTTTCCAAAATGCACTTCTGGGGCTGGCAGCTGATCATCCTTTCTGCCGCCATCACTTTGCCGCTGGGTTACACTCAGTCCAAAGAATACGCGGAACTGGAATGGCCGATTGATATCGCCATCACAGTTGTGTGGGTGATTTTCGCGATCAACTTCTTTATGACCCTGCGCCAACGCCGTGAAAAACACATGTACGTGGCGATCTGGTTCTATATTGCAACGATTATCACGGTGGCGGTTTTGCACATCGTGAACTCTATCGAGATCCCGGTGACATTCCTGCAGTCCTATCCGGTTTATGCGGGTATTCAGGATGCGCTGGTTCAGTGGTGGTACGGACACAACGCCGTGGCATTCTTCCTGACCACTCCGTTCCTGGGTCTGATGTACTACTATGTACCGAAAGCCGCGAATCGTCCGGTGTATTCTTACCGCCTCAGTATCATTCACTTCTGGGCGTTGGTATTTATCTATATCTGGGCCGGTCCGCACCACTTGCTTTACACTTCCCTGCCGGAATGGGCGCAGACTTTGGGGATGATCTTCTCGATCATGCTGTGGGCTCCGTCCTGGGGTGGTATGATCAATGGTCTTTTGACTTTGAAAGGTTCCTGGCACCTGCTAAGAACCGAGCCCCTGATCAAGTTCTTCGTGGCGGCATTGACCTTCTATGGCATGTCCACTTTCGAAGGGCCTCTGCTTTCCATCAAGTCCATCTCTGCAGTTGGTCACTATACTGACTGGATCGTGGGTCACGTTCACTCTGGCGCTCTGGGCTGGAATGGATTCCTGACTTTCGGTATGGTTTATTATCTGGTGCCACGTTTGTGGAGAACTGAACTGTACTCCAAAAAACTTCTGGAAAACCACTTCTGGATCGGTTTGACCGGTGTGCTTCTGTACTACACTTCCATGGTTGTTGCCGGTATCACTCAAGGTTTGATGTGGCTGGCGGTCGGTGAAGACGGTACTTTGGTGTATCCGGACTTTATCGAAACTGTGGTTCGTATCGTTCCGCTGTACTGGGTTCGTGCTCTGGGTGGATTCCTGTTCATCGTGGGCTTCGTGATGATGTGTTACAACATCTACAAAACCATCAAGCTGGCTCCAAAAGAACAACATGATTCTTACATTGAAGTATCCCGTTCCGGTTATGACGAGCTGACCAAGGGTCACCGCAAACTGGAAGGTATGGGAGCCGTGTTCTCTGTCCTGGCGTTCCTGGCAATTGCCGTGGGTTCCGTGATCGAGATTTACCCGACGCTGTCCCTGCACCGCTATGTGAATCCAAACAACATCGTAGATCCCTATTCACCGCTGGAACTGGCGGGTCGTGATATCTACATCAAGGAAGGCTGCTACGTCTGCCATTCCCAGCAGATTCGCCCGATCGCTTCCGAAGTAATGCGTTATGGAGCGGCCTCCACCGTGGAAGAGTCCATGTACGATCGTCCGTTCCAATGGGGTTCAAAACGTACCGGTCCGGATCTTTCCCGTCTGGGCAAGAAATATCCGAACCTGTGGCATTACAGCCACATGCTGGATCCGCGTGCCGTGACTCCGAAAAGTATCATGCCGAACTATCCGTGGCTGGCAGACAAAAAAACCGACTTCCTGGTTTTGCGTAAAAAACTGTCCGTCATGAAGCAGCTGGATGTTCCTTATGCAGATGATGTTGTGGCGAACGCCGACATTTATGCTCAGAAACAGGCCAAAGAGATCGCTGCGGATCTGGAATCCAACGGCGCTCCAAAAGGTCTTGAAGACAAGGAAATCGTGGCCCTGATTGCTTACCTGCAGTCCCTGGGTCAGAAAGGAAAAGCACAATGAAATCGGAAGGACTGAAATTTTTCACTGACACGCATCTGACCGCGATGGGACTTTTGATCTTCTTCCTGTTCTTTGTAGGAGTGCTGATCTGGGTTTACCGCAAACACAGCTCAGAAATTTACGCGCACATGGAACAGATTCCTTTGAAAGACGGAGAATAAAATGAGCGACGATAACAAGGAAAAATTCCACGAATATGACGGGATTATCGAGCACGATAATCCCCTGCCAACCTGGTGGCTGTGGACCTTCTACCTCACTATCATTTTCGCCTTCCTCTATTACATCCACTATGAGCTGGGGGGTGGCCCGACTTTGCAGGATGAACTGAAAGTGGCGATGACTGAAATCGAACAGGTTCAGGCCAAGGCCGCAACGGCGTCACCGATGGAAACCGAGGAATCCCTGCAGGCCGCGTTTGATAAAGACGGCGTACTGGCAGTGGGTGCTGCGCAGTTTGCCTCGAAGTGTGCTTCCTGCCATGGCCAGGAGCTGCAAGGTTTGATTGGTCCCAATTTAACAGATAAATTCTGGATGCATGGCAAAGCCACTCGTATGGATGTGGTGAAGGTCATTCGTGACGGGGTTCCTGAAAAAGGAATGCCGCCATGGGGGCCGGTCATGAAAAAAGATGAAATCTATGCCGTGTCGGCGTTTATTCTGTCCAAAAAAGGCAGCAACCCGGCGGGCGCGAAAGAGCCTCAAGGTGAGGCTGTCGAGACAGTGGAGTAAGTTATGTCAGGGTTGGATTCAGGAAAGCTGACAAGTGTTGATGAGCACGGCGACCGGTTGAATATCATCCCCGCAGAAGTGCGGGGCCGCTTCCGCCGTCATCGTGACTGGACTCAGATCGTTTTGCTGATTGTGTTCCTGATCCTGCCCTGGACGACTTTCAATGGTCATCAGACCATTCTGCTGGACATCCCCAAACGCGAGTTCGCTCTGTTTGGGGTTCTGTTTAAAGCCCACGATGCGCCGATGCTGTTTTATATCGTCGGAACTTTGACTCTGGGCCTGGCCTTTGTGACCTCGATCTGGGGTCGCGTCTGGTGTGGCTGGGCGTGCCCGCAGACTGTGTTCATTGATGCCGTTTACCGCCGTATTGAAAAATGGGTGGAAGGCACCTACATTCAACGCCGTCAGTTGCGTGACGGACCAATGACCTTCACCAAAATCCGCAAAGTGTCTTTGAAATGGTTCCTGTTTTTTGTCGTGTCTTCTGTGATTGCCCACAGTTTTATTGCCTACTTCGTAAGCGCAAGTGAACTGCTGGCAATGACCCAAGGCTCACCGGCCCAGAACATGACTTATTTCCTGCTGGTGCTGTTTTTCACGGCCATCATTCTTTTCGATTTCGGATGGTTCCGTGAACAGTTCTGCGTGATCATGTGCCCTTACGGGCGTATTCAGTCCGTGCTGCTGGATCAAAAATCCCTGGCCGTGGTTTATGATGTGAATCGCGGCGAACCCCGCAAAGGCACCACTCAACCCAGTCAAAAAGCCGGCGACTGCGTTTCTTGCAATCGCTGCGTGCAAGTCTGCCCGACTGGCATCGACATCCGCAACGGCCTGCAAATGGAATGCATCGCCTGCACCGCGTGTATTGATGCCTGTGATGAAATCATGGAAAAAGTGAAAAAGCCCAAAGGGCTGATTCGCTATGACACTCTGGATGGCAGCAAGATCTCTTTGGCTAAACCACGTTCACTGATTTACATCCTGGCGATTGCGGGTTTGATTGGCGGCCTGGCTTACGCGGTCAGTACGCGCGAACCGGTGCATATCGCAGTCCTTCGCGGGGCCGGTCTGCCCTATTCTTACGTAAAAAACAGTGATGGTCAGGAAGTCCTTTTAAATCAGTTCCGTCTGCACATCCAAAATCAGGGCGCCTTGCGGGCCCGCTACAATCTGACCTTGCCTCAACAACTTCTGGACCAGGGAATCCAGGTTCAGGTGGCGGAAAATCCGATTCATCTGGCGCCGGGTGAATCACGTGAATGGTATTTCTTTGTCAGAATCCCGACATCTGTGATCCCGGCAAATGGACAACTAAAAACAGAAGTGAATGTTCAGGACGAACTGGCTCCGGAAGGTTTCAAGACCCGCCGCGAACTGATTCTTGTCGGACCGAGGTCACAATGATGTCATCAGCACTTCTGGCATTGGGAATATTGTCCTCCAGCTTCTTCGGCAGCTGGCATTGTGCCGGAATGTGCGGACCTGTTGCCACGCTGATGAGTGCTCGCAATAGTTTATTAAGTTATCATCTGGGTCGCTTGTGCTCTTATGTATTGTTGGGTGTTTTGGCGGGATCTCTGGGGCAGTTTTTCCTGAACAGTCAGTTTGTGACCCTGCGCTGGATTTCGGCGATACTTTTGGCATTGGTGCTGGTAGGTTCCGGGGCTCGTCTGATTCTGCCCGCTTCGTGGCAACAGCGTTTGTCTGCGAATAAGATTTCTCATTCCATTTTAAGTGTGATCAAAAGGCTGCAGGCCTTCCATGTCAGAAAGTCCGGCTTTGTCGTGGGATTACTGACAGCCCTTCTTCCCTGCGGCTGGCTTTACACTTACGTCACTGCGGCCATTGCCACTCAAAGCCCGTGGGCTGGTGGTCTGACGCTGGGTCTTTTCTGGCTGGGTGGTTTACCCGCATTAAGTGCTGTTCCCATGATGGTTCGTCAAGGCATTCAACACGCCGGACTTCGCCAGCAACGCATTGCTGGTGGCGTGCTGATCGTGGCAGGTTTGTATTCTTTGGGCAGCTTTATGCTGATGCACTAGTTCAGTTGATATTTCCATCTCGCAACAAACACGACCTTTCCTTAGCCGAGCCTGCTTGTTAGTACGCAGGGATTCGCCGGTTCCGGGTTGTTTTCCTTGTAAGCTTTCCTTCCGCGGGATTAGCGTTAAATCAAGAATTTAAAACACATTCGTTTACTTCTATGAAGGAGGCGTTCTATGGTTTCCCGGACTCATAAGGTACTAGCATCTGTGGCTGTTGCCGGATTTATCGCAGGTTGCGCCAGCAAGCCGCCAAGCGTGCAGCCAATATCTTCCAGTGCCAATCCGACGGCCGAGATTGAAAAAACCGAAGCCATGATCAGCGAGGCCCGCTCGAAACAAATTGACGTGCTGTCACCAGAAAACTTCACGGACGCCACCAAAGCTTTGGAAAAAGCAAAACAGAAAAAGGAAAAAGACAAACCCAATGCTGATATTCTGGAACAGGTCGCCTATTCCCGCGGCTGGCTGAGCGAAGCCAACACCCGCGCTGAAATCGCCCGTACATCGATGAGACAAATCACCGATGCCCGCGAAGGTGCAATGAAAGCCGGAGCCCCAAAACTGTACCCTAAAGAATGGGACAAAGCCGGCAAGGATCTGGAAAAGATCACCGTCGCCATTGAAAAAGGCAACCTGAGCCCCGCTGACAAACGCGGAGACGAAATCATCAGCCGCTATCGCGAGCTGGAGATCATGTCTGTCACCAAAGCTTATCTGGGAACAGCCAAAGACAATCTGGACACGGCTAAAAAAGCCGGTGCCGACAAAAATGCACCGAAGTCCTTTGGTATGGCTGCGATGAAGTATGAAAATGCCGAAAAGCTGATCAAAGCAGATCCGCGCAATCCCGCCATCATCGCCCGTGCCTCCCAGGATGCCACCCGTGAATCCCAGCACCTGATGGATGTCACCCGCAAGGTCAACGCCGGAAATTCGGAAGAACTGGTATTGATGGCGGAACGTCAGCAGCGCACAATTTCAAGCCTGCGCACGGAATATTCCAGTGCAGAACAAGAGCTGCAAACAGTGCAAACTGAAGCCGAACGTCAGCGCATGGAGCTGCAGAAACAGCAAGCCCTGCTGGGTCGTGCCCAAGCGCTGCGCAGCCAGCTAAGACCCAACGAAGCTGAAGTGTTCACCGAAAATGGCAAGCTGATGGTGCGCCTGAAAGGTCTGCAATTCCCAACAGCCCAAGCCAATCTGGGACCTAAAAATCAGGCGCTGTTGAAAAAAGTCGAAGGAGCTTTGGCCGGGGTCACACCATCCAAAGTGATCGTGGAAGGTCACACGGATAACGTGGGCAGCGCTGAAGCCAACCGTGCCCTTTCTGAAAAACGTGCTCAATCCGTACAGAACTTCCTGGTATCCCAGGGAACTCTGCCCGCGGATAAAGTGGAGTCCGTGGGAATGGGTTATGACAATCCAGTTGGTAACAACAACACGGCTGCAGGACGAGCACAGAATCGTCGTATTGATCTTGTGATCGAAACAGAGTAAGGAGGTGCCCTATGGCATCACAAATTCCTGGTCCAGGCTGGCAGGAACTGAAACGAGAGCTCATGCAGAAATGGCGTGAGCTTTCGGACAATGACCTTGAAAGCACCAAAGGCAATGCCCAGTCCATCGTCGATTTGCTGGAACGCAAAGTCGGAATGGCGATCGACGAAGCCAGTGAAAAGTTCGCTGAAATAGCATCGCATTATCACCTGTATGATGAACCCGAGGAAAAGCCGGTGAAAGCTGACGAGGAAAAGAAAGAACGTGTGATGGAGCTAAAGCCAAAAGCTCCGGCGAACCGTGACCGAAAACCGAAAGATGATTTCCTGGGATGAGACCCTGCTCACCCACCGGAGGCTTGATTCAAAGACTGTGTTCTTTCGAATCAGGCCCCGTTTTTTCCCGGACCACACTAACGAAAGAACAAGGCACTGACGTCACAACATGCGGCTCTGAGCCCACCTTGTGAATCAGCTCCAGCATATCTGGTGATCCCTGTGTCTTACGCACAAACACCATCCATCCGGATTCCTTCAATTGCGCAAACACTTTCTGTGGAAACTCGGACGATCCGGCCGTGAATATAACCCGGTCATACGGACCGTTGGCGGTATCGCCTTCAAAGCCATCCCCCGCTTTAACGATCACCTGAGACAGGTGACGTTCGCTCAGGATCTTCCGGGCTCGCACTGCAAGCTCCTCGATCACTTCGACTGACACCACTTTGCCTTCTTTGCCGACGATCTCGGCCATCATCGCTGTGTTCCAGCCGCTGCCCGTACCCAGTTCAAATACTTTCTGACCGGGTTCAAGTTTGAGCAGATCCAGAATGCGCAGAACGAAGCTGGGTTGGGAAATAGTGGATACAAAAGGCGGACTGTTGAAAAGCACCAAGGGATGATCTTCGTAGGCCTCTTCCACTGTGTATTCCGGCACGAAGACGTGGCGTGGTTGACTGTAAAAAGCCTCTACCACTTTTTCAGACAGTGGCAATGCGCGCTTCAAGACACCTTGTTGATAGTGTTCCAATGACAAGCCCATGATTAAGCTTGCAAGCTTTTTTCCCGAACGGCAAGCTTGTATCATGACACTGACTCAACTCGAATATATTCTTGCCGTCGCCGATACAGGCAGCTTCAGCCACGCTGCCCGCCAATGCCATGTCACTCAGCCCACGCTGAGCATGCAAATTCAAAAACTGGAAGAGGAATTGGGTGTGATTCTTTTTGATCGCACCAAACAGCCCATCCGCGCAACCTCGGTCGGCGAAGAAGTCCTGCAACAGGCCCGCCTGGTCGTCAAAGGTTCCCAGCATCTGAAAGAAATTGTCGATGATGCCAAAGGATCCCTGTGCGGCGAACTGCGCATCGGAATCATCCCGACCCTGGCGCCTTATCTGCTGCCGCTGTTCCTAAAAAAGATCAAGGATGCGCACAGCAGTCTGCATCTGACCTTTGAAGAACTGCAAACCGAAGCGATGATTGAAAAGATCCGCAATCACAGTCTGGATCTGGGCATCATCGTCACCCCGATTGATGATCTGAACATCGCCAATCACGTTCTGTTCTATGAACCCTTCAATGTGTATCTGTCCAAGGGGCATCCCCTGCTGAATCAGAAATCCCTGGATGAAAAGGATCTGTCGTCTGAAGACGTGCTGTTGCTGAACGAAGGTCACTGCTTCCGCGAACAAAGTCTTTCCCTTTGTCGCAACAAAAAGGCGCCTTCGGTGATGGACCGCAGCTTCACCTTTGAAAGCGGCAGTCTTGAGACATTAAAAAAACTGGTGGACCAGGGTGAAAGTTTCACACTGCTTCCGTATCTGGCGGCTTTGGATGTGCAGGACAAAAAGCGTCTGCGACCTTTCTCAGATCCTGTCCCAACCCGGGAAGTGAGTTTGGTTCACGGGCCGCACTTCCAAAGAAAGGCTCTTTTGAAGGCGCTAATTGAAACCATAAAGAGAAACCTGCCCGAAGGCCTGTCCGCCACCCGAGGTAAAAACCAACTGAAAATCGACAATCCGCTCGGCTATCTCAAATAGTTTTCATCTATGCCTATAGACAGCATATAGACATAATCTATAGGTCCTATAGAAAAAGAGAACTGTTCACCTCCTCCACACTGGCTTATCCTGTTTACAGGCAAGAGCGGGGTTCCTGCAACGGACCCCTCTGACAGTGACAAGGAGGAATTTTATGAGATCACAAAACGCCCAATCACTGAACGAAAGTAAATCCGTCAGCAATCTGAAGTCCGTTGAAACCGGAACAGATTCTGTCGTTGAGACTTTGAAAAAGTCCCTGGCAGAAGAATATCTGCTGCAACTTAAAACCCAAAACTTCCACTGGAATGTGGAAGGCCCGTTGTTCTTCTCTTTGCACAAAATGTTTGAAGAACAATACGGCCAGCTGGCTGAATTCGTCGATCGCACGGCGGAAGTCATCCGCGCTTTGAAAGTCAAAGCTCCGGGCAGCTTCAAAGAGTTCCGCGAATTGTCCTCTATCCAGGAGGCTTCGGATAAACTGACCGCCAATCAAATGATCGAAATGCTCAGCCAGGATCACACGAATCTGGCTATCGCCCTGAAATCCCGACTGGAAACCGCGGAAGATGCGGAAGAAACCAGTGCTGTGACTTTGTACGAAGACCTGATCGGCTTCCACGAAAAAGCCGCTTGGATGATCCGCAGTCACAGATCCTGATCCCGATTTGAATCATCGAGAAAGGATGTAGAACATGGGCAGCGCACTGATGGGATTATTGGCAGGAGGAATCACCGGGCTTTCAACGATGCTCGGTGCTCTTCCCATTCTGAAAAACAAAACCACCGGCTGGAACCCATGGCGCAGTCTGAATCTGGACTTTGCCATCGGAATGATGCTGGCGGCAGCGGCCTTCAATCTGATCGGGCCTGCTTATTCAAGCACACACAGTTCCTTCGGGGTGTCTCTTGCCCTGGCGCTCGGTGTGGCTTCCATCTATGGGCTGAGTCATCTGATCCATAGCGTGTCGCCCTCCGAATGGTCTGTTCATCGAAGAGCCTGGCTTTTCGTGACGGCTATGATGCTGCACAACCTCCCCGAAGGTTTGGCTTCGGGAGCTGCGCTGAGCGCTGACTCCATTTCCGCCGCCAACGGCTGGACAGTAGTGGGCGCCATCGTGTTTCAAAACTTTCCGGAAGGCCTGGCCACTGCGGCGGCTTTCCTATCCATCGGCATGTCCCGCAAGGTTTCTTTCTTTGGTGCCGCAATGACTGGTGTCATGGAGATTCTGGGTGGAGCCCTGGGTGGAATCTTTACCAGCATCACTTCGGCATCCCTGCCGTTCATTCTGGCTTTCGCCGGCGGCGCGATGATCAGCGTGACCCTGGAGGAAATCTTCGCCAAAATGAAAGAAACGCGCATGACTTATCTGTGGCAAAAGCAATTTGTCGCAGGCGCCCTGTCCGTGGTTCTGATGAACTGGCTGATCAGCTAAAGGGTGGACAGCGGCGACGGGCCACGCTAGGCTTTTGTCATGACATTAACAGCATTTCAAACCGTCGCCCTGGCAGCACTGGTCGTCTATTTCGGCCGGTATATTAAAAGCAAAATCCATGTTCTGGATAAGTACAATCTTCCGTCACCGGTTATCGGTGGATTTATTGTCGCCGTCATCATCTCCATCCTGAAGGCCAACGGCCTTTTCGTGCTGACATTCAACAAGGCCTTTGAAGAAGCCCTGATGATCACCTTTTTCACGTCAGTCGGCTATTCCGCGTCTGTGCGCCTGCTAAAAGAGGGCGGCAGAGCTGTCGTGTTCTTCCTGCTTTTGACCATCGGCGGCCTGGTGGCACAAATCGTGGCCGGGATCGGCTTGGCTAAAATGATGGGCGAACATCCTTTGATGGGGGTTCTGACCGGAGCGGTTTCCTTAACCGGTGGCCCGGGCACGGCTTTGGCATTCGGTCCCGTCTTTGAGGCCGCCGGCGTCGAAGGTGCCTCTGTCATCGGCCTGACCACCGCCATGGGTGGCATCGTACTGGGGGGATTGATTGGAACTCCCCTGGCGACTTATCTGATCAATAAAAAGAAGCTGAAGCACCCGGTAGATCACAACAGCGGCGAACCGCATGAATCCATGATCCTGAAATCCTTCGCCGGTCGCGATCTGTTGATGCACCTTTTGGCACTGACTCTGATTATGGGCATCGGGACCACGATCAGTTCGTGGATCAGCACCCTGCAAATCACCCTGCCCATCTATATTGGTTCCATGGTGGTGGCGGCGATCTTCCGCAATATCGAAGATGCTAAGCCGGTGTTTAAAATATCCCCGGAATGGATTGAAGAGATCGGCTCGGTGGCCCTGACCCTGTTCATTGCCATGGCCATCATGAGTCTGCGCTTGGAAGAGCTGAAAAACGCCGCCTTACCGATTCTGGTTTTCCTGACGGTGCAGGCTGTTCTGGTCGCGGTCACCGCCGTGGGACCTGCGTTCTGGGTCGGAGGCAAGGATTACGAGGCCTCGGTAATGAGTGCAGGTTATGTCGGATTTATGATGGGCACCACCGCCAACGCCATGGCCAACATGCATTCACTCAGTCAGCGTTATGGCCATGCTTACAAGGCCTTCCTGGTGGTTCCTTTGGTGGGTTCCTGCTTCATTGACTTTATCAATGCCGCGCTGGTCACATTCTGTATCAACATGTTTGGCAACTGATACCACAGTAAAATACCAAATAAAAAAAGCCCGCTGAATCCAGCGGGCTTTTTTGTTTGAAGAACTCTGTCTGAAAAGACTATTGTTCGAAGCCGCAGCGGGTCTTCAAGGACTCAAAAATGCGACCATCCAGAGTCAAACCAAAGGTGTCGTGTCCGGACTGGGCCACAATAACACCTTCACCGCTTGCATCACGCATCCAGCTGCGCTGATGATCGGCATAATAATTACCGATGCAAATCTGAGCAGGCTCGCCCGTCTGATAGAAGTTGATAAAACCACCTGGACGAGTCGAACGAAGGCTGTAATCAACATGATTCAACTCAAGCTGAAGAGTTTTGATCTGAGTCAGCAAACCCTGCTCATTATAAATCAGCTCGGAAGCTGTCGCCTGACCAATGGATTCTTTCGAACGCAAAACAAAACCCGCAGACGTGCAACCCATTTGAATGCGTTTCACCCTTCCTGTTGGCCAGAAAGAGATGATGCCGCCACCTTGCTCTACAGCCTTTGTTTCAGTGGCCCCACAATAAACCGGCATGGTACGCCCACCCGGACCGGAAAGATAAAACGATCTTGCCAGCGTCGCGGACGTAACAACACCTGTTTCATTAAAGGATACTCTGTAGGACTGACCACGACCCGTTTCCTGACCGGAGTGCAGGAACACGTGGTAACCATTCACGTCGGCCAGCTGCAGACCTGATCTTTGCAACAGATCAATGTACTGAGGCAAGGTCACGTCACGCATCATTGTGGAATGCAGGAAGCCGTTCAGCAGACGAACACCATTGGAAGTCTGGAAGTTATTTTCCGGCTGCAGACCTTCGCGGTAAATGAACTCATGCAATACCAGCGCTGAACGCTGAGTGTTGGTCATGCGATCCCAGACATCTTTATTGAAGTAATAGCGATGACCCTTGATGCTTGGGCGTTTGTACTGAACTGCCCCCTGAACCAGGATACAACCCTTTGGCAAAGCACCCCAGCCACGATCCGGGATGTCGGTGAACTCGGTGCCTTTCAGGAACAAAGCTTCACGGTCAAAAGTCTCCAGGAACGAGGTGTACAAAATCGCACGGGTTGGATTGATATCTCCCATACGGGCAATCATCTGGCGCAGGATTTTTTTATACTCAAGACCTTCAAGAACATCCATATCGAATGTCTGAATCTCGCGGGCTTCAAACAGATCCAGCACTTCAAAACGCTGATTTTCAAAACGGTTTTCGCAATAAATTACACTGCCGCCGTTGCCTTTTTCATCACCGCCGATAAACGCGGCCTGTGCCAGCGACCCCGCGAATGAAAACAGAATCAGGGGTAACAGGGTTCTTTTGATCATAGCGGCTTCTCTCTTTCAGCAACAGTCAGGGGGAAAAACTGGATATTCAGGTTGTACACTTCCGTCATGTCACCCTCTTCAACCAGCATGGACAGTTTACGGCGGAATTTTTTAATCAAACTCTTGGCCTCTTCCATTTTGTGCGGATTGATGGCCATGGTGATGGCGGAATAGTCACGACGATCCGTCGGAGTTCTTTTCAGAACTTCGATAGCCTTGTGCATGTCAGACACGTGGGCCTGAACCAATGCTTCACTGGGAATATCGGTGGTGGTGGCAAGACTTGCCACGGAACGCGCGATGGAATTACCTTTGCGCTTGATAAAGCCCAGATCCAAAAGCAGATCCAGACTTTGCTGAACTTTTTCCAGCGGCAAAGCCAGACGCTCGGCAATCCATTCCGGCTCGGGCTTGAAGGTTTTCATGCGGATCAGATTCAGGATCGCGAAGTGCTCCCAGCTGGCAATCAATTCCAGCTCTTTTTCCGCCAAAGTTTTTTGTGCGGCAAATTTACGGGAACGCGTAGAGATCAAAGAATAAACTTCGTTGCGTTCCTCTGCACCCAGCTCCAGACCCAGAACAATTTTGTTGGCGTAGAATTCACTCAAAGGGCGCTTGCCGTGCATCAGCTCGTTCAAACAACCTGGTGAGATACCAACTTTCTTGGCCAAAGAGCGGAAAGAAAACCGAGGGTTCTTTTTCTGAATTTCCTCGAGCTTATTTTTTAACAGGGCACCGAATTGATTAGACACAAAATCCCCCACCGACATGAGGGATTTTTTACATTTAATACCAAAGTTGCAAGATTAAAATAGACGAAGAGTTCCGTACAACAAACAAAGGGAACGCTGCGACAGATTTAGATTACAAGCTCTATGATAGCGCGAAAGCCATGATTGCCTGCCATTGCGCCGATAATGTTACGAAGTGACGTGATGTTCTTCCCCTGAGAACCGATCAATTTCCCTCGGAACTCCTGCGGCACCGTCACCTTGTACACTGTTGTTTTGTCGCCGGCCGCAAAGGTCACTTCCACTTGCTCATAGCAGGAAGTCATCTCTTGAATCACACTCTCAAGAACCTTCGCCAAACGATCTCTGATATCCGCATCCTGGGTCATATTCTCCGCCAACATGTTTCGTTCTCCGTAACACTCATTTTGTTGATCCCCAGCCTTAAGAGCAACCCTGCGCGTCCGCCCTAGGCCGGAAAGTGTTCCACCAAGAATATAGGAATGCTCAAATTCCCCTCTGATAGGACCTAAAAAAACAGCCATCCGGTTAACCTTTTTTTGTTTCATGCGGGTCATGCAGTACCGGGACAAGGCCGTCCCACCAATCCCCATCAAAGGAAGATAACGGATGCAAAAAACAGTTTTATGTTTTTCTATCTTAATGCTCTTAAGTGCCTGCGAAAACAGCACTCCCGGTGAAAGCTCGGGAATAACAACCCAGGGCACGCCGGAACTGCAAGAGAAAGTCATCTATGGCAATGATGACCGAAAAGACCTCTACGAAGTGAAGTCCGCCCTGCAACGCCGCCTGGCTGACTCTACGGTCGCTTTAATCAAAGATGAAAACCTGCAGGAAGGTGCCGAGATCACGCGCATCACTGCCCAAACTTTCCGCAGATCCTACAATCTGTGTTCTTCAGAACGTTTCGGGGAGCAGGAAAATGCGGCCTTTTGCTCAGGCTCCTTAGTAGCGCCTGACGTCATTGCCACTGCTGGTCACTGCGTCCGCTCGGTTCGTGACTGCAGTGAAACCCGTTTTGTCTTTGGCTATGCCGTTAAATCCGCAGGTGTTCAACCCCGCGAAGTCGCTTCCAGCGAAGTCTATCGCTGTGCTGAAATCATTCACAGCGAAGTTTTGGGAACGGGATCGGACTTTGCGCTGATCAAGCTGGACAGAGCCGTCACCAATCATGCAGTTTTGAAAACCCGCAAAACCGGAAGCGTCAAGGTCGGCGCCTCGTTGGTTGTGATTGGACATCCCGTGGGTCTTCCCACCAAGGTGGCTGCCGGAGCCAAAGTCCGCAGCACCACAGAATCAGAACATTTCGTCGCCAATCTGGACACCTATGGCGGGAACTCTGGATCCGCAGTGTTTAACTCGTCCGGCGTGATTGAAGGAATTTTGGTCCGCGGCGACACTGATTTTGTGTATCAGGGTTCCTGCACCGTTTCCAACCGCTGCACAAGCACAGGCTGTCGCGGCGAAGATGTCACACGCATCACCCGCATCCTGCCTTATCTTTGACCTTCATCAGACTTGGCTGACATTTCTTTCCTGAACCGATCTTTTTGGTTCCAATAAAGACATGTCACAACCTCAATGGCACAAGTTGGGTCCGGTGGAGCTGCTGAAGAAAAAGAATCTGCAGCAAATTGAAATTCACCGGACCAAGCTGGCTCTGATTTACAAAGACAGCGAATTCACGGCCATATCGGGCGTGTGCAATCACGTCGGCGGTCCGCTGGGTGATGGTCAGCTTGAAGGCGACTATGTGGTCTGCCCGTGGCATTACTACAAGTTTCATTATCGCACCGGATTTGGCGAACCCGGCTACGAAGCCGACCGCGTTCCGGCTTACACTTTAAAAACTGAAAATGGCGAACTGTGGGTGGATCTGACCAGCGCCACCCCCCGGGGCCGCATTTCCCATGAACCTCACCCCCTAACCCGGAAAGTGCAACGGGAACCGGGACCCCTACGGGTGGTGGGAATTTCCACGACCGTGATGGACAATGCTCATCCGCGCATATCGACTTCAGAACTTTTGCTGGAACAAACCCTGAAGCATGCGCAAAGCAAAGGCTATGAAACGCGTCTGCAAAAAATCCGCGAACTGAAGTTCCGCCACTGCGAAGGCTTTTATTCCAAAAGTGCACATGCCTGCACCTGGCCCTGCTCGATCACGCAGATGGATCCAACCGACCAGCTGGATCGCGTGTATGAGGATCTGATTCACTGGGCCGACGTGATGATCGTCGCCACCCCGATTCGCTGGGGTTCGGCCAGTTCTTTATATTATAAAATGGCCGAACGTTTTAACTGCATTCAAAATCAGATCACCATCAAAAACAACCAGCTGGTTCGCAACAAAGTGGCCGGGTTCATCATCACCGGAGGCCAGGACAATGTGCAGGCCGTTGCGGGCCACATGATGGGTTTTTTCTCAGAGCTCGGGTACCACCTGCCGCCGTTTCCATTTATCGCCCACTCTCTGGGATGGAGTTCTGAAAACATGGAATACAACGTGCGCTATGTGCAACAGACCCAAGCCCTCACCGATGCCGCGCATGAACTGCTGGACCGCTGTGCCGAACTGTCGTGCGCACTGCTTGAAACCTCTGCCCACGTTCTGCAACACCGGGCCGGGCGCAAGGCTTACAACGCCTCCAAACACCACGATCGCTAACCCGGAAGGCGGCACCGTCGATTTTATAGACAGCCAAAACCTGTCTGGTTTCTTCCCGGGCCGGAACTGCTCTTGCATCCCTGGAGGGAATGAGGATTATATTCTGGATTCTTGCAGCAATCATGGCCCTTCAATTTACGGCGCCGCCTTTTGCCGAGGCCTGCAGCTGCATCGCCGATCCGTATTCCAAAAAATATCAACTGTATAAAAAAACCTGGTACGGAACCCAACGTAAATGGAGCTGTGTCTATACCTGTCAGGATTCCCAGCAGCAGCGCACGGAAGTCACCGCCCATCATTCAGACTGGTACGTCACTGATAAGGGTCTTGAAGGCATTTGCGATGGACTGCACTATGTGAACGTGTACAACACCCACCGCATGGATTTTGTCTGGAAGTTTGAAGAAGCACGCTGGTTTAATCCCGCGCAATCATCTTCAGCCGACTTGAAAAAATGGGCGCAAACCTGCCGCTGATACATCTAAAAAACAAAAACCCCCGGGTTTTCCCAGGGGTTCTTTGAAATTCAATTTTTAAATCGAATTACTGAGCAGTGTTGTTGATCCACTCGATCGCGTTGCTAACTTTGGCATAAACACCATAGTAGTTCGCACGAGCACAACCCTGACCCCAACTCACAACACCAACCAGGTATGTCTGATTGTTTTCGTCTTGAGCCACCAATGGACCACCAGAGTCACCCTGGCAAGAATCCTTACCGCCACCTTCGTAACCAGCACAGATCATGCTGTCAGTGATGCCGTTGTTGTAAGCTTTGTTACAAGCTGCTGTAGAAACCAATGGAACGTCCACTTTTTGCAATTTCGTCGGCAAAGAGTAAGAACCTTCACGAGTTGCACCCCAGCCAGCCACTGTCGTCAAAATTTCAGAGCCGTCAGTCGGAAGAGTGATTTCAGCAGGGTTCAACGCCACTGGAGCGTATGAAGAATCCTGAGAAAGTTCGATCAATGCAAAGTCATTTTCCATTGTGCGTGCATTGTAGTTCGGGTGAGCGATGATTCTTTTCGGAGCGATGGATTCTGCATTCAACGCATTCGTGCGGTCATGCAAACCGATCACAACTTTTTTAACCGTGCCGCCACGAACACAGTGAGCTGCTGTCAATACCCAGTTCTTCTTAATCAAGGAACCGCCGCAGAAATGGCTGCTGCTCTGCAAAGACACGATGTATGGGAACTCACCGATGGAAGCTTCAACGCCACCAACGATTTTAGCCCCTACAGAGCCAGATTTCGCGAAAACCGGAGCAGACATCATCATAAGGCCTGCGATAACAAGATGGTTCATTTTCATTTTATTTCCCCTCTGGTTTTGAATCCTTCAAAACCTGATATCAATCGTTGTCTGTTTTTTCCCAATGCTCAAAGACTCTCGGCGACCCACTTTGGAACTGGCCTTTTTTCGGACCTTTGCAGAGGGGAAATTATTGCCCCCGAACATTTCTTCCTCGACGGTAATTACCGATTTTTTTAAAAGAACTTGCCAAGTCTGCATGATTTTTATGAAATTCGATTTCTTTATTCTTGGAAGATCCTCCGAAGCTCGCTAAGACTGAAATTGACGGAGGCCCCATGCGATCACTTGCTTACTCTGCTCTTTTGCTGGTCTTGTTTACCTGCTGGACTTTGAACTCCCACGCAGCGGCCCCTTTCGCGCGATTGGCTGATGGTAAAATCCAAGGCCTTCGTACTGCTCACGACACCGAAGCCTTTCTTGGAATCCCTTATGCAGAACCGCCGGTGGGTTATCTTCGCTGGAAAGCGCCCAGATCCCCGGCCCCTTGGATTGGCACTCTCAACGCCACAAAACTTCCTGTCGCCTGCCCTCAAAAAGGAAATTTCTTTGCCAATGTGCCGCCAGAAAAATTCGGAACTCCGGTTGGCAACGAAGACTGTCTGTATCTGAATGTATGGAAACCCTTCGCGGCGAAAAAACGCCCGGTGGTTTTGTGGATTCACGGCGGATCGAATTTCAAAGGCACGTCCGCGGATCCTCTTTATGACGGCGCATGGCTGGCATCATCTTCGGATGTTGTTTTTGTCAGTGCCAACTATCGACTGGGCATGCTGGGCGCACTAGCGCACGAGGCTTTGAACAAAGGCAGCAAGTGGGACAGTTCCGGCAACTATGTGACTCTTGATTTGGTCGCCGTTCTGAAATGGATTCACGCCAATATTGAAAGCTTCGGCGGAGATCCTGACAACATCACCATCATGGGTCAATCCGCAGGCTGCATGAATGTGTGGGGTCTTTTGAAAACACCCCTTACCAAAGATCTTTTCCACCGTGCGGTTTGTTCTGCGGGTGTGCCGAATGCCTATCCTCGCTGGGTGGCGGAAACCCGCTCTGAAGACTTCATCGAAAATCTGGTGGTGAATGCCGGCTTGGTGAAAGAAAAGTCCCAAGCGGAAGCGTATCTGCTAGCTAAGGACACCAAGTGGATCCGTCAGTTCCTGTATTCCCGCACCACCGAAGAACTGGTGCAGGCCCAAGAATACATCGTGCCGTTTCAGCACTTCAAAGATGACGCCGTTTTCCCGCATGGGGTGGAGGGCATCTTATTCGGGAATTTCCACCGCGTTCCGCTGATCTTGGGTTTAACCACCGATGAAGCGACTTATCTTTTGGGTGGCGCCCTGATCAAACCCACCGACAAAGAGCTGTGGTCCCTGATTCAAAATCCTCCAGCAGATCTGAAAGAGGAAGACCTTATCAAAGACAACAAGGTGACTCTGTACCATTCCAGCACTGCCGCCGGGTCCCTGGCGATGCAGATGACGATGGAAGAAATCTTCTGGGCGGTGAAAGCTTACAACCCACAGACCTATCGTTATTCCTTTGAATGGAAAGAAACCCCCTCCCCGTGGAAAGAAGTTTTTGGCGCTGTGCACGGCATGGATGCGATGTTCTACCTGGGGAACTTTGAAACCGAAAAGCCCAGCTTTGCCCGATTTGCATGGACGGAACAGAATCGTCAGTCCCGGGAGGCCTTGAGGGACTCGATGGCACCCTACTTCAAATCCTTCTTCTGGGACGGAAATCCCAACACCCAGCTCCCCGCCCAAGCGTCTGTCTGGGACGGCCGAATGGTCTTTAAATGAACCACAACGCGTATCATTTCACGACAAATTAAAAACAGTCCGCATAAAACCTCCACAGAACACAAATTACGATCTGTGCTGGTTAATTAACTCCAGTTTATATAAACACGCGCCGATATATACTCTCGCGACCCTTCAACTCTAAGGAGTTTGCGATGAGTCTGTTTCGCACTATTATACTTGCTACCATTCTCACTGCGTGCCTTCCGACTAAAGCTGACCTTCCTCCCAATTCAAACACCCCTCAGAAAACTGGTGATTGGTGGTATATTAATTTTGAGGAACCAAAGTACTTCTCAATGCCGGAACTCAACTGCACCACCTGCAAAAACAAAACGCTTACCTACAGCCAATCGACATTTATTACCCACAATGAATTCGAGTTCGATACGAAAGTCCTCCAGTGCACCTCATCCCCCATTCCCTACAAAAATACGACAGCCAAACCCTGTGAGGGCTTCAATGGCAAGCGTGGCGCATATAGTTTCCATTTCAATCCATCTAACAAATACAGTTTCACAGCAATCGACCTATCGTTCTTAATGCCTAAATCATCAGCTATAGATATCGACAATATGCAAAGAGGCTTGGGTCCAAGGATTCTTTAAGACTGCTGAACATAGGCCCCAAAAACTCATTTAAATGTTCAGCCAATATCGGATCTACATTCTCAGGAGGGCAATGGACTGATGGAGTTCTTACTGGCGATGTATTATTTGTAGAATATCGCTTTCCAGCCTCGACAACGGCCTCTCTTGGAAATCTTAAGATTTCCTGTAATATGCCAATTTATCGATCAGGAATGTGGCCGGAGGTAGATAACTCAGAATCGATTAACTACTACGACGGCGTCAATACTCCATTAATTACAAGCTTAATGGTCGGACTTCTGACTGATATTAAACTAAAGATTGACCAGGTTAACTCTGATGGAGTTGTCGGCAACAATCCGCCAACTTCAATTAGAGATCAGGGTAATCTAAACATCCCGCTAGGCGGAATCTTTACCTTAAAGCTGTATGATGGTACCAACCCAATCAATGCGACATATAAACTGGTTGCCGGCACGGCCAGCCTCCGTCCAAAAATAGATAAGCCTGATGACATAAAGGTAGGGCTTTGGCTAGATCGTGTCGCCTTACTATTTAAAGAAGGAAATGCCACTTCTTCTCAGCAAATATTGGCAGTTCATAATGGCAGCCAGAAGTTAATAATTACTCCTACCAGCAATAAATATAGACCAATAACATTATTCTTGAATGTTGCGAATCCGAAGTCTCTTGGTACAGCAAGTGGACAATTTGATAGTATCATTCTGCAGTATGCTCATCTGCGCGGGATCCCCCCACAGTTTATTAAAGCGCAAATAAGACAAGAGTCAAATTTTGACCCAGCAGCCTTTAGGTACGAACCCGTCTCCGTTGATTTAGCCTTATTTGGGAAAAATCCGGTTCGAGACAAAACGAAAGAAAAGATATTTGGTAAATATATAATCGGGCCCAAAAGAGACCTCAAAGCGATACATATTGACCTTTTAAGACCCAGAAATCGATATGGAGTTTACTTGGGTTCATCACCAGTTCCGAGCGCCGTCCCGGCCAACTACGAAATGGAATACAACAACGGAAAATCTCTTCAAAGTACAGAATTGATGAGAATCAACAACGCGGGATACAAGGCAAAAAATAAGAATGAAACAACCTTTGAACGTCAAAACTGGTTTCTTGACCAAGGGAAAGTAGCCAAAGAGGAACTAATTCTTTTGAACTCAGGTCTTCGCGATCCGAATTCAAAATCGCGCTTTAGCCCCATTTTTGACTTTACTGCTCAAACAATCGTAGCTTCAAGCTACGGGCTAATGCAACCTCTTTATTCCACTGTAGCAAACAGAAAATTTGCAAACTATTTAAATGCAGATTCTACAGGAAGAAATCCGTTGGACTTATTCTCCCCTCCAACAAACCTGCAATACGGAACAACCTTCTTATCTTTCGTTTTCAGAAAATCAAATGGAAACGAGAATAAAGAAAAAGCTTCTTTTGACTCTTTTACCGTCTTTAGAGATGCTTGGAAAAGAGGATTCATAATGTACAACGCTGGCCCTTATATCACACGTATCGATATTTCGAGCACGTCTTCATATGGTGCCAAAGTCTGGTCACACATTTCAAAATATGAACCAGTTGCAGCTAATCCATTTGTATCCAAATAGGAGTACGAAGTGACTAATTTAATTTTAGCTTCAATCATACTATTGATCTCCCAGCATGCATCTGCGCTTGTCCCAGACAAGATCCTGAGTGCAAATATTCCTGCTACACTTACAAAAGACCCAGAAACAGGAGCCACTCGAACCATAAATGACGGGGTTGTGGCCGACCAATTGTCAGTCAAACTTGATGGGCCAACTAAGCTGCCTTATGACGTTGTGCTCCTGAAGACAACAACACTTGACTGCAGTTTGCTTGTTTTTAAAGAAGGTCCAAAAGGAAGTTTTAAAAAGTATCCAGTTACTTTCTCCACAAGCTCGTCCATTCACTCATGCTTATCCCTTGAAACAAAGGACTTTAACCAGGATGGGAAACCGGAAATAGTTGTTCAAATCCTTGATGGAAAAGAAGTCGGATCTCCCTCTATTTTTAGATGGGATGGAGCGAAGCTTATCGATTCAACTCCGACACAAACTTTAAATGGCGTTACGACTAAGAAGCTTCGATCCGTGCTAATCACCGACAAACCCGTCCAGGGTAAATTGATGATCTTCGATTACTCCAACGACGGCAGCCCTACCAAAGTATTCACTCTGACAGATAAAGGCCTGCAAGAGACCGGCTCCTATGATTCCATTAACATGGTTGGCAAAACAGTTTCAGGACTTTCCCTAAGGCCCTCCGTAAAGGACGGTAACTACACACTGACAATGACAAACGTTTCCAGCCATCAGCGTGCAGTAAGGGCGGAGATTTCTATTAACGGCAAAGTATTAGTTTTCCCAAAGCAGTTCTGCAAATCCCCAGCGCCTGCAAAACCTGATGCTGGCAAAGACGATCTTGATGACAAGAACGAAGATAAAATGAAGCGGTGTCTACCGAACAATACCGTCACATCATCCTTGAATCTGAAAAGAGAAGATGAACTGAAAATTAAGGTGTATGGAAGAGGCGACTCATTGATGCGTTTTACTTTGACTAAGAAGTAAACGGGCAAAAAGTCCAGCGATCCGCGTCACGCTTGCCACACTCAAAGCCCTTTTTAATCGATAAGGGCCCCCGGGCAGCTCACATTTGAATTTTTGAGGACATTGAGGCCCCCAAAAGGGGCTAAACTCATAAGGGAAATTTTATTGTCATGGGACCCCTTTTATGAGAACCAATTTAGATGTCTGAAAACAAAATTCGCAACGAAATTCATGTCTTTATCAACGGCGCTGAACACCGCATTTCTGGCGAAAAAGCCTTCCTTCCGCTAGCCCAGTATTTACGCTATCACAGCTCCCTTCCCGGAACGAAAGTGGTTTGCGCTGAAGGCGACTGCGGCGCCTGCACGGTGCTTTCGGCAAAACTTGAAAACAACACGTGGTCTGAATTCCAAGCCATCAATTCCTGCATCGCCCCAATGTACCTTTTCGACATGGGCTCACTGGTCACGGTGGAAGGCCTTTCTGAACAGGACGACTTAAGCGAAGTGCAAAACAAGATGCGCGAATTCCACGGTGGTCAATGCGGTTACTGCACGCCGGGGATGGTGTGTTCATTGTCTTCATTGGCAGAAAAAAGCGCGTGCTCTGGAAAAGCCATCACAGAAAAGAAAGCCCGCAACTTTCTGACCGGCAACCTGTGCCGTTGCACCGGATATGAACCGATTCTGGCGGCTGCGACAAATCTGGATCTTTCAAAATGGAAATCCCTTTCTGCCAAGTATCTGACAGACAGTCAGAAAAAACAGTTCCAGTCACTGGCCTCTGATTCTTTGATGATTGAAGCGGGCGCCAAGAAATTCACCGCCCCGGCGAACTTCCAGGTGGCGACCGAGCAAAAATCCAAATCCCCACAAACTCGTCTGGTGGCTGGCGCCACCGATCTGGGCGTTTTGCACAACAAAGGCAAAGCCTTCATGGATGACGTGATGAGCTTGCACAAGATCACTGACACCAGTGAAATCAAAATGACCGCTGACGGTGTCTGGGTCGGTGCCCGCGTCACCCTGACAGCACTGGAAAACTTCCTGGAAAACAAACTGCCAGAGCTTTCCCGCCTATTGCGCATCTTCGCTTCACCGCAGATCAAAAACCAAGGCACTCTGGTTGGTAACGTCATGAACGGCTCCCCGATTGGTGACAGCATCCCCGCGCTTTTGGCACTGGATGCAGAAGTTCATTTACAGTCCACCAAGGGTCTTCGCAAAGTGGCTTTGCCAAAGTTTTACAAAGCCTACAAAGTCTTTGATGTGACTGCGGATGAAATTGCCACTGGCATTCTGATCCCGGTGCCGGGACTGGAATGGAAGTCCAAGTTCTTTAAAGTGTCCCTGCGTAAGGACCTTGATATCTCTGCGGTGACCTTTGCCGCTTTGGTAAAAGTCGATGGCAATACCATCAGTGACGCTCGCATCGCCATGGGCGGTGTTGGTCCGACGGTGGTTCGATTAAGTGACATCGAATCCGCAATGAAGGGTCAGCCTTTCAGCGAGGATACTTTCACCCGCATGGGCGAAAAAGTGCGCACTCTGATCAAGCCTATTTCAGATCTTCGCGCCACAGATGAATACCGCCTGAAGGTCGCCGAGAATTTATTCAAGAAATGCCATATTGAACTTCAACAGGAAATGACAGCATGTCCGTAGGTCAAAACATCCCCCATGATTCTTCCCGTGGCCACGTCACTGGTGGCAGCGTCTTTATCGACGACCGCCCGATGATGGCGGGCGAAGTTCTGGTATTGCCAGTGGGTGTACCCGCTGCTGCCGGTCGCCTGAAATCAGTTGATTATTCCCAGGCCCTGAAATGCCGCGGCGTTTTAGCGGCCTTCACGGCCAAAGACCTTCACCACAATTCGTGGGGCACGATTGTTCCAGAACAACCGGTTTTAGTTGCTGACAAGATCGGTCACTATGACGAACCGGCCGTACTTTTAGTCGGCACTGACATGGAAGACCTGTTGCGCGCAAAAAAACACGTGCAATTTGAAATTGAAAAAGACAACGGTGTATTCACCATTGATGAAGCCATTAAACTGGATCGTTTTATTTATAAAGCCAACGCCTTCAAAGTTGGCGACGCCGATGCGGCGATGGCCAAAGCCCCGCACCGCCTTAAAGGCGCCTTTGAGTGCGGCGGTCAAGAGCACTTCTATCTTGAATCCAACGCCTGCATCGCCTACCCAATGGAAGACGGTCAGATCGAAGTTCACGCCAGCTCCCAGCACCCGACCGAAACCCAGCACGTGGTGGCTGAAGCCTTGGGCCTGAGCCTGCATGAAGTCGTCTGCATCGTTAAACGCATGGGCGGCGGCTTTGGCGGTAAAGAAAGTCAGGCGGCCCCGTTTGCGGCGATGGCAGCACTGGTGGCAAGTAAAATGAAACGCCCGGCTCGTTTGTGTTTGTCGAAAGACGACGACATGATGATGACCGGAAAACGCCACCCATTTAAGAACTACTACGAAGTGGGCTTTGATAACGACGGCCGCATTCTTTCCTTAAAGGCGCATCTTTATGCCGATGGGGGTGCTTACGCCGATCTATCTAGCTCAATTCTGGATCGCGCCATGTTCCACATTGATGGTGCTTACTATCTGCCAGCCGCTCACATTGAAGGTTCGGTGGTTCGTACCAACCTGTATTCCAACACCGCTTTCCGTGGTTTCGGTGGTCCGCAAGGGACCATGACCATTGAAAGCATCATCGAAGACATGGCCCTGCACTTGAAAAAAGATGCCTTGGCCATCCGCGAGCTGAATTGCTATCAAAAAGAACATAACAACGTGACCCACTATGGTCAGGCCCTGGGACACAACCCCCTGCCCGAACTTTTTGCCGACCTTAAAAAGTCATCAGACTATGATAAGCGCCGTCAGGAAATCGACGCTTTCAATGCCAGCAGCAAAACTGCTGTGCGGGGCTTGTCCATGACAGCCACCAAGTTCGGCATCGCCTTCACCGCGCGCTTCCTGAACCAAGGAAATGCTTCAGTGAACGTTCATAAAGATGGCACCGTGCAAGTTTCCACCGGCGCCACCGAAATGGGTCAGGGTGTGAACACCAAAATCCAGCAGGTCGTGGCTCACGCCTTTGGTATTCCTGCCAACGACGTCAAAGTCATGGCAACCTCGACTGAGAAAAATCACAACACTTCACCAACGGCGGCTTCCAGCGGATCTGACATCAACTGCGCGGCAGCCTTGAAGGCCGCCGTCGGCATTCAAAAACGTCTGGCGTGGTTGTTCCAGAACATCATGGCTGGCACGCCGATGAATGATATCGCGGAATGCCCGCCTTTGGACGAATCCCAATTGAAGTTTGAAGAATTCCATTTTGAAAACGGACTTCTGACCCATAAGCCTTCCGGAAAATCCATGACTTGGCTGGACGCGATCAAACAAGCCTACTTCAACCGTCTGTCATTGGGCGAATACGCTCACTTTAAAACCGAAGGCCTTGGCTTTGACAAAAAGACCAGCCAGGGAACTCCATTTAAATATTTCACCAACGGTGTTGCCGTCAGCGAAGTGCAGGTGGATCTGTTCACCGGTGAATACAAGGTTCTTCGCACCGACATTCTGATGGATCTGGGCCGTCGAATTAATCCGGGCATTGACAAGGGTCAGGTCACGGGCGCGTTCGTTCAAGGCATGGGCTGGGTGACTTCAGAAAAGCTTTTCCACAATAAAGATGGAAAGCTTTTGAGCCACTCCCCGACCACTTATAAGATCCCGAATGTGCAGGACACACCAAGGGTCTTTAATGTGGAATTCATTGAAAACCACGAGAACCGCGAAAACGTCCACCGCTCTAAAGCCGTGGGGGAGCCGCCGTTCTTGTTGGGGATCAGCGTATGGACTGCATTGAAAGACGCCGCCAATGCCAAAAGCAAAGGTCTGATTTCTGCCCTGAAGTCCCCGGCCACCCCGGAAGAAATGCTGATGGAGATCGCCCGTCATGAGTAAAATGAACTTTGAAGACTATCTATCCGCGATGAAGTCCCTGCAGAACTTGGGAAAATCCTTTGTCAGCGTGACTCTGGTAAAACAAATAGGCTCGTCCCCGCAGGAAGTGGGAGCTCGCGCGCTGGTGTCGGCTGACGGCCTTGAATTTGGCACGGTCGGCGGCGGTAAAGTTGAAAAACGCGCCATCGAAGAAGCCCAGAAGATGATCCGCGAAAAGACCCATCACCACTATGCCGACTGGAATCTGCAAAAAGATATCGGCATGACCTGCGGTGGTGTTGTCAGCTTCTTTTTTGAATTCTTTGAATACAATCACCCGTTCAATATCTGGGTGTTCGGTGCCGGACACATTGCCCAGGAACTGGTGCGCCTGTTGATGCGTCTGGATTGCAAGATCACTTGCGTGGACCCACGCCAGGAATGGATCGAAAAACTTCCGACCTCTGCCCGACTGAAAACTCTTTGCACTGACGACATGAAGGGTCTTGTTGCCGGCATCCCGGAAAAGTCCTTTGTGACTTTGATGACAATGGGGCACGGCACAGACTTGCCTATCTTGGTGGAGGTCATGAAACAGCGCGATCGTTTCAGTTATGTCGGCAACATCGGCAGTGATCAAAAAGCCCGCCGACTGCGCCAGGACCTGATTGATGCCGGCATTGCACAAGAGTCACTCGACAATTTCCACTGCCCTATGGGAGAAAGCTTCGGCACGAATGCGCCAGTGGAAATTGCCTTCAGTATTGTGGCGCAGATTCTAAAAACAAGGGATTTGGTTCTATGAGCTTAAACAACAAGAAAACCCAGAAGATTGCAGCCGACCTACTGCCAGTCCGCCTGTCGCAGGCGCGCGGCGATGGTACTTTGGATTTGCTGATCACGAATGTGCAGATGCTCGATGTGATCACGGGTGACATCTATCCGACCTGCATTGCCATTGGTGGCGAACATATCGTCGGCGTGGGCATGGAATATCAAAGCCAGTCCGCCCGCCGCATCTGGAATGCAGAAGGTGCTTTTGTGACCCCGGGCTTTATTGACGGTCACTTGCATATTGAATCCTCGATGATGTCGCCTTTTGAATTTGAAAAAGCGACATTGCCATTGGGAACCACCACAGCGATCTGTGATCCGCACGAAATCACCAACGTACTGGGCGGCAAAGGCTTTAGCTGGTTCTTGCGTTCTTCCGAACTGATGCACCAGAATCTTTTTGTACAGATGTCTTCCTGTGTTCCGGCCCTTCCGGGTTTTGAAACCACGGGCAGTGATTTCCCCCTGGAAGAAATGAAATCCTTCAAGGATCATCCGTCCGTTTTGGGTCTGGCGGAAATGATGAACTTCCCGGGCGTGATTCATGCCGATAGGGATGTTCTGGCTAAAATTGAAGCCTTTGATGATCTGAACATGGATGGCCATGCACCCCTTTTGCGCGGCAAAGCCTTAAATGCTTACCTGCTGGCGGGAATTCAAAACTGCCACGAAACGGTGACTTTGGAAGAAGGCCGCGAAAAACTGCAAAAAGGCATGGGCCTGATCATTCGTGAAGGCAGCGTTGCAAAGAACCTGCGCACCCTGGCTCCGCTGGTGAATGAGTTCTCGTCACCACAATGCCTGCTTTGCACAGATGATCGCAATCCTTTTGAAATTGCGCACGAAGGTCACATCAACTACCTGATCAAAGAACTGATCAACAAACACGGCGTGGCCGTGCATGTGGCGTACCGTCTGGCGACTTATTCCGCCGCGCGCCACTTTGGTCTGAAACGTCTGGGACTGGTGGCTCCGGGCAAGAAGGCCGATCTGGTCTTCTTGAAGGACTTGAAAGCTGTCGACATTCAAGAAGTGATGATCGGTGGTAAGTTTGTTTCTGAATTAAAACTTCAGGATTCATTGCAGGAAAAACTGCAGACGTCCCAACCGCCTCTTGAAAACACCATGAAGCGCGCGCCGTTGACGGAAAAAGAACTGACTCTGAATCTGCTGCCGGGTGTTTACAACGTGATTGAAATCGTGCCTCACGAAATCATCACTCAACATCTGACCGTTGCTTTTGACGGAAAGAACTTTGCTGAAAGCGATGTTCTTTACATGGCCAACATCGAACGTTATGGCAAAGGTTTGCCTCCGGCTCTGGGCCTTGTAAAAGGCATGGGGCTAAAAAGCGGTGCCTTGGCCAGCTCGGTGGCCCACGATTCACACAATATCATGGTCATCGGCACCAATCCGGCAGATATGGTCCTTGCTGTGAATACTTTGATCAAAACTGGTGGCGGCTTTGCCGTGGCTGATCAGGGTGAAATCAAAGCTTTGGTGGAACTGCCGATCGCAGGTCTTCTAAGTCTAAAGAGCGCTGAAGAAATCAAAGATGGTATCGCGGACCTTAAAACTGCCTTCCGATCCTTGGGAGTCCATTTAGATGAGCCGTTTATCCAAATGGCGTTCCTGGCTTTGCCAGTGATTCCGACATTGAAGTTGACCGATCGTGGGTTGGTGAATGTCACAAACTTCAGCTTCATTCCATTGCAAGTTGAGGCTTAGGTCCTTGAAGCAATTACTCAAAAGCCCCTTTCTGACAGAACGGGGCTTTTTCTTCTCGACAGTCCAGCAAATTCCGTGATTCATTCGGGGTGATTTCTTATCAGGAGGTCATCATGTTTGAAACATTATGCGCGATGCTTGTGCCCTTTTGCATTCAAGCTTCGGATCCTGCAACCGACAGCTTAAAAAGTTACAATATTGATCCCAACAGCATCACCATTTCCGGTGTTTCCTCGGGCGGCTTTATGGCCGTGCAGATGGATGTGGCGTATTCGTCGGTGTTTTCCGGGGCCGGGGCCGTTGCGGGTGGTATTTACTGGTGTTCTGAAGGCGAATCCAAAAAAGCCCAGTCCCAGTGCATGGGAAATCCTGACAAGATCGACAGCCGCCTGATGATTGAAAAGGCGCTTGAGCTTTCTTCCCAAGGCGCGATTGATTCCCTCGAAAACCTCAAAGATCACCGCATCTATATTTTCGCCAGCCCCAAAGATTCCGTGGTGAAGCTTGGCAATAGCGACAAGCTGATCGAATTTTACGAAAGCTTTGTTCCTAAAAATCAAATTCATCGCGTGACCCCTCCGGAAACCGCTCACGGCTTCCCGACTCTGTCCAGTGGTGGCCCCTGTTCCATGGCGGCCCTGCCGTGGCTTTTGAAATGCAACTTTGATACGGCCGGTGACATTCTGTCGCATATGTATACGGATTTAAAACCGCGCGGGACAGCCGTGGTGGAAAATCTGCACAAGTTTCAACAGACAGATTTTGGGGACAGCAAGACACCGCTTTATCGCGATGGCTGGATCTATGTGCCCGAAGCTTGCGAAAAACGAGCTTCCTGCAAGTTGCACGTGGCCTTGCATGGCTGTCAGATGAATCCGGATTTTATTCAAGACAAGTTTGCCACACAGGCTGGATACAATGACTGGGCTGAAAGCAATAACATCGTTGTGCTGTATCCGCAGTCGGCCCGCGACAGCCGCGGAAATCCTTATGCATGCTGGGATTGGTTTGGCTTCACCGGACCTGATTACGTCAGTAAATCCGGTGCACAGATGTCGGCTCTGATGAAAATGATCGAGCGCGTGCGCGGACTTTAATCCGCGCTTTCCGGGAACTCGGGTTCTTCCACGTTTCTCATATGATCTGCCAGGCGCAGCAGGGAATGCAACAGTTCGCTGCGCAGTGGTTCTGCAATTTGCAGTTCATCAAATGCCTGCACCATGCATATCATCCACTGATCGCGCTCGGACTTTCCGATCTTGAACGGAAAATGGCGCATACGCAGTCTTGGATGCCCGTATTTTTCCACGAACAATCCCGGGCCCCCCAGCCAGCCGGACAAAAACATAAACAGCTTTTCCTCGGACCCTTGCAGGTTCCCCGGATGCATGTCGCGAATGCCTTTGGCTTCAGGAAGGTTGTTCATGATCTCATAGAATCTTTTGCACAGTTGGCGCAGGACCTGTTCGCCACCCAGCAATTCGTAGGGTTTTTTCTCTTCAGACATTACAAGAACTTACTACTCCCGGACCAAAGTGGCAACTTGCTTCAAGTTGAGACATCTTGAGACTTAATTGAGCGCGAGATTTCTTCAGATTCCCTGTGAAAAAGCCGATAAATTCGTACACGCCGTGGAGTCTAAGTTCATGAAAAAATTAAATATTCAGCACGTCACTTCGATCCTTTCCATGCTCTTCTTTTTGAGCGCCTGTGATCGTATGGCTGTGGAAGACAGCAAAGTTTCTTTGAAGCTTCCCAAAACAGTTTCCGGAAAAGCCGGTGCCCAATCCGTTTCAACACTGAAGCATATTGCCGTGCAAGTCACCGCTGCGGATATGGCCGAACCCGTGACTTTGATTTTGGATTCCCACGACAGTCAGGCACTTCCCTCTGAAGTGACCCTGGAAATCCCATCTGGCAATAACCGTCTGATTCAAGTGCTTGCGGCGTACGGCACCGGAAGCAACGACGACAATGCGATCATCTACTATGGCGATGTGACAAAAACTTTGATCGGTGGAACTGATACTGCGGATGTGCCGTTGGATAATCTAAGCGGCACTCTGCCTGAAGAGGAAGGTCGCATTTACGGCCGTTATCTGACGGCTGCGAATCAGGGGCCGTCCGGCGAATTAAAAATGGTGTACCGCCCTGCTGGCAAACCCGGCATCGTGGTGGACCGCCGCTTCATTCTGGGTGGCTGGTTTGAAGCCACCGTTTTCAAAAATGTGGCTGTCGACTATGTTCTGCCTGATGGATCTCTGCTGGGAAATCAGTGGACTGTTGAGTCCCTGCCGGTTTCCAAACACCTGCTGCGCCTTCGCATGCCCGCCCATTCAGAAAGAAAATGGGAAAACAACACGAACAACTGGCGTGACCGCGGGGTTGAAAACAAATTTCTTGGATTCTTCGCCGCGCAAACATCGCTGTTGGATGATAAAAAAGTCTGCTCATTCAGCAAAACCAGCAAGAACAATGGTGATGTCTATTTCGGCAACAAGTACCTTGGCCCATCAATCCTGAATGTAATGCCAATTAAGGCTTTCTTTACCGGCACAACACCGCAGACTTCTGCAAACTTTGCTTCAATCATCGGGGGCATGGATATCAGCGCCTGCTCCACCCTGCCGTTAACAGAGGAATTCAGCCGTTATCTTGTTCTGGACAACTCCAATTATGGCAATGAATTGTGGGAATCGTTCGAAGGCCTTTCCGGTTATCGCGGCGGACAGGCCGCTTTCAGGGAAAAATCAATGGATGGTTTGACGACCTATCGTAACACCGTCAAGCAGGGGGCAAATTCCAACGGCCCTTACTTCGAGGTTTCGCTTTTGCCAGGCCTGAAAGATTCGATTACCAGCTACCAAATTTACAAAGCCACTCAAGGTAGTTATGCCCCGATGGGTTATGACAACCGTTGTGAGCCCTCTGAACTGTCCAAACAAGGCTGGATACTTCTCAGAACAAATGCCCTGCCGGCGGGGGCCGGTGACTTCGTCCGCTTCACGCCTGGTAACATTGGCTTCACTCTGGATCCATACACCAGTTATATGCTATGCCTGAGCAAAAACAATATCCCCTTAGGTTCGCAGATTCCGTTCGGCAGTTGGGCCTTTACTGCGTCCCCACCTGAAGGCATGAATCTGATCCTGGCGGGGAATCAGTTCAATCAAAGCTCTCAGCCAGTGGTTCATGAATGCCGTCGTATCGAAGTGGCTCTGACCACCCCTCAGGGGAACATCGTGAATGCCAACGGGGTCACAGCGACTCTCAGCGCACAAGGCCAAGCTGTACTTTACACGGATGCCACCTGCAGCACTACGGCCGCCTCTTCATTAAGTATTTCATTGCCGGCTGGAACTCACTTCACCTCGGTCTACACTAAAAGTGCCACGCCCCTTTTATATAATGTCAGTATCGACAGCAACAGCGCAGGACTGAATCTGCCGCCGCCACTGCCTTTTTCAGTGGTGGATGCTCCAACAACTGTCAGCCACCTGGACATGGTGATGAATTCCTCCCAATGGTATTCAGGCACCCCTGCAGAAATGAAACTTTTCAAAAACGGATGTTTCCCAATGATGGTGCGCCTGACCAACGCCGGACTGTCCGTAGATACTTCAGGGACGGTGAATTTCGCCTGGTATAAACTGGATGGCACCACCGCCTACACTCCACCCACTGGCACTCGCCTGGTGAACAACTGCACCAGCAAATCCCCGATAAGCCAGCTTTCATATAGTAACTCGGCCATTGCAGAATTCGCCATCGAAGTCGGCGCTGAAATACCTGCGAATGCCTCTTTGAAAGCCGATGGCTTCGGATTTTCTGCAAAGATTGCCGTCAACAATTCTCCACTGGTGCACCATTTGGCGATCCGCCTTGCGGGTGGTTCCACTTCAACTCCGGCTGTTGGATCCTGTCAGGCTGTGGAATTTGTCGCCAAAAATGCATCTGATCAGGATGTCGCCGTTCCTGCCGGACAAGTTGTAAGCTTTATACCGACAACGATATACTATCCCGGCAGCTCTGGAACTCTGGTCGAGTTCTTTGACAGCAGCAGTTGCAGCTACAACTCAAATAACTACGGCATTGCTGCCGGTGAAAGTGTCAAGACCATATACATGAAGGCAAAAAGCCCTCAAATGGCGGAAATCACCTATCAGTCCGAACACACCGAACGCACTCATGGCTACAACTCGGATTTGATCAGCAAGCTGACCATCAATCCGGTGGTGCTGCCTTTGCTTGTTCCGGTACCGGATCCAGTCGTTTTGGTTGGTAACACCGTCACACTTTACGTCCAGGGTGGTGTGCCCCCGTACTCGATTCAAAAGATCTCAGGTGCGGCAAGCCATTACTACTCGGAATACGGCAGCACGCTCAATGTCACAGCCGAAGGAATTGGAGCCATTCAGCTGTCAGTTACGGACAGTATGGGAATTGTTTATTTAGTTAACTTAACAGGGCAATAAAAGAATACGCAGCATGAAAACAGAAAAGATCAGCATCCTGATTGGCATCACCGTGTCGGCGCTTTTTATGTGGTTTGGATTCCACTATTTCAAATATGTGGACACCCCGGCGATTCAGCGCCCCTACAGCCCTTTCCTAGAGGGAATTGAGGTTCTGGACCTGCGCTTTAACGACATCAAATACAAAATCCGTCCGCCTTCACAAAGTCAGGCCCCAGTGGCCCTGATCGCGATTGACGACGCATCAGTGCGCGAAATCGGCCGTTTCCCGTGGAGCCGCGAAATGGTCGCGGAGATGACTGACAATCTGTTAAAGCTAGGTGCGAAATCCGTCAGCTTCGATGTCATCTTTGCGGAACCTGAAACATCCAACCCACAAGCGGACACCGCTTTTGCCAAGGTCATCGCTGACAATCCGGATCGCATCGTTCTGGGTACTTTTAGTGAAAATCTGGTCGACTTCAAACCCCACCAGGATCTTTGTGTGGCAGAAGCATTCCTGGCCACCGGTGGCGACCAGCTGGTTAAAATCAATCCCAGCTTTGCCATTGATGAAGAAACTCACGCCATCGACGATCTGAATTGGGCGCCGCTGTTCAGCACCCTGTTTCAAACCATTCAGGATCGTGAACAAAATGACCTGCTAAAAAGCCTGGGTAAAAAATCCCCTGAAGAGCTTTCGACTTTTCAAAAGAACAATCTAAAAGCCCGTCAATCCATGGCGTTATTTGAATATTGTAAAACCTGGCTGACCAAGCACGACATCTTCCTGTCACCAGAAAATATCGGTCAGGTGGAAACCCTTTATCATGACGTCGTGGCCGAAGCGCCAGATTTGAAAAATCTGAAATTCGAAGACCTGCGTTCACGTATTCGCAAATCATATAAAACCCATCCGATCCCGCAGTATGGCGAATGGACGCCGAACACGCTGGAACTGCAAACACCCGCGAACTACACCTCAAGCTTCATTGCACAGCTGGATGCCGATGGTTACGTTCGTCGCTATCCCCTGTTCTTCCGTTCAGGCCACAAATTGGGCACAAGCTTCATTCCTTCCATGGCCCTGCAAAGCTTTCTGCTATCCGGCCCTTACCGTGCTGAACTGAAAATGGCCACGGCCAAAGACGGCGAAAAAAGTCTGGATCAATTTAATATCTATGACACCTCCAAAGAACCGGAAGTCAAAATCGCAAGTTACCCAGTGGATGGTTCTGGCCAATTATTGATCAACTACTATGGCCGTCAAATGTCTTTGCCTTATGTTTCCGCCAAAGAGCTGTTCAATGACGAACCGACCGTCAAAGTCACCACCAGTGTCATGAATCAGGAATCCAAGCAGCTTGTGATTGAAACCAAAGAATACGACAAGAAAGAATTCTTCAAGGATCGCAGCCTGATCGTGGGTGCCACTGCCGTGGGCCTTTACGACTTGCGAAACACGCCCTTGGAAGCCAACTATCCAGGACCTGAACTGCATCTGACCATGCTGGCAAACCTTTTTGACAAACACTTCCTGAAACAGTGGAACCAAGAGGCCCAATGGCTTCCGGTGGTGCTGTTTGCGGGGGGGACCGCCTTGGCCGTCGCCTGGGCTTTGCTGGGATCACTGTCATCCCTTCTGGGCTTTGTCGTCTTCATCCTTGCCCTGGGGGCCTTGGATCTATGGCTGTTTATCAAGAACAACTTATTGGTTCATTCCTTCCTGATTTATGCCTGTGCCTTTGTGGGCTTTGGTGCGATTCAGGTCTTTAAGTACTTCACTGAAGAAAAGAAAAAGAAAGAACTTAAATCGACCTTCTCTAAATACGTGTCTCCGGCGGTCGTGGATGAACTTTTAAAAGACGCCGCGAACTTGAAACTGGGAGGCCGTCGTGAGCGCATGACGGCGTTCTTCTCGGACGTCCGTGGATTCACGACGATTTCAGAGAAACTGCCGCCCGAAGAACTGTCCCGCGTGCTGAATCTGTATCTGACACCGATGACCGACATCGTCTTTAAGAACAGCGGAACTCTGGACAAATACATGGGTGACGCGATCATGGCCTTCTTTGGTGCCCCGGTAAAAGACCCGAATCATGCGGCCCACGCCTGCCGTTGTGCTTTGGAAAGCCTGGTAAAACTGAAAGAACTGCAAAAAGAGTTCTCGGACAAGGGACTTCCGCACATCGATATCGGGATTGGCATCAACACCGGCGAAATGAGCGTGGGGAACATGGGCTCCAACATCGTTCAGAACTACACGGTGATGGGTGACTCGGTAAATCTGGCGTCCCGTCTTGAGGGAATTAACAAAGAATACGGCACTCGCATAGTGATTAGTGAATTCACGTACAAAGACGTCAAAGACACCTTCACTGCCCGGGAAATCGACCGCGTGCGAGTCAAAGGAAAGCTTGAACCCGTGCGCATTTTTGAACTGGTGTGCGAGGGCACTGCCCAAGACAAAACCGCGGAATTAATGACATCGTTCCAGTCAGGATATGAACTGTATCATCAAAAATGCTTTGCCGAAGCCAAAGAGGTCTTTGAAAAAGCCCAACGCAACTGGGGCTCGGAAGAACCCGTCAGTGAGCTTTATATCGAACGCTGTCAGGAGTATCTGGATTCACCACCACCGCAGGACTGGGATGGTGTTTACGTCATGAAAACAAAATAAAAAAAGCCACCCTCGGGGTGGCTTTTTCGTTTCTACTTACCCAGAATGCTGTGGGTGAAGGTGAATAGGCTTGTCACTACAAACTTGTTATAGTCGTAAGAATCCTCGTCGGAATCCCCCACATTGTACTGCAGGCTTAAAAGCATATTCACGTTGCGCTTAAGGTCCTTGTTAAAGGCTGCTGTCACAATCGGGTTCGTGTCAATGCGCGGGCTTGTGGCTTCGTCATAGTTCTGACTGGAATACTCGCCACGCAAGCTGCCATTGAACTTCCACCAGGCCGGGAAGGCATAAGTCAAACCCAGGGCCGAGCGTTTATACCGATAATTACGGCCTTCCGCCTGATTGATAATATAAGACGCATCGAGCGTCAGGGACTTTTCGCCTTTCAGATCCAGAATCCACGTCGGCAACAGGGTAAATCCATAACGAAGAGCCGTCTGGTCATCATCCCCTACTGAGGTCGCCAGCAGTGAACGTTCATGGGACACATCCAATCGACCCGCCATCAGGACATCACTTTGAATCGGCGCGGACAAGGTCGTATTCACACCCAGGGAACTGATGGCCTCTTTACGTGTTCCGCCCGTCGGGCTCATAAAGATGCTCTTATACGTTGGTACCAGTTCCCAATTCAAAGAGCGCTTGGCATATTCAAACTCTTTATGGAACGGAAGGCTCAGGTCTATCTGCAAAGGATCCGCTGTCTGCAAGGTGGCGTTGTCTTTAAAGCTGGTGTCGGTGCTGTAGTAATCAGACACCCCGAGTTGAGTTCCAAAGTCCGAAGTCGGCGTGCGTTTCCAAATGGCAAGGGCACTGGCACCAAAATTCAAACGATACGCCTTCACATCTGTGCTGACGTTATTTTCTGCGACATTCAAAACGTTACCGTCATAGATCGCGCCAATAAAGCCCGTAAAACGGTACTTCTCTTTTTTGCTTTCATAGAAGGACTGCATTTTGTCGATCTGAGCCAGCAGGTCTTCGGCCGCACGGTCCATCTGTGGGTCCTGGGAATTATCCAGAACGTATTCCATGCTGGTGCGAGCTTCCGGGAACTTCTGCTGCTGCATTTCAATATTACCGGCAAAGAACGACGCCGTCGGACTCAAAGCCGGGTCATTTTCAGAGCGGATTTCAATCAGCTCTTTGCGGGCCTTGTCATAATCCTTCAGTTTCAGGTGATTCAGGGCCACGTAATAGTCTTTTTCCAAGGACATTTCCATCGGCACATCGGCCATGGAAAGAGTCGCCAGGGACTTGTTATAGTTTCCGACCTTGTACAGGGTCACACCATAGCGATAGTAGTAGGAATCGTTTTCCGGATCCAGTTCCACGGCGGCAGCGTACTTCTTTTCGGCTTCCACATAGTTCTTTTGGGCATAGAACTTGTCGGCTTCTTTCACCTGGACTGTGGCCTCTTCTTTTTTGCGTTTTTTCTCTGCCGCACTCATTGCCGCCTGCTGTTCTAGCATGGCCGCACGTTGTTTGGCCTGTTCTTCCTCCAGCATTAATTGGGTCTTCTCCTGAACACGCTTCTGCTCGCGATCCTGCTTTTCCAGCTTGCGGATATTCTGCGGAGACATCACCTGCGCTGTCGCTGTGGGCTTAGCCACCAGAGTTTTCTCGTTGGCAGAAACATATTTCGCCAACTCGTCAGCGGACTTGAACAGGACAATTCTCTGCACGGTCCCACCCGGAACGGCGTAAGCATAGTAAGGCGGTTTTCCTGGTGCTGAAAATTCCAGAACCCGCGGACGATTGTCCCCGATAAAGAACTGAATGATAAAGAACCCGGTCAGTGGACCGCCGGCGCCGCCGCGGCGATTCAGCATCACCTGGGCCATTTTGCCCGATTCACTGTCACGCACGCGCAAAGGACGGGCGTCAGCTCCGCCCTCTCCGTCTTGCAATTCAATTTCCAATGATTGTGTCTGAGAGATTCGTGCATCCAAAGCATAAGCTGAATTCACGATCAAGGTGCCTGCTAAACCCAAAGCTGCCAGTTTCATACGCTGCATTCTCGATGGTTGAGGTGTTTGTTATTTCGGACGAGGTGTAATGACGACCTTGGTTTTGCCGTTGATCGCACGATTAACATCCTTCAACGTGTCCTGGGTCGGAGCCTTCACCACCGTTGGCGGAGCCACCACTGGGGCCGCAATCGGCTTGATTTCCTGAGCCATGCCCAGATCCATGTCCTTGCTGTCGATCATCGAAGTCGGAGCAGCAGGTTTATCGGCACCCGCGGCTGGCGCTTCCGAAGCGACATCACGGTTGTTGTCAGCTGATCCAGCTGGAGCAGCACCGGCTTCCGCCGTCAATCCTGCACCTTCTGTCGGTGCTGACACCGCAGAGGCAACGGATTCGCCGTCAATTTGTTTCATTTCTTCTTTAGGCAAAGCTTTTGGAGGTTCCGGAGCAGCATTCGGTGTGGCCGTCGTCATCTCACCTTTTTTTACAAGTACTGGCGCGCCCACCATTTTACCCTGAGCGTTCACTGCCGCCAGACTGACCGCCCCTTTGAAGGTCACGATGGAAGTCATCTGAGTTTTTACGTCAAACCCTGCCTGGAACTGAGTACCGCGCACACCCGCGACCGCTGTCGGAGTTTTGATCTGGAACTTGCTCTTTTCACCATCATAGGTTTGCTCGACATTACTGCGCACTTTACCGCCTGAGAGTTTGATCTCGACGTTCTTTTTGCCAGTGGCAGCATCGTTCTGATATTGAGTGATTTCAATTGTCGTGTCCGGGCTCAGATTCAAAACGTTTCGATCGGACATCACAATTTTGGCGCGGGAATCAGCGGCAGTGACGACCTTGTCGCCCTCATAAACTTTCGCACCCACTTTGGCAGGAGCCGTTTTTCCTTCGGTGTGAATTTGCACTCCGCCCTTCACTACCATAAAGACACCATACATTTTGTCAGCGGCATGAACTTGAACGCACAATAAAAAACAAACAAAGCCAACGACTTTAGCCATTTACGCCATCCTCTAATTGTTAAGTACCTCTATAGTTTAGATGAGAATTTCTTGGATTAGAAAAACACTTTGTCACCCGTCTCGGTTTTAGACTGAGGTCTCAGATTCAACACTGGACGATGGGCGTGTTCTGTAATGTTTATTTCAAGTCAGAAATTTCCCAGACCCATTCAGAGATTTTATTGAACGCCTGAAAGTGGGACGTGATTTTCAGTATTTAGAGCCCCTGACAAAAAGCCGACAAGAACAGTATGAAAAAACATCATGTTATTCTGATTGTGGCTCTTTGGGCGCTGACGGCTTGTGATCGTCTTTCCTTGGATGAATCATCCAAAGTTAAGATCACCTTCCCCAGCACACAATCCTTGTCTTCCAAAGTCGAAGCCATGACCAGCAATGGAAGCATTCGCCCCGTGCCAACAGGCTTTACCGGTGATCGTCCGATCAACTGCTACATCATTGGCGCCAGCGGCCCTGAAGCTGCCATGCGAAGAAATGTCTGCACTCGTGACGATGGCACCATGACGCCTAAATTTATTGGCGAATGGGTTGGCGGCGTTCCTGCCGGAGGTTCCATCACCATGGATGTCACTTCCGGCAAAGACCGCGTGATTACCGTCGTAGGCTTCTATGCTCCAGAAGGAACGTGCAAAGACTTTAAAGGCACCTCGGGTCCCGGTGACGCTTTATCAAAGCCTTATATTTTAGGTGAAGTGGGCAAGCTGCTGTTGACGGCCGGTGAAGAAAAGAAAATCGACATCGATATCACTTATGATCCGGAAAAATGGTTTGATTCCTGTGATGGCCCCGACTTCCCGGATGACGGCCCGGGCGGTGGCGGCAGTGTCATCCCGACTGTCCTGGCAATTCAAAAGGACTACTTCCCGCCAAACACGCTGACGACTTACTCTTGCAGCAGCTTTGGCGTTTCATTGCGTGATGCTCAAAACCGTGAAGGTTCCTTACCCACGGATACCGTGTTCTCGGTATCCGCCAATGGATCGCCGTTGGAAGTCTATCAGTCTTTCAATGAGTGTCATCAGAACATCGGCGCTTATGGCAATGCGGTGATACCGGCCGGTCAGTCATTTAAAGACGTTATCGTGAAGGCTCCGGACACTCCGGGGGCACTGGTTATCGCCACGACTATCCTGTCTTCATCTGCGGTGCTTAGTACTCCGACAGCGAATTTCCAAAATGTCGGTTCAGGAGACAAAGGCTTTGACCTTGTCGGAGCACGTTCTATCCTTCCGGACCTTTGTTATCCATTTACAATCAAACGCCGCTATGTCACTGGAACTGATGAATACAGTTCTTCACCAGCCATGATCACACTGGCTCCGTCCAGCGGTTTGACCGTCTATAGCGACTCCAGCTGTGTGACATCAATCACATCTACGACAATTTCGGCTCACACCTATGGCACAAACGTATTCCTGAAAATGACCGGAGCCCAGGGGCAAAACACCCTGACCATGTCGGGTTCAGGATATCTGTCACTGACCCAATCCGTTTACCGTGGCGGCGGTACGAACGTGCCTTGGGGCTTTGAAGTGCGTGGACACCGCGATGGACCAAGCCGCGGCCAGTGTTACAATTCAGCGTACGAGGCCGTTTTGGTGAACTCCCAGCACACAGCCGTCATGGCACCGGCTCAGATGCCGGTCGTTCTGGGATCCGGTAATACCGAGTTTTACAACGAGAGCAGCTGCATGACGACGCCCAGCCCGAACATGACTTTATACGGTGGCAAGTATTCCCTGCCGTTCTATATAAAAACCATGCAGCCGATCAACCTTCCGTTAAGCGCTAGTTCTCCGGGACTTAACAACGGTGTTTACAACATCAATGTTCGAGGTCCGCTTGCGATGGGTGCTGAAAACATCAATGTCTCCCCGTTCAACGGAGCCTGCGCGAAAGTTCCCTATGGCACTTTCTGCTGGGGCAATAACAATGGCGGCCGTATTTTAAATGGTGCTTCCAATATCCCGGCTTATGTGAACCCTGCTGGTGTTGACTGGAGCTATATCAAAATGGGTGCTGACTTTGGCTGCGGACTTTCCATGGCCGGTGACATCAAGTGCTGGGGGCAGAATGCTCAGGGGCAGGTTGGTAACGGTTCGACAGCAACTGTCACTTACCCTGAAGCACTGGCTGGCGGCGACTATTACATGCAAATGTCCGTTGGGAACATGCATGCCTGTGCAATCACCAATTCAAATATTTTAAAATGCTGGGGATCCAATGGTGCCGGCCAGCTGGGCGACGGAACGACTGCTTATCGCAGCTCTCCGGTCATCGTGGATGCCGGGACCACCTATAGATTTGTCTCTACCGGTTCTTCACACACTTGCGCCATCACCACCACCGATCAGCTGAAATGCTGGGGTAACAACCTGGGTGGCAAACTGGGGAATGGCTCAACGTCGTCTTCCCTAACTCCGGTCCTGATTGATTCTGGAGTTCAATACGCCACCGTTTCTGCCGGCTCAACGAGCACCTGTGGAATCACCAATTCCAGTAGCTTGAAATGCTGGGGTGAAAACAGCTTTGGCAACGTCGGGAACGGAACCTATGGAAACAATGTCACATCCCCCGTGGTTATTGATCCGGGTTCAACTTATACGGCCATTTCCGTCGGCGAACAAATGGCCTGTGGTATCGACAGTGGCCTGGTGAAGTGCTGGGGCTTAAATAGCAACGGCCGACTGGGGCTAGGACCCGCAGCGGGAGATCAGTCCGTACCAACTGCGGTTTCAATGCTTTCAGCCTGGGGCACCCCGATTCAGGTGTCCACCGGATCCGGAACGACCTGTGCCAGCACTTCCAGCCGTGTCGTCTGCTGGGGTGAAGGTATGGAAGGTGAACTGGGTGTGAACACACCGATGAACGCCAGCACTCCTATGGAGCTGATCTATTAAATTTTGCCCTGTCCACTTTCTGGGCAGTCCGGCAATTACTTCATCCCCTGCCCGGCGCAGTTGATATTCCGCCTGTGAATATGGAAACTGCCCGGATCACAGGGGATGAGCTATGTTAAGACCTCACATCATCGGTGTTGCTGGCGGCAGCGGTTCCGGCAAAACACATTTCGCCAAAGAACTGCAGCAGCTGTTGGGTGAAGACAACTGCTCGATCATCTATCAGGACAACTACTACATTGATCAATCCGCAAAGTTTGACGGTGATGGGGGCTCGGTGAACTTTGACCACCCTTCTAGTCTGGATTTCGGTCTTTTGGCTGAAGGACTGCGCGCGCTGAAATCCGGGCAAAGACTGAATATCCCCATTTACGATTTCGTGACCCATTCCCGCAAAAAAGAAACCCTGCTGGGTGAACCCAAGAAAGTTATTATCATCGACGGCATCTTGATTCTGCATTCCCTGGAAGTGCGCGCAGAACTGGATGAAGCCATCTTCTTTGACACTCCGGAAGAGCTGCGTTTCGAACGCCGCCTGAAACGTGACGTGCACGAACGCGGAAGAACTCCGGACGGCGTGCGCAAGCAATTCGAACTGCAAGTTCGCCCAATGCATAATCAGTTCGTGGAGCCTTCCAAAGACCACGCCCACACGGTGATCAAAGATCTGGGTGATTACAGCCAGGCACTGCAGATCTTCCGTCAGAAACTATCCCAAAACTTTTTGCAATAATTGAGACCTGACAACCAACTGGACCCGCATCGGGTGACAGTTGGCAGGATTCGCAAGCCAGCATACCCAACAAGCCAGCCCACCCCTACCCTGATTTCACAAGGGGGCCCCGGGTGAAATCAAACTTTTCACGACGATCCTTTCTGAAGTCATCGCTTGCCGCCAGTGCATTGGGCTTTTTTCGCAGCGAACAGGCCGAAGCCGAGCCCAAAACCCAGAACGTCAACCTGACCATGAACTACACGCGTCTGGCCGATTCCGCAGCCGAACTTGAAAACTTTTACGAAGTTCTGATCATTGGTTCCGGCTACGGCGGTTCGGTGATGGCGGCGCGATTAAGCCGGCATCACCAGGTCGTCATTTTAGAGCGAGGGCGCGAATGGGTCCCCGGAGAATTTCCGGAAACATTTCAGCAAATGAAATCCAACCTTTACTGCGAAACCCATCCCCTGGGACTTTATTCCTATCACACCCATCGCGACATTGATGTCATGTGCGGCAGTGGCCTTGGTGGAACCTCCTTGATTAATGCGGGCGTCGTGATTGCTCCGGATCGTGAACTGTTTCAGAAAAAAGGCTGGCCGGAAGAAATTCAAAAATCAGCCCAAAAGGGCCACTTTGAAAGTTACTATCAACGCGTTGAAAACATGCTTAATGCCCAGTCTTACGACCCCAGTCGCATGCGCATTCATAAAGCCAACAATCTAAAAAACAGCAGCGATGAACTGGGTGATCCTTTTCATTGGGCTCATATCGCCGTCAACATTCATGGCAGCCATCGCACCCCGCTCGGGGACCGTCAGCCCAAATGTCATATGTGCGGAAACTGCAGCACCGGATGCAACACCGGCGCCAAAAACACCCTGAACATGAACTACCTTCCCCTGGCCAAAAAAAATGGCGCCCGCATCTTCACCCAGATGCAAGTCAGTCATATCGAAAAAAACCGCCAGGGAAATTATCTGGTTCGCGGCACCCGCATCAGTGGGCGCGACAAAAAGCCCTTCAGCATTGAAGCCCGCAACGTGATTGTTTCTGCGGGAACCATGGGTTCAAATCAGATTTTACTGCGTTCGCAGAAATGGGGGCACCTGCAGCTGTCCCCTCTGCTAGGGCGGCATTTTTCGGGCAATGGTGACTTGCTGGGCCTGGGCTTCAACGGCCGTCAAGCCACTGACATGCTTGGCAACAGCAGTGCTCGCATCTATCGTCCGGACATGATTTCCGGCGCGACTATCTATGGGATCGCCGAATACCGCCAGCGAAAGAATATTTTCGAACGCTATCTGATTGAAGAAGGCAACATTCCCGGGGCCCTGGTACAAATCGCCAGACGCCTGACCACTTTTGTCAAAGCCCAGACATCGCCGTCAAAAATCTACCGGGCGTGGATTGATTTTATCAACAGCAAGGATGTGGAAAAAGGTTCGCTGAATCATTCTATGGTGTATTTCGGAATGGGCCATGACCGGGCCGAAGGCCGTCTGCAACTGGATCACGCCAATCGGGCCGTGGTTCACTGGCCGGGAGTACAACAAGATCCGATCTTCAAGCGCATGATCGCCAAAATAAAACAGCATGTCGCGGTCAATGACGCCACCTACGTCAAAAATCCCCGCTCAACAATTCTGGGCGGCAATAACCTGATCACAGTGCACCCGCTTGGAGGCTGCGGCATGGGTGATTCAGTTCAGACCGGTGTCGTCAATCATCTGGGGCAGGTTTTTCACCGGGACGGATCGCTGTACCCGGGATTGTTTGTCATGGATGGATCAGTGATTCCAACAGCTGTGGGCGTGAATCCACTGTTGACGATTTCGGCCCTCGCAGAAAGGGCCGCGGAAAATATGGAGCTGCGCTAGCGCATCACCGAACTTGCGGTCGCAGCAGTTTCGTTGATCACACGCTGGGATATCGCAGGATCCCGGCCAAAATATCCAAAGGCACGCAGTTGATTGGGACGAACAATATTACGGCTGGTGTTAGAAAGATTCCACGAACTTTTAAACGCGACCGTTTTAAATTCATTCTTCCAGTCAAATTGTTTGTAATTGGCTTCACCCCACTGGTGAGCCATGTTCGCCAGATGGCAACTGGCGCAATCCAAAGTGCCGGGATTATGGCGTTCGGGATTTTCGTATTCAAACACCGTGGAAAGCATCTCTTTCACCTGGGTTTCTGAATAAATTTTCTTAAAGCGATATGAATCACTGGCAAGTTCGGCAAAAGCTTCATCCGCAGGCTCTGTAACATCCGGTCTTGGAGTCATGCCCCCGGTGAAAGTCTGAAACTGAAAAGACGTCTGCGTGACCGCATGGGTCTGCCCCCGCACTCGCGGAATATTCATGACTTTCGGCGCTCCGTTCACGATATCAAAGCCGGAAAAGATCCAAAGCATTTCGTTGGCCATGACATTCATAGCGGTCATACGAATCAGATTTTTTTCTCCGCAATGCTTTAACAACAAGGCGCGCAGGTATTTCCAATACGGCCCATGCAGCCCTTCAGCCTTCAGGCGAGGATGAATTTGCAAGGCATCTGTGGCTTTCCCCGAAGACAGCTTTTGCCATTCTTTCCAGATGCCAGTGAACGCGGTTTCATCAAATTCATAAAAACTATGTATGGCCGCATCCCGGGTGGTTACGCCGTCCGTATCTTCGATCACAGGCTGCCACACCAGACGAATCTGGCGACGACATGGCAAAGGCCCCTCTCCTTCGACAAAGCATGGATCAATACGGACGGCTACCACCTTCAATTGGTCACGCCATATTTTAAAGTTTGGATGTTCAGGAACCAGCTGAACGATTCCCTGAAAAGTTTTAAGCGAAAGCAGCGGCCCCTGAGCGCCACTGGAAACCGCAGACAACTGCAACGCTTCATCAGCACTGTCAGGAAGCGGCAGCAGAATGGATAGATCATTCAGGCTTAAAGCCGCCCGGCATTCCCCGCCATAAAGCAGTCCCAAAGAAAGCAAAACTGTCACAATTGTCTTCATGGCGAGGTCATCGCAGAGCCCTGCTCAGATATCAATTCCCAAGTATCAAATGAAAGCGAAATGAGCCCTGTCTTGCGCGTTTTTTGAGCATTTTCTTTCCTATTTGCCAAAGCTCTGATGCAATTACGCGGAATTTGCCGTATCCTTGTGGAAGGTACTCAAACTTCAACGGAAGGATGAGCTATGGCACAAAGAAAACCCTCGCCCGCGGGAATCGCAAATACTCTGCTGGATCTGGTCAGTCAGATCCCCGCCTCCTCCCATAAGGCATCAAACACTCCCGTCAAAGATTCTGCGCAAGTGATCAAGTCAGCCTCATTGCGTGCCGCCAGCGTCTCTGCGGCTTTGGCTATTCCACCAGGTCCTCTTGGCATGGTGACGATCCTGCCGGATCTGATATTGATCTGGCGAATTCAGGCCCAGATGGTTTCAGATATTGCGGCCATCCATGGCAAAACAGGATTTTTGACCAGAGAGGCGTTGTTGTTTTGTCTGTTTAAACACGGTGCAAGCCAGCTTTTCCGCGACATCGTCGTGCGCGTCGGTGAACGTTATGTTTTACGCAAAACCAGCCTGCGCATGGTACAAAGACTGTGTGAACGACTGGGCTTGCGGGTGACTCAGCGAATGCTGGGGGCCAGTATCTCACGCTGGATTCCGGTGGCCGGCGCCGTTGCCGTCGGCTGGTATACACGCTATGATACAAAACAAGTCGGCCAGTCGGCTTTGGACTTATTTTCCAAAGACATCGACACCGATGACTTGAAAGATGTCACCGAGTCAGAAAGGAATCTGCCTTGAATAAAATCACCTTGTTGTCCCTGATCTGCCTGTCCTTGTGGGGCTGCGCCCACACTGAAACAACGCCTGAGGAAACCAGCATGCAAAACAACTCCGCCCCTGCTGCCAACTTCAAAGACATCCGCTGGGAACTTGTCGAGCTGATGGGTCAACCCGTGAAATACGCCAACGCGGATTCGCAAAAAGTTTATATACAGTTTAATGGTGGTGACAATCGTGTGAACGGAAGCGATGGCTGCAACAGCTTCACCGGAGCCTACGAAGAAACTCCGGGCCAACGCCTGTTCATTTCCAAACTGGCTTCCACCAAAAAATTCTGCGTGAAAATGCCGACTGAAGACAATTTTGCCGAAGTTCTGCAGGGCGTGGATAACTACACCGTGGATGGAGACAGCTTAAGCTTGAACAAAGCGCGCATGGCTCCTTTGGCTCGCTTTAAAGCCGTCAGCAAATGAAGTTTTCGCTGATTCTGCTCGGTGCTGCCTTTCTCGCGACACCGATCGTGCAAGCACAATCCCCCTTCGCTGACCATAAAGGGCGCGAGATCATCTATCAGGGTTTAACTGAAGATTTCGTCCCTTTTAACTATCAGGAAAATGGCGAAGTCAAAGGCTCAGCCACGGAGGTGGCGAAGGAAGCCTTTAAACGCGCCAAGCTGAAAGCCACTTTCACCGTCTGGCCCTGGGCTCGCGCCTATAAAGCCGCCCTGGAAAAACCCAAACACTTTGTCTATTCCACGTCTCGCACGGAAGAACGCGAAAAACTTTTTAAATGGGTCGGTCCCATTGTAAAAGATGAGGTCCATTTGGCCTGCTTGCAAAGCGCAAACCACGAACCCCATCAGGATTTCAAAACTTTCAAGTCACATGCGGTTGCCGGCCAGTATGGTGACGCCCCGATCGAATTTTTGCAAAAGCACGGCTTTAAAATCACCATTTACCGGGAAGAAGACGAACGCATGCAAGCCTTCAAAAAAGGCCGCATCGCACTGGATATCGTGACAACCGGAAGCCAAAAGTCCTATGAAGCCAAGTGGAACGTCAAATACAAGAAGCTGGCTTACCTTTACGCCACCGATTACTGGCTGGCATTTCATCCCAGTACGCCCGACTCTGTGATTGAATCCCTGAACAGTGCTCTGGAATCCATGCGCAAAGACGGCACCCTAAAAAATATCACCGCTAAATACTAGCTTCTGCGGCTTTGATATGTTTTAAATGACCTATGAGTACTGAATCCAAATGCCCTCAATGCAATTCCGAACACATCTATCAGGACGGCAACCTTTGGGTCTGCCCCGAGTGCGCCCACGAGTGGAGCGCCCATGCCGCTGAAGCCCCGGCAGAAGAAGCCGTCGATGACGGTGTTATTAAAGATGCCAACGGCAACGTCCTTCAAGATGGTGACACTGTTGTGGTGATCAAAGATCTGAAAATCAAAGGATCTTCCTCTGTCGTCAAAGTCGGAACCAAAGTAAAAAACATCCGCCTGCAATCCGGTGGGGATGGTCACGACATCGCCTGCAAGATTGACGGCTTTGGATCCATGAATCTGAAGTCCGAATTCGTAAAGAAGGCCTGATGACCAGAATTCTGATTCTGACTGCCATGAAAGAGGAACTCAACGACGTCGCGGGCCTGCCCTCGGCGCCGATGGCCTCTTTGGCACCTTTTGCCGTCCCGGTGTGGAAGCTGCAAAATAAAGAATCAGACATTCTTATCGCTCAGACTGGCATTGGTCCCATCAATGCCAGTTCAGTTCTGACGTCGTTTCTAAGCACATATAAATTTGATGTCGTGATGCTATTGGGATTGGGCGGAGCCATCGACCCGGGCCTTAAGCTTGGCGATATCTGCATTGCCACGGACGTCATTCAGCACGATGCCATCTGTTCGTCCAACCACGGATTAGAGTACATGGCCAGCGGAGAACTGCACCTGTCTTTGCCTCCAGAAAAACGCAAATCCATCAAGATCAAAGCCTCGGCGCAATGGAATCAGAAGATCGACGGTCTGTTGAAGAATAGCCCCTGCGCAGTTCACCATGGCACTGTTTTATCTGGATCTGAGTTTGTTGGCGGCACGGTTCGCAAGGATTTACTTAAACGAACATTTGCTGACGCTTTATTGGTAGATATGGAAGCTTGTTCCATCGCTTATCTTTGTGAAAAAGCCCAGGTGCCTTTTGTGATCGTTAAAACGGTGGCTGACACCACTTATAGCAAGCCCACTGATGAATACGTCAACTTCCTGACTTCCAGTCAGAAAAAAACCGCCGATATCATCGACGGCCTTTTAAGCTGATCACTGCGCCCCGCCTTCGACGCCGAAGTGCGCTGGCATCTTGTGTTCGGTCTTGATCCATACAGGACGCTCGCCGGTTTTTTGACTTTGCTTGAACATGCGATGCGCTTTCAATGCCGCCAAAAGGTTGACCACATTAGCCAGCACCCAACGCACTGGCACCATCAATGCCTGACTGAAATCATTCACCCGAATCACGGCACGCATTCTTTGCAGAATACGAATGCCCATGGCCACCGCATTAAAACTCAAAAGCGCCACAAAGAACGGGCTTTGCAGCAGGCTTGGCATGGTCTCCCCTTGCAGGCGCAAAGCAAACATCCCCAGCAGAACCAAGATAGAAAGCAAAACCAGAATGCTGTTCGCGGGGCCCTTCCGGTCCCGCAGCAGGAAGTACCTGTCCACCAGCGTTCCACCCCATTGCAGATTGTGAAAGCCCTGATAAGCAATTCCCAAGGTCCATCGTGACTTCTGGCGGACGCTCGCCATGAAATCACTGGGGAAGTATTCCCGGGTTGCGATAAACTCTTTTTGTCCGTCCGGTTTCTCAAGCTCAGCGCACACAAAACGGCTTTTAAAGCCCATAGGCTTGGCGATAATTCCCAGATGATAGTCTTCAGTCAAAGTGTCTTCTTTTAAAAGCTGCCCGTTTTGCCGCGCCATCATACCCGTCACCAGGTTTCGCGACATACAAGTTCCCACCCCGGCGGAAGGAATGGCGGCGCCCAGTTCCTGACGGACCAAAAGATCTTTGGTGTGCGCTTCGCTGAATTCGTCAATATAGATGCCACCCACTAAAGATGATTTGGGCACATCAAAAGAAAACACCGGAATTTGAATGAAGTCAGCCTCGCGACTGTGATAGTTCATCAAGGTGAATGCGTGAGGGTGCAAAACATCCTCTGAATCCTGCAACAAAAAAAGATCCATCGTCTGGCCCGTGACTTTTTCGGATTGAATAATCTGCCGGGCGATTTCGTTCAGCATCTGCCCCTTGGAGGTTGGTCCCGCCTGGGTGTTTACAACTACGACAACTCTGTCCGGGAAGAGGCGCTCAAGTTTACTGGCCTCTTCCCATGTGGCGATGTCGTTGGGGTAAACACCCAGAAAGAACTTATAATTCTGATATTCAATACCTTGGACATTCCCTCGGATCATCGGCCCGATAACATCGGCCTCTTTCCAATTGGCGATCATGATAGCAATATGTTTCTGCTTCAGCGACTTCATCGTCAACAAAGCCGAGTGCCCAATACGCTGAGGCTTCAGCCTGCGCACCACGGCCACCACGTCAATGAACAGATCGTCCAAAATGAAGGCCGCCGTTGCCATCACCACCAGCCAGCTCAACAGCGAGAAAGCATCATGATATTCCCAGGTCCATTCCATTAAAAGATTCCTCCGACGACCAAAAGACCTTCAAGTTCTCCGCTGTGTGTGTGCTTTTCCAGTGGGTGAAACAACAGCGCCGACATATTCCAGGAATTTTCAAACCATCCCGTGCGCCCGCCGACACGCCATTCGGTCATGGTCGGCCCCAGATCGGCGCTGCGACTTTCACGTGCATAGAATTCACCATAAGCGTCCACTTTCAGTTTCGTTAGCGGCGACCAGCGATAACCCTGCTTGACCCAGGCAATAGACACCGGCGTGGACGACAGGCGCGGCACATAGGACGCTTCCCCATAGACATCAGTGAAGACCTGCGCAATCGGCCAGCTAAAGAAATATCCCGCCGCTGCGACCATGCGTGGATCCCATGTTGTGGCCGCCGGTTGCTCTTCATTGCCGACCACCGTGCGATAGCCCACCTGGGCCCCGACACTCATCCACTCGACGGGACGAAGCTGCAACCCCACGTGCGGGTTGACCGTGTTGTCATAGTATTTGGCTTTGGCTCCAGAGGACTGATACTGAATATTGGCACCCAAGTAAGCTGCGAGCTTCGCCGATAGAATCTCGGCAACCGGATGGTAATAGCGAAGGCGTGTGTCGGTGACGACATCATAGTCGTAAAAATAGCTGCTTTCAGAATACAGTTCGACAAAGCCCTTCGGTGCAGGCTTTGCACTCATCACCATTTTTTCGGCCAGCACATCCTTGGCTTCATCCGCTTTTGCAGTTGCACAAAAGATAGATGTAAATACAAAAAGTGAACATATATAACGAAACGTCATCCGCAATTCCTTCGCAAAGAGTTCGTGGGAAGGTAGACGGTAAATGAATTTCGCGGCAATGAAGAGTTAAACTCTTGTAAGTATATAGGAGTTGCCAACGAATAATCTGCGACACTACGGTTGAACGCATGAAAACACTACTCGTCGTATTTGGAACAAGACCTGAAGCTGTGAAATTGGCCCCGCTTATTCTGCAAGCTAAACAAGATCCGCGCTTTCGCGTGATCGTTGGCTCGACCGGGCAACATCGGGAAATGCTTAGACCTCTTTTGAACTTCTTCCAGATCGAGCCTGATTTTGATTTGGATCTGATGAGACCCGGACAAAGCCTTGCAGACATCTCAACATCTGTGATGAAAGGTCTGCATGATTACCTGTCGAACAACAAGGTGGATGGCATCTTGGTTCAAGGTGACACCACGACTTGCTTTATAGCAGGCCTGGTCGCTTTCTATCATCGCATCCCGATCATCCACGTCGAAGCAGGGCTTCGCTCCGGCGACATCAATTCACCCTTCCCGGAAGAGTTCAATCGCAAAGCCACAGGCCTGTTAGCAAAGTTCCACTTCGCCCCCACAGAAACCTCGCGGGAAAATCTATTAAAAGAGCACTACCCGTCTGATGACATCTATGTGACGGGCAACACAGGCATCGACACCTTGTTCGAAGTGCGTAAGCGCCTGCAAAAATCAGATATCTATAATCAGGAGCTGAACGAACGTTTTGCCTTTTTAGATCCTTTGAAAAAACTGATTCTGGTCACCGTCCACCGTCGCGAATCCTTTGGCACGCCGATGGAAGAAGTGATGAAAGGACTGGTGGCCCTGTCAGAACGTCAGGATGTGGAAATTCTGATTCCACTTCATATGAATCCGCAAGTGCGGGCTTCGGCACGCAAGATCTTTGGGGACCGCGCCCGGTGGATTGACAAGGGACTGCCGGTAAATCCCGGGGAAAGTAAAATCTGGCTGTGTGAGCCCATCGACTATGTCCCGTTTGTCTATTTGATGGAAAAAGCCCACAAGATCATCACGGACTCTGGCGGCGTTCAGGAAGAGGCACCGTCCTTGGGGAAACCTATTTTGGTGGCCCGGGAAAAAACCGAAAGACCCGAAGCCATCGCCGCCGGAACATCGATGCTGATTCCCCTGCAGGAAAAAGCTTTCTTCAACACCGCCACCCAGGTCCTGGATACACCCGAGATCTTTGAACGCATGTCGCAAGCAAAAAATCCATTCGGTGACGGCAAAGCCTCGGAACGCATTCTGGAAGTCCTGGCCGACAAGCTTTAAGGTGAAACATGAAAGTCCTAGCCTCCATTTTGACAATTGTGTTCGTGGTGCTGGCATCGATCAGCGCGTACGCCCAAAGTGTCGCTATGCGAGGCCTGCGCGTGGATCCGGCGTACTTCAGTCGTCTTTATCCAAATCAATCCATTGAAGCGATCGCTAGACGCGTGGTGACTCAAGCAAAACGCGCTGGCGCAAATACTTTGTTTTTATATGCCTACAGTCCCCTGCATGGATCGTTCTATCGTACCACCTACCCGTTCACCGAAGTCGAAGAACAAATGGGCGAAGACAATGTGTTCTTGGAAGTCTATAACACCGCCAGGGCCCAGGGATTGAAAGTGGTCGCCGTTATTCCGGTCAATGATTTTAAAAAACTTTGGGAGGAACATCCGGACTGGCGTTCTAAAATGCGCAATGGCCTGGACTATAAACCCTTTGCCAGGACTCATCACCTATCCGCCTGGCATCCCGCTTATCGCGCGTGGTTTCGGGGCTATGTTCATGATTTACTGCAAAAGTTCCCGGATCTCTACGCCATCGAGGCCGTGGAGCCCACGGTCGACTGTTTTTGGACGGGTGAACCTGATTACAATCCGGTCGCGAATGCCGAATTCAAACGACACTATCCTCAAGGCTTACTTGGAGACGCGAACTGGTTTAAATTTCGTGCGCAAGGTTTGACGGACCTCGTAGCGATCATGTCCAAAGTGGCCCACGAACACCGAATATTGTCCGCCGTGGTTCACACCTGGCCCGCACACGCCAACGGCCGTTTGATGAGCTCTGAACAAATCCGCGATCAGGTGGGATTTGATTTTGATGGAACCCTAAATTTCGTGGGACCTGAAAAGATCGATATCATCGTGGGTGAATTCTTGTGGCAGCAATGGGCCGGCGAATATGGAGGATCGGTCTTTACTCCGGAATGGACCCGCCGGGCCTCTTTGGATTTTGTTCGTTTTGTCGCCGGTCGCAGTCTGCCCATTTTACATGTCGAGATTTCACCATGGTACGGACAAGACAGCATGGTGCAGCCCACCCTGCAAGAGTTCCAAAGAACCCTGTGGGCCATACGTGATCTGGGTTACGGTATAGACGTCTATGATCACAGCCAAATCGAGGATCGCAGCGCTTGGAGCGTATTATCAGATTGGAATCACTGAACTATAAAATGACGGCGAAAGACTTCCGTGACCGGCGCTTTTCCCAAGGGTGAAAAGCCGCGGTTTTCCAATAGATCTGTGTCTTCATCCACCAGCACCTGCCAGATGCCGACCCCATAGAAGCCAAACTCAGTCGATGCCCGCAGTAATGCCTCCCACGAGGCGGCCTGATGCATGTAATTGATGGGTTCGTTGCCCCCTTCATAGTGGTACGGCGAAACAAAGCATTTTTCGACACTGCGATAGCCAACCTCCTGCAACCCCACTTCTTTCGAAACTCCCGTGACCTGGGCGATCTGCTCGACGCTTTTTTGAATCTGTTGCGCAAAGCCTCTGGTCTGAACAGTCAAGTGATTGGCCAGATCCTCGAAGGCTTCAGGATATTTTGACGTTTTCTTTCCCAAGGAACGGTAAAAATCCAATCCCAGAAAATCCAGGGACTGCCAAAGTTCGCGCATGTTGTTCTGATGCAAAGTCTCTTTGCTGTTTTTGGGTTTAAAGGTGATGTCGTGGCGCCATTGTTCCAGCTCCCCGCCCCAGGTGCGTTTGGCATTTTCCAGCACGAACTGATCCGTGAAGTTGGCTCCGTAAGTGACCGCGACACCACTGGGGTGCAGGCGTTCCTTGGCGGCTTTGATGAAGGTCACCCACTTATCCGGAAAGCCAAAGCGCCACTTGGGCTTGCGACTGCCCAAGCCGGAAGTCATCGAATGCATCTCGGCCCCGACAGAATACCACTTAGCCCCCACGCTCGCCGCCAATGTCATGTAGCGCTCATGAAATTTGAAATAATTGTTAAACCAACTGACCGGATCTTTGGGTTCGATATTTCCATGCCACCACGTGGTGCCTTTTTCCGTGTAAGGAAATTCTCCCTTAGGCCCCACCACCAGCAGTATCGGCCGAAAGGCCACATCCATTCCCAATTGCTTTGCATAGGCAGCCAATGCCCGGATGTGAAATTCTTCTTCGGGGCGCAGGGATTCAGGGATCACTGAATTGATCTCACTGCCTTTGCCGGTGATCATGTGGCCTCGCATATTCAAGATCAAAACTTTGACGCCAAGCTGTTGAATTTTCTCCAGCAGGCGTCGCACCCGCTGTCCCTGTTCGGTTTCATCAACGCGAAAACCCAAAGGATGGTAAGTGACGATATTAATGGCGGGCTCAAACGCGGCCGCCGTCCACGAAAACAGGCAAAGAAAAAGAATCATTCCAATTTGCGTCTTCATGGCACTATTTTAGATTTGCATGCGTCTGCGCGATACCAGTTTGTCCCTGAATATTCACACACCTTGCGCGGCAAAAGCTTCTTTTACCATAAAATCTCCGATAGACTTTGGCTTCCAGCAAATACCGGAGGTCACCATGATTCCAAAGTTTGAAGTTTCAATCATCATTCAAAAGCCCGTGAACGAAGTTTTTGATGCCGTTTACAATCCAAAGAAAATCAGCGCGTATTTTACGACAGCGGGATCATCGGCTCCGTTGAAAGAAGGCACAACTGTGCAGTGGGAATTTGCGGACTTCGCTGGTCCATTCCCCGTGCCAGTAAAACAAGTCATTCAGGACAAGCTGATTGTGATCGAATGGGAGGCCGAGGCCGGTGGCTACAACACCAAAACAGAATTTGTCTTTGAAGCTTTGAACGACAAAGAAACCAAAGTGAAGATCTATGAAACCGGCTGGAAAGAAGATGAAGCCGGCATCAGCAGTTCTTACAAAAACTGCATGGGCTGGTCCCAAATGGCCTGCGCGATGAAGGCGTATCTGGAATACGGCATCAACCTGCGCCAAGGCGCATACAAGCCTCTTTACTCTTAAGACAAAGGGCCTGCAAAAGACCTATTTCCTGGAGGCAAAATAGCAGTTCGTTTACTGTAATCTGATGGAAATAGGTCAAATTCTCTCCTACGACGAACTACGCACATTCTCTGGATTTCAAATTCAACATGGAATGAACTATTCTACCCCAAAAGGGGGTCATGTCTTTCTCATGTCCATGAGAGAAAATGCCCCATATGAAGACTGGATCTCAGAAGATGGATCTTTGGTAGAATACGAAGGCCACAATCAAACGAAAAGCCTTTGCGATGATCCTGAAAGAACTGACCAGCCACGCAAAAATAAAAGTGGAAGTCTCACCAAAAATGGTAAGTTCGAGCAAGAGGCCTTAAAGTTTAAAAATTATGGAATCGGCCCCTGCAAGATTTCTATCTTCAATAAAGTCAAAGACGGCATTTGGACATTCTGCGGAGTTTTTTCTCTTATCGACGTGAGCTATATCCAAGTAGGTCCACGTAAAGTCTTTCGCTTCAAACTTCAACTGGCGGAGTCAAATCCCCAAACCCATTCCGTCGTAGACTTGAGACACGATCGAATGATTCCCAGCGAAATTCAAGCGGCGGTCTTTAAACGCGATCAAGGCCGCTGTGTAAAGTGTGGTTCAACGGAAAACCTTCACTTTGATCACATACTACCCTACTCCAAAGGTGGATCCTCAAAGAAAATTGAGAACATTCAAATTCTCTGCGCCAAGCACAACCTTTCCAAAGGAAATCGCTTTGTCTAAAAAGACTTCTTACTTCAAAGACCATAAACGTCGACTTGCGAAGATGAGCATCTCGACAAGCGCCTTTCGCCGGCAAGGCAAGCAAGGTTTAATTCGCTTTACTCAAAACTACATAAACGAGAGAATTGATCTTCATACTTTTGCTAAAGCCCTAAGATCTGGCAATTACCAAAAATATCTAGACAAGCAGACTCTGCTTTTAGTTCAAGCTGCAAAAAAGTATAATTGCCGTTGGGGGACAGCTCGCAAAGGTCTAAATATTTTCTTCCGAGACGTTCTATACAACAGCTACTTTATCAACGAACTGAAACTCAACTTAAACCATGGTTGGCACCTAGAAATTCCTTTAGACAGCAAAACAATGAGTCAGATTCGCCGACTTCACAAATCCGAAAATTTGCAGTCGCTAGGTTTTGCAACACCCCAAACAACCTCAATTATCGCCCTGCATCCAGAGAACTCACTTAAATATCAAATAGCTGCCACTGCAATTGCCAAAGCGAAGTACCAAAAACACACCCGGGTCGACCTCGATATGGAGTTTTGGACCACTTAATCCCCTTGCCGAGCTTTCGGCAGCCACCGATTCCCCGGCAGATTCACCTGCCGGGTTCCCGACAGACTCCTTATCAGATCAAATTAAACGCACTTTCAGCCCTCATCTAGGCTGGCACAACCGGTGCTTTATAGATCTGCATAACGCTGGCGCTGATGCCGGCAACATAAAAACACTAAGGAGTTCCCAATGAAAAAACAAATCGCTGCTCTGATCTTGATTGTATCTTCCGCTTTCGCTACTTCTGCTCACGCAGACAACCTAAGTGCCCTGCTAACGGTTCTACAAAATGGCAGTGCACCCACTGAAAAAATGGAAATGAAAGACTACAATCGCTGCACCGATGAAGAACTGGCTTCCGGGATGTGTATCCTGAAAATGTCAGCCGCGATGACGACAATGATGGATATCAAAATAGCTGAAGGTAAAAAAGTTCAGTTCTCTGCTGATCCGGAGTGTGGCCGCGACGTGATCGTGCGCGATCCAACCAACTACGAACTGGATCTGCGTTCCGAAACTGAATTCAAAGATTCCGGCACTTACACTGTAAACAACCGTGGATTCAGAAATTGTGAAATCCAGGTTGTGATCGCAGCCCCACAACTTTAAAATTAAAAACGGGAACCAAGGACGGTTCCCGTTTTCGTTTTTTCGGGCTATTCAAGCACCGGATGCTTGCCGTGAACTTGATCCTTGGGAAGCGCATTAAAATGCCACCATTCATGCTCCAGCACTTTGAATCCTTGATCTTCCATCAGGCTTCGCAGCAGCAGGCGGTTTTGCAGTTGTGCCTCGGTCAGTTCACCGGACTGCAAAAAATGCTGTTCTAATTTGGGCTGAGCCAAATCACGGAAATCATCAAACCCGGTCCCCATATCCAGCGGGACTCCATCCTTGGTTTGCAGGCTCAAATCCATCGCCATGCCGAAATTATGAAGTGATCCCGGATAAGGGGCCGCCACATAATTCTGAAACGGCGTTCCCGCCAAGTGGTCATAAAACTGGGCCTGAATACTGCGCGGACGAAGAGCATCCCAAATCAGAAACTGCAAATCCGGATGACTTTCACGCAAGACTGCACAGGCCTTCATAAACATCTCAAAAGCCATGGGCGAGACAAAACAACGATCAAAACCTTTATAAATATCAATATTCATAAAGTTGTCGTTGGTGGCGTATTTCATATCCAGAAAAACTTCAGCCGAAGGTTTAAGCTCTTTGAAGTTTTCTTCAATCCAGGCAATTTGATTTACAAAAGAAGTCATGACTTAACGATACCCGACGACCGGGCCTTCCTCAAGATCTTGTCAGCAGAATAAACTGTCGCGATAGACACAAAGGCCGCGGCCCCCAGTCCCCCGCCAAAGCCCCGCGCAAAGGGAATCAGAAAGAAATAAATCAAACCATAAATCTGACTGGCCAGGAACACCCGCTTCCAGCCCATGCGTGATCGATCGGTCATCCCGACGAAAGTGGCTCCAAAGAAGGCGGCTTGCAGAACCCCGACAAAGGGAAGATTGAACAGGGCCAGAAACCCCGCAAACACCAACGTCAGTCCACTGGACGCTCGCACAGTCGGGAAATGATAGCGATGAATTAAGAAAAAAGTCAGCTCTGCACCCAAGAAGGATAGCAGCATCACCAGAAAGATCATCATAACCAGTGCCTCATTGCCCATCCCAGCAAGGATGAAATAAAGGCAATCAACCCCAGACGCCCGCCCATGCCTTTAAAATAAGGGCTGATTAAAAAATAGATGGTGGAGCCCAGCACCGACACCCACAGAATCTGCCAAGGCCCCGCATCCACCACACGCGAACCCATGGCGATAAAGGCCCCCATGTAAATGGTGGCGTGAACGTGAGTCTTTTCAATGCGTTTGGTATCCGGGATGAACGTCCCCAAAAAACCCGTCAGTGCCGCGGCAACCACCGCACGAATCTGAAACTGTGACTGCAGAAAAAAGCAGAAGAAACTTCCCGCTAAAAAGGCACTGAACTTTAATGCCCAAAGCTCAAAATACTTTAATGAACCGACCAAACCAAACCTCGATCCGGAAAATGTACCAGACCGCTGTTTGCTTGCATACTGCGAAATAACGGTCACAGGCTTAGAATAAAGCTACAAAAACAGGAGGAGTTATGAGAACCCTTGGCGCCTTCTTACTGGCAACTTTTATGGCCTTCCCCACTTTCGCCGCTGAAACCGTCAGCCCCACCCCACAGGACATCAGTTACTTAAGCATTGAGTTCGGTGAAGCCTATCTGGAAGAAACAATCTGGGTGGAAATCGGCATCAATGCCCCCAGCGACAAAACTCTGAAGATCAACGAACTGACGATCTTTGGGGAAATGTACACTGCGACCACCAACTGTGGCGACACAGTCGATCCGGACAAATACTGTGTTGTTGATCTGTACTTCACCCCGAAAGCTCTGGGTGAACATTATGGCGAAATGTATATCGGAACCAGTGAAGGAAACATTCTTTTAAAACTGTATGGTTCAGGAGTCGAAGCGACCCCTGAATAATTTAGCGCACACAAAGATAATTCAACTGTTCAGTAGGATTTAAACTGGTGGCGCTGGTGGACTGACTCCACGGCGCCACATAGACCCGGCCTGATTCCACCGACCAGTAGTCGGTATAAGCTCCGTTATGCCCGACCGAAACACCACCACCATAGTCACCCAGCGTCGCCACCGCTATCAATTCTTTTTCGGTACTGACCCGGCCCCCGCGCATTTCACAGGCAATCAAACTTTGCTTGTAAAGATCATACATCTTAGTCTCCGTCGGCCGATTGATCGAACCTTTAAATAAAAGCGTCAAATTTCTGCCATACACTTTAGCTTGAGCGGGAAAACGAGTTTTTTGAAATTCATGAAAAACATCCTGCGCCAACAACTCGGTGGTTTCAAAGGCATCACCCGCCGCCTCAAAACTTTGAGTTTCACCCGTGCGCAGGTTTTCCACAGTCACGGTGGTATGCATACCGCGGTTGCCAAAGGCGCGAAGGGTGTAAGTGCCCGTGATTTGAAGGTCGCAAGACTCGTGCGGAACTCTTTCCACAAACTGCAAGTTGCGAACGGCTGGATTGTGAAGTCGATACAACTGATCCAACTGGGACTTGAAGCTGACTTCCAGCGTGTCCCCCAAAGCCTTGTCCCGCACCGGGTGCTGAGTCGTCAGGTCGACAAACTGAATGCGCGAGTAAACTTTGTAACCGCCTTGAGGCAAAGGCAACGGCCCGTCAGAGGCTTTGGCAAACACCGAAAAGAAAGCAATTAAAACGCCTGTTATCAAACAAGAGATAAATTGAATCATAGATGCTCCTACGAAGCCTGATTATGCCTCGGGAAATCCACGAAGCACAAACAGCGGAGCTGATAGTGGCAATATCTTAATTAAAGAACACCCAGGGCATAAAGAAGCGTGATGGCTGTGACTGAAGTCCCTGTCAAAATCACCCCACCTTTTACAGCGATCTCTTGGGTGATGCGTGCGTCTGATTTTTCCAACAGCGCCGCGCTTTCATTCAGAGTTTTGTTACCCACATAATAGACATCAAAGGGAACCGGGTTGCCTTCGCTATCTTTGATGCCATTTTTCAAAATCGAGTTCAGCATCTTGTACGGGGAAAAATATCCCCTGCGGCTGCCACCCACATAAAGACCTGCGGTCGTTGCCAAAGCCTTGCAGGCCGTCTTGCTGCAGGACAAACCACTCTTGTCATTAAAGGCTTTCAACTTCACCCGGTCGATCGCCGTGGAATGAATGCGAATGATGATACCGGCATCCAACAAGTCGGTAGCTCTGACTTGCGTTTGTCGTCCGATGATATCCCCGTCCAAGCGCAGTTTGTTGGCCACCACATAGGCATGGCCGTATTCAGAAAAACCAATCAGTAAATCCTGGGTATTCCCCAGAATCTGCTCGGCCTTGTACATGCGGGAATTATAGGGAACCTCGCGGAAGGACACCGGCAGCTTGTCCAGTACGGCTTCTTTGATCTGGAAACCCGGAATATCAAACAGAACATCCTGGCAAAGGTTGACCGCCCGGGCCGGACCCGAGATCAGCATCACAATGAAAATCGCTATCAGCACAAAGGCTCTTTGCATGGATTTCCTTTTTAGGGCACGCACCATCCATCCTTTAGACGATGGATGTGCCACAGAATGCATTCAGCGCCTCCTGCGGGGCCCTTGCTATTGGAAAAGCAAAGACTGAACCAGCAAGACTGTTTCAAAATGAGATTTTCAAGATTTGCTGTATTTTTGCAGAACAGCTTCAACCGTCGCCATGGTCAGAGGTTTGGCCAAGAAGTCACTCATCCCCACCTGCGCACAGCGCTCTTTTTCTTCGGCGATTTCTGTGGCGGTCATGGCTATGATCGGCAGGTTCTTGAACTTGGGATTTTCACGAATTACTTGCGTGGCAAGAAATCCGTCCATTTCGGGCATGTGACAATCCATCAGGATCAAATCGAAATCTGATGTTTGCAGCTTTTCTAAAGCCAGTTTGCCATTTTCCACCATCGTGATGTTATGGCCCAGCTTTACCAGCATGCCCCGGACGATCAGTTGATTGACCGTATTATCTTCAGCCACAAGTATGTTCAATGGTTTCATGGCAGGTCCTGAATCTCTTCAAAAGATCGCATTAAAAGTTTCAACTCCAACGCAAATTCCTGGATCTGCACCTGAAGGATCGCAAATTGAGCTTTCAATTGCTCATGTGTCCAGTCATCGGTGTGGATCTCTAAGATCCGGGCCGTTTCAGCCACATCAGGGCGATGGAAATTAGAAATCGCCCCTTTGATCTTGTGAGTCAGCGCAAAGGCCTTTTTTCGATCCAAATTCTCAATCAGCCCTTGAAGCTCTTCCAGCTCCTCGGCGTATTCATACAGAAAAATATCGGCAGCAGCAGCAAAGATCGAAAAATTTCCCAAAAAACGCGTATCCAGCATCTGACTTAAAAACACCGGGTCCAAACCCGATGCCATCACGTCTGGACAGAGTCTTCTGATTTTTTCTTCGGTGTTGGTCATGCGGCTCCCTGGCTGTTGTCAGCATACCGGAAAGGACTGGCATGTCAAAGGCTGGAAAAAAGCAGCCCGGAGGATTCTCCGGGCAAAGGAAGGCAGAAAAATTAGAACTGAGCTTTCTTAAGGGTCTCTTTAACTTCAATGGAAGTTTTCAGGTCGCCATCGCAGAAATCAATGCCGCAGTCTTTGCGCATTTTAGCTTCGTCGATGAACATCTGGTTGGTATCCACTGTATAAGTGATGTCCTGCATGCCCGCTTCATCACGATAAACCAGCGCCTTGATCTCATAGACGCCCGCGGACTTACGAACTGCAGATGTGAAATTCAGAACATGATCGATTTTGAAGCTGGTCGAAATATTGCCCATCTCAGCAAAAGCTGTGAACGTCAGGTAAATGGAAGCCGTCGGGCTTACATCAGTAGATCGGCCGTGGTCGGTTACAACCACATTCACGGTTTTCAACACGGAATCACGTTCAACTTGCGCCAGTTTCACAACCTGGGAAACAGAAGACACGGGAATTTTCTTGTCGTCAGAGGCAATCGTTTTTGCCTGAACAGAAACAGAAGTCAGAAGAGCAGCGAACGGAAGCAACAATGCTTTTTTCAAGGGGATCTCCTTTGGTTTGTTTAATGAACAGCAAGGTAACTGTTCCTTAGACAAACCGAAAGAGGGCTCATGATGGATTACTAATTTGTACAAAAGGACCGCCAAAATTTGTTGTTTTGGCGTCCATTTTCACGGAATTACCCAGAACCTATGTCAGAACTGCAAGGTCGGCCGGGTTAAAGCCTTTCAGCTCGCCCGTGCGGGCGTCTTTTACTTTCTTCACCCACTGGGGGTCGGTCAACAGAGCGCGGCCCACCGCCACCAGGTCAAAGTCGCCACGATCCAATCGACGGGTCAATTCATCAAGACCACCGACCTCGGCGCCCTGCCCGCGGAAGCTATTTAAGAAGTCTCCACCACTCAGGCCGATAGAGCCCACAGTGATCGTTGGCTTGCCGGTGATTTTCTTAGCCCAACCGGCAAAGTTCAAATCAGAGTCCGCAAACTCAGGCTCCCAGAATCTTCTTTGAGAACAGTGGAAGATATCCACACCCGCTTCAGAAAGTGGCAGCAGCCATTCTTCCATTTCTTTCGGAGTCGTTGCGACCTTGGCGTTATAATCTTGTTGTTTCCACTGCGACAGGCGCAAGATCACCGGGAAGTCCGGGCCGACTTTGGCTCGAACGGCTTTCACCACCTCAACGGCAAATGTATTTCGCGCTGTAATTGTGCTGCCACCAAAACGATCAGTACGCGTATTCATACCTGGCCAGAAAAATTGATCGATCAGATAGCCATGGGCCCCGTGAAGTTCAACGGTGTCAAAGCCCAGGTTCTTGGCGTCCAAGGCGGCTTGCGCATAAGCGTTGATGGTTTTTTGAATGTCTTCGCCTGTCATCTCGGCCGGGCCTTCAAATTGGCTCGGTGGCAACCAGCCGGACTGGCTTGGTTTCATTTTACCCATGTGCCAGATTTGTGGCGCCATCTTGCCGCCTGCTTGGTGAACGGCCGTGATGACCTCTTTCCACTGGGTCAGGGATTTTTCACCATAAAAATGCGGAACGTCTTTTTCGTTGGAAGAAGCCGGACGATTGATCACGGTGCCTTCAGATAAAATCAATCCCACGTCGCCTTCAGCGCGGCGCTGATAGTACTTAGCGACGTCTTCAGTCGGCACACCGTTCGGTGATTTTTGACGCGTCATCGGCGCCATGACGATGCGGTTTTTAAGGTTTAAGCCTTTAAATTGGAAGGGTTGAAAAAGTGAGTGGGTATTCAAGAATGCTCCTTTGACGGACAGATGAAGCATTAATGTTACTATTATTGTTGCAATATTGGAAGCCCTTATGTAACAGTAAGTGGTACATTTTAACGCAAAATCGCATTTATCATGCAAAGGAATCTGAAAATGAATCTGTTTTATTCTCCTGGTGCCTGTGCCCTGGCTTCTCAAATCGCGTTGCGTGAAGCCGGCATGAACTTCGAAATGGTTAAAGTTGATCTGAAAAACAAAGAATACGCTGGCGGCGACTACAAAAAAGTAAACCCAAAAGGTTACATCCCTGCCCTGCAACTGCCTGACGGTCATTTGATGACGGAAGGTGCGGTGATCTTGCAGTGGATCGCGGATCAGGCTCCAGACAAAAATCTTTTGCCGAAATTCGGCACTATGGAGCGCTACAAGGCGATGGAGTGGCTGAACTTTATCGCGACTGAGGTGCACAAGGGTATTGGTTCCCTTTTCAATTCTGCACACATGAACGACGAAACCAAAGCGGCCATTCAGGCAAAAATCCAATTGCGTCTGGGCGTCTTGGATCAGCACCTTCTGAGCAACGCCTATATGTTGGGTGAAAACTTCTCTGTCGTTGATGCTTACGCTTACAACGTTCTTCGCTGGACGAACCTGGTTCATGTCGACACGACAAACCACAAGGGCATCCAAGGCCTTATGGCTAAAATGGCAGAACGCGCTTCCGTGAAAGAAGCGGTTGCGGCAGAAGGCATCCGTCTTTAGTTAGCACATTTGGGCTCAAGGACATTTCCGTGAGCCCAAACCTTATAGTCCGGGCACTTTTCTGCTGCCACCGAAATCAGAAAATCACTTTCACTCACCACCAGATTTTTCAATTTTGGAATCGCTGACACCGCAGCCCAATCCCCGACCGAGTTTTCTGAAAGATCCAGGGTTTCCACCCCTGTAACAGTCTGCAACGCCGTCACATCTGAAATATTATTTCTTTTAAGACTGATGAATTCTTTTTCAGGCAAGTTTTCCAGAAAATCCAGATGTTCGATTTCCATCTTAGAAAGATCCACACGGGGGCTTTCGTTCAGGTACTGAAAGGCCGCCCCACAACTTCCCGCAAATTTCTCCGTCAAAGTTTGAAATACTTTGTCGTTGGAGTTTTGACACCAGTACATGAAAGTCGGAACTCTTGGAAAGGCTATAGAAACCGGCGGCAGGTTGAGGTCACAAGTTTGCAGGTTTTGGAAACAAGCAAGAACCTGATCCTCAATCCCAACCTTGGCTTGATTGACGTTTTCTTTGGTTTTGTCCCACATCTCGCGATAAGCCGCAGGGACAGAGACAACACTTTGCCAGCTTTCCATTTGCCCGGATGTCACTTGCAGCTTGCGATAATCCTCGGAAAGGACTTTCAAGCGTTGCAACGTCTGCTCTTCCTGCGGGTTAAAGAGCGGACTTTTTAGTTCTTTCCAGTCAAAAGATACAATGGAAGACGACGCCCCACCAGCCAGAACCTGATGCAACAAGCCGGTTTGTTTGTTCAGCGCATAGCTTGTCAGTGATTCATAAATGGCAGCACAGGCGTTCAGATCCGCCTGCATATTACACTGAGCCAGGCCCTTCAGTTCATTGGAGGTAAATGTAATAAACTGCTGAGGATCCCCACCCCACTGCAGGGCAGACACCATAAATCCATCCAAGGTTTTATGTTGCTGTAAAACGCGGAATAAAGATTTGAGCGAGCTGCCATCAGCCTGGCTTTCAAAAAGATCGGCCGACTGACGGTTTTTAAAGTACATATCCACTTTCACCAAAATATCGGCGCCAAGGTTTTGGCTATCGATATAGGCTTGCTGGCAATTTTTATCGTCAAGATGAGCTTTCTCTAAGCGAAGGGAAAGGCCCCGCAAGGAAAGACTGTAAAAAAAGATCCGGCGGAAAGACTCTTTCGCCGGCAGCAGAAATCTATCCACGGAACTGCCAGAAAAAAAAGTCTTCTGATTGGGATATTGACCCTGGTTAAATCCCAGCAGCTCATAAACTTGATCCGGAGACAGGTTGCGATTCAGGCTGTTTTTCAGAACCAATTCACCTTGCGAGATTTTACCTCCCGTTGCGCACTGACGTCCCACTTCTCCGGTCAAGACATTGTAACTTCGGCCCAAAGCCAGATTGTCAGGAATGTTGCGACGGGTTTCGGTTAAAAATGCCTGATCATAGTTAAAATCAATATGATGATTGCGTGGGGGCTGACCGCAGCCGATCAGCAATTGAAAGGTAAGAAGAACTGGAAAGTATTTTAGATAATTCATAGGCGGTCACTACCTCGTGCTTTTGAACATCTCTGAATCTTGCAATTCAAGGACCATGTCTTGTCCAACCAATTGCTGATAAAGGTTCTTAGCCATGCCAATTTCCAAAATACAGGACTGATTTTTCTGACAGCGGTTCATAAGGCTTGCGATCTTGCGGGAGGCACTTTTAGCAAAGTTCAAATACTGCTGAACTGAGCGTTGGTGATTCACTTCCAGCTCTGCATTGGCCAGCAGGATTTCAGCCCGAGCCTGTCTTTTAAGGACAGCGGACTGGACTTCGATAAATTGCTCGATGAATTCAGGGTCTGCACCTCCCGTTTCGCTTAAGCTCCAATAGGATGGAAGCAACCCTGTTCTGGCATAAGAATCCAGGTTGTATTGCAGTATCGGAGACTCCTCAAGATTGTCTTCACTATATTCCAAAGACGCCATTTGGGCGGCAAAACCCTCGGGGCCGTTCACATAGTCTAAAATTTGATTTACGATATCCCGGCATGGTTCAACATTGTCCACTCGGCAGCTTTTGATTTCAAACTGCGGCAGTCGGCTTTTGTTCCCGCCAAGCTGGGTGGCAGTTGTCGTGATCAGGGTGTTTTCCTGCAACTTTTGATTTACCACCGTCACCGAGTCGGATTTACAAATCCCCAGGACGCAGACTTCGGTTTTAATGTCGATCTGGTTACGAAAGTACTTTTTAGACAAATCAAGGCGATTATGAACCAGCAACACCCCACCCATGTCAGCACTGTCCAAAAAGCTGTTGCCGCAGATTTCTTCAAAAGCTTTGGGGTCATTCAGTGCCAGGGCATTTTTGCCAATTTCGGTAAGCTCATAATCAATCAATGCAGCTGTTTTACCACGCATTTCATATTTAAAGCCCGTAGAACCCGCCATCGCCCCGTCTTCATAGGACGTCGACGTATAGGCCGAAGCACTGCCGCCCAATACGACGGCGTTGATTTCGGCAGAGACCTTCCCGCTCAAAGAAGATTTAATCCCGTTCAAAGATAGATTCGTCGTCAGTTGCAGCTGCCCTTCGGACAGGCCCCGGTAATGAACCCGTCCTTTCAGACATCGCGCGCGGGGTTCTTTGGATTTGGAATCGTAACCAGTTCCCAAGGCCCAGGCTTCTTGTTCAGCGCGGGGGACAGTCTGCCCCCACGCTGGCAAGGATATTCCCACAAGCGACAACGCTAGAATATTAACAAGAAGTGCCTGAGCATTCATAATTCGTCCTATTGAGCTAGGTTGTCCCAGAAAGCGGGTTCAACCTTGACCGCAACAACAGCGTCATCACAGCTGTACCAGCCTTCCACATTCGAGTTACCGAACTGACCAGGAACCTTAAAGATCGGCGCCGTGTTCAGGGCTTCGGCCTGACGGATATCCACACCTTGATGAAGCATCGTCTGGCGCAGCAGATCGCAGGCACGATTGTTGGTGATAATATGGTTCTGGATACCGTGATTTTCATGATTCCACTTTTCTGATAGCGGGTTTCCGTAAGCGCGAATGGATACAAGGCTCATGGCAGAAAGCGCTGACAAATTGCTGACGTTGTTATTGGCAAAGTTCACGTGCGACAGATTTGGCAGTTCTTTCAGTTTGTCGATATTGATCACTCGATTATGGTGCATGTTCAATACCTCCAAACTTTTCAGATTCTCGATCCCGTCCAGCATAAAGATTTCGTTATCGGAAATATCCAAAGACGTCAGGGATTTCAAGCCACGCAAAGGTTCCAAGGATGAAATCTTGGTGCTTGCAAGGTTCAGCTTGTGCAGATCCTGCAGGTAACGGAAGGCCTGGCCGCAAGACATCTTTTCTGAAATCTTCGCGGCCGTGCGGATGGCTTTCACCGTGTCCTTCGTCACTGAATTTTCGTCGGAAAGACCGCAATAGTCTTCAAAGGTCATCATTTTCGTGATTTCACGGGAATCATAGAACTTCAACTTTTCCGTCATACCGGCAAAGGCATTCACACAAGAATCCGGATTTTCACGGCAGATCTTGATCGCGTTTTGAACAACGTCAAAGTTGTCGCGAATCACGGACTGGAGGGTTTGAAGGCGAGCTTTTTCTTCAGAATGTTCGATACTGATATCCAGTAAATCCTGAGTGCGACCCAAGTCAGCGCTCAGTTTCAGATACTGGCGAACCAGGGATCTTCTTTTTTGTTTGATGTCTTCGCCGATATCGGTGACTTCGCTGCTCAGCTCCTGGGCCTCGGAATTGGCATAGCTGGTGTAACCATACTGCATCCACGCCGGACCGTCAGACTTCTGAGGCTGGTAAGTCATGCTGTTTAGCTGAGACGAAAAGCCACCTTCTTCGGTCGCATAATTGATCATCTGAGAAATCGCTTCATAACACGCTTCGTATTTTTCGATATCGCACTTAAAGATCTGCGCCGTGACGCCTTTTTTAATTTTTTCTTCAGACGTTTCAACACCTTTTAGGATGTTAGCCAGTTTTGAAACGTCCCCACCCACCTGAACTGCCGTAACGGTGAACTTGACATCGCGGCCGTATTTCTGAACGGCGGCGTTCATGCGCCCGTTCAGTTTGATGATATCCATGATGTTGGCATTGGCGTCGGACTGAAAGTTAGCCTTCAAGTCACTGGAGGTGAACGTAAATTTCACGTTGATCAGAAGCTTTGCTTCTAGTGCCAAAGAACGAATGTAGCTGTCACCGCAGACTTGTTTGACGTTGCCTTTGCTGACCGCGTCCTTCCCCGCTTGAGTCAACGTCAGGTTCTGCAAAACAGCGTTTTTCCCGGCCGCACTGATAACATAAGCCGCTGAAACCGAGTTCGACGTATTGGCGGTGCTGCCTGTGAAGTTCGCAGCCCCACCGGCAGAGATAATATCCAAAGAGATATCCGCTCCGATAGCCATACCCAGTTCAGTCAACAGGCGCTCTTGGCTGACACCCGCTTCAACACCTACGTAGCCGTTGGAACTGCCCACATAGGCCAAGGTTCCAGTTACGCAAGGCACTTTGAACGTTTGAGTGGCAGAATCAAAACCAGATCCCAAAAAGCCCTGTTCAGAAAGCTTGGTGATTGTTTCTGCATACGCTGGGGCCGCCCCCGTAATCAAGGCGGCCGCCATTCCTAGTTTAATTTTTTTCAGTAAGTTCGTTTTCATATAATCTCCGTTAGTTTATTAGCAGGTTTGGACTCGACAGACTTCGTGGCGCTTGGGTGGCGGATAGTATTCTTTTTCTTTTTTCGATGGTGCGGGCTTCGGTGGCGGCGCCAACTTTTCAGTCATTGACCACTGACAAACCGCCACGAACTTGACACCTTCCGGGACTCGGCAAATTTCACCGGGGGCCCAGTTTCGCTCGTCATCACCGAAGACGGGGTAATTCACCGCGGTGGTTGACTCGGTCGAATTTTGCTCGGTTTTGACGCCAAAGTATTGAGCGCTGTCTTTGGTGAAACCAAAGAACTGAGCATTGTTTTGTTCAATACAACGATTCAACCAGGCAATGCGGGATTGAATCTGGGGGACCGTCAGCTTTTCGACAGAGCATCTTTCAAAAGAGGCTTTGGCGGAAGCCGTCGCCAGCAAAATTGTGATAGTAAAAATAAATGATTTCATAAGTTCTCCATTAACAGTTTAGGCGAAGACAAATATCTGCCCGCGGCCGCTCTTCTTTAGGAAATGGAGCAGGCTCTGGGGCCGGTGCCGGCGGAGCGGGAACTGGCGCCGGAGGAGGAACCACTTTCTCCGTCACAGACCACTGGCAAACCGCGATAAACCTGACGTCCTCGGGAGCCAGACACAATTCTCCGGGTGCCCAGTTGCGTTCCTCATCTCCAAAGACCGGATAGTTCACGGTGGCGGTCGACTCAGTGTCGGTCCCGACTTCCTTGACACTGAAGTACTGAGCACCGTCTTTGGAAAGCCCCAGGAAAGAGCCGTTGTTTTCCTGGATACAGCGATTCAGCCAAGCAATGCGAGCCTTTACTTGCGCCACCGTCAATTGTTCCACAGTGCATCTTTCGAAAGCGGCCTTCGCGGAAGTGGCTGACAGCAAAATAATGGTGTTAAAAATAAGTGCTTTCATGCGAGCTCCTTTTACTGGCACAGACGAGGGGGACAAATATCTCTGGGAGGACGCTGCGGTTTAAGTTTAGGTTCCGGCTTCTTTTCTTGAGGGGGGAACGGATTGGGCATCACGACTTTCTCAGACACCGAGACTTCGCAAACGGCAAGAAATCGGACTTCTTCAGGAACCCGGCATACGTCTCCTGGAGCCCAGTTTTGTTGGTCGTCACCAAAGATCGGATAGTTCACTCGAGTGGCCATCATCACGGAGTTGGCACGGACCTCGGTTCCGAAGTACTTGGCGTTTTCTTTAGTGAAAATCAGAAAGGCCCCGTTGTTTTCATCAAGACAACGTCTAAGCCAAGCCACCCGGGCCTGGGCTTTTTCTATGGTCATAGGTTCCATCGAACAGCGCCCGGACGTGGCTCGGGCCGATATCGCCGTCAGGATGGTGGCTGCAAAGATAATGAATGACTTCATGGGGTCTCCTTTTTTTCAGGAAGACCCTTTTGCAAGGTGAAGACCCCGTATTTGGGACTTGAGGACAGCTTTATTTCGTTTTAAGACCCGAAATGTCTGAAATTCCGGAACCCGTCCGAGAAAAGGGACGGACAAAATGGGCTATTTTCCAAGCTGGAACTTCTCGAAACGATGAAGCTCTTTTTCGATTTTCTCTTTATTGGCCTTGGATTTGTGTTTACCCAGCCAGCTCCATTGTTGGATCAGAAGCTCTTGGTTTTGCCGATCGGTCTTGAGGTCAATGACCGCTACGGCCTGATCCCCGATGATCACCGGCAAGCCGAAATAGCCGTACTTGCGTTTTTCTTTCGGGACGTAGGCTTCAAAACGATGATCATAATCAAAGAACATGTGAAAGCGTTTGCGCTGAATCACCAAAGGATCAAACGGCGACAGGATGTGGGTCATGTCGTTGGCTTCAGGCATTTCGCTATCAAGTATTTTTGCTTCGATCCAAAAGGCCTGTTTTTCAAGATCTTTGATTTGGACCGGGACAAGGCTTCCCTTTTTTACGCGGGCTTCGATGCGCTTAAGGATTTCTTTTTTAAATGGCGCTTTGGCCATGTAGGCTGCGGAATCAAGGCTGATCACACCTTGGGACCGCAAGGCCCGGTCAATGTAGTATTCGTAGACTTCCGCGGGTGTGGCGGCCTTGGGGCGCTTGTCCCAGGCAAAATGACGGTCGGTCAGGTCGTACTTTTTAAGCATGCCTTGGCGTTCGGCGATGACCAGGTCGCCGCCGTTAAATCCGCATTGCAGGAATTTCTTTGACGGCTTCTTGCTAGCCCACGCGTGAGTCTTTTCGACCAGCACGTCATCAGTGACATCACGAATGCTGATGGGGCCTTGTTTTTTGATGGTGGCTAAAATCCCCTTCACGTCTTTTTCGGTGACGGAAGAATACCATTCTGACGGATTGACCTTACGGCGGTTCATGTCGTTGATGAAGTACTTAAAGTCGTCTGTGGCGACGTAGGCCAGGGCATGGGTCCAATATTCAAAGATCGTCTTATCTTTGCTTTGTGCCTGGTGCAGGTGCGAGCGTTTATAGTCTGGGATGCGTGAAAACAGGATGTGGTGGTGTGAGCGTTCGATCACGTTGATGGTGTCGATTTGAACATAGCCCAGATGTTTGATGGCTTTAACGGTGGCTTTGGGGCCTTGGCCGAAGGGTTTGGGTTCGGTCAGGCCCTGGGATTGGAGCCAGAGGGACTGGGTATGATCTTTTGATAGTATCAACAGTGACATACCCATACCTTTAGCAGACGAAATACAATTACACCATCATTCTTCTTCCTGAACAAGCTTAAGAACTTCTCCAATAGGGGTATCCGGAGGAGAGATCTTATCCGTTCCCAGCAAAGCCCTTTCGATTCTTATAACTTCGCTTCTCCAGTCACGCGACCAATCCTGTGACCAAATTCTCTCAATCTTCCAACCGCGAGACTTTAACAGCGCCTCTCGAATCTTATCCCTGTCCCTGGCATATGGCGTAGAATGGAATATTGCACCGTCACACTCAATTCCAAGTGCAAAATTCGACTGAATGACCGGGTGGTGAATACCCAAATCAATAAAGAATCCGCTACTACCGATCTCAGCACTAACTTTATGACCGTTCTCTTCCAAACGCCTTTTAACATCCAAAGCAAATCTACTAGATTTTCGATTCGTTATAGTACCAGCAATCGGGAAGGAATTAAGAATATCCATTGCAAGCTCCAAATTCTGATCGGAGACAGCCTTCGAGTAAGTGAGGTATCTACCAAAAACACAAAGATCAGGATTCTTAGAGAACGATTCTTCATCGACAGGAATAGACCCTGGATCAAATGAGCAATACACATGCATCTCAGACTTCGCACGTGTTGCCGCAACGTTCAACCGCCTACCGCCACCTTTCTTACTCAAGGGACCGAAGTTCATTCTGAGCTTCTTTCCGGGCGCGGCTGGCGCGTAACCCACTGATAGAATAATAACATCTCGCTCATCCCCTTGTACGTTTTCAAGGTTTTTCACAAAGAGGCCGGCGTCAGATTCGCCATCTTTAAATGCAAGAGCTCTTTCGTAAAGACGACGAGCCTCCGGGTCTCGATCTATTTTTTTCTCGATAGCTTCATCAATTGCATTCGCTTGTTTCTGACCCATAGCAATCACGCCATAGGACCTATCAGGGTTTAACCTAATACGCTCAAATAAATCATCAACCAAAACCTCTGCTTCGGTCTCATTACCACTCTTTGTCGTAAAGTAGCCATTTTGCACAAGGTTGAACTTTAATGCTCCTCCGGCCGTCATCATTTGAGGATTAGGCGCAGCAATAAGTTTCCCGCCATAAAATGCTCGATTTGAAAATGCAATCAAAGATTCTGATTTACTCCGATAATGCCACTCTAACAGAACCGACGGATATACCATCGAAGCCAGATCCAGCACACTAGGTTCGATTTCAAAATCATCTTCATCGTCATCGATTACGCCTCCTGAGAAAAAGTTAGTAGGAGGCATCTGCTTATTATCACCGACAACAATCATCGTCGAAGCCCGGTATATTGAAGGAATTGCATCCTCAACCCTAACTTGCGATGCTTCATCGAAAATAATAACGTCAAATAGCCCCTTTTGTAGAGGCAGTATCTGACTAATACTCAAAGGACTCATTAACCAACATGGCTTCAACTGCATCATGGTTGCAAGAGCACCTTTTTCCATGATTTCCCTTGGGGAAAGAACTTTTCGCTGCTTTTCAGCCTCCCGACGTAGCAAAGGAATGCCACTACGATCACTAGAAGAAGTCCATCTCATGGCAAACGATTGATGGACTGCCTCTTGGGAGCCCTTTTTGTGCATTTCCGACGAATTTCTGAAACTATCCACTAGTGAAACAACACGATCACGACTAAAAGATCTAAGAGTTGGATCGGAGGTAATAACCTGTTCTGTCCAAATATTAAGCATCGTGGATTCAAGTACATCCGTCCAGCGGACTTTGACCTTACTAAAGAACTTGTTGATCGTCCCCTTCAAATCTTGAATTTCAAATAGATCCTCAATTCGACGAATTTCGAGATCAGCTTTATCAACTACTTCGAGATCTGGCAGGGAGTCTATCATCTTACCAACAAACTCTGATCGCACCGAATCATCACCATAACTCGGCACATTCGTAATATAGTCGTTAAGTTCAGCCCACCTTCTATTACTTTCTTCCTTTACGGCCTTAATATCTTGAAGCGCAGCCTTGATTTTCGATATGCCGCCGACGGTGTCATTGAATCCCTCCAGAGAACCCAATGCGGCATTCTTCATTTTTACTGTCAACTTAAGGTCTGCATTAGATAAGAACAATTCTAAATTTTGTAAACGACCGATTTGCTGCTCAACCCATGCGCGAGTTCCCGTGTGCTTATCTACATCAAGAGTAACTTGAGAATTGAAAGAGTCCGCCAACAAGTGCAACTCATCAAAGGACTCCCTATATTCTCGATAGCCTGCAAACTGTCGATTCGTTCCATTCCAATCATGACAAATGTTTTTTCGTAGGTCTCGTTGTCGCCAATAAACACCCGAGAACCAGTCTATTATGCCCCTGGGCTTGGAATAGTACACTTCAAGGTCTTTAACAACCTCAGGATCAGCATCAGGAACAATGGAACAGTATGAGCTTTTATGCTTCTCAAGCCGAGCCAAGGCGGCTTTGAGTGAAAGTATCAATGTACTTAGCGCGGTCCTTAAGTCATCTTTCGACTTATTCCAGAGGGCCTCGTACTGTAAAGGCAAAGCTCCATGATCTTGCAGCTTTCCTATTTCCTCATAAATATCATTTGACACATCTCCGGCAGTCTCAGACATAATCGCGTTCAATGACTTCACTTTGTCGATACTGGAATCAAACGAGTTCTTGAGATCACGAAGTTTAAATTCCAGAATATTAGTTTTTACAACATCAGGCTTCCTGTACATCCACGGACTATTTTGAAGGTCGGAGCATTTACTTAAAAGATCCTGTATCAAACCAAAATCGCGTGAAAAACGCTTAATCCTCTCATAATTTAAATGAGAAAATTTGCTGTATACGTCGGGAACAATAAAATTCTGATCTACTAGAGAAGTCGCAACAATCAAATCTGAGTGGCTTAATCCACTCTTTTGATTCTCAGCAGAAAGCGCATCCGCATAGGCATTCATCTCTTTCTTGGTATGATCCAGAGACTCTGTCAAGTCATGCCATTCGCGCTGACTTACTTCACAGGGCGCCGCTGCCGCCATTTCTAAAAATGATTTATATAGGTCTGATTTATTTAGATCGCTGCTGTGGATAAGCACAGCTTGTGACTCAATATTCGCCCCTTTCATTCGATTATATACGACATCAAGGGCTGGTCGCTTTTCTGAGACAAACAAGACCTTCTTACCTTTCGCCAGATAATCGGCAATTAAATTGACAATAGTCTGACTCTTACCTGAGCCCGGGGGACCTTGAATCACGATAGCTTTTGATTTTCGAGCGCTATCAATTGCCCTGTGCTGGGTACTATCGATATCAACTACAAAATAGTTATCTCGCTCTCTATAAGAATTGGAGTGAACCCCGATTTTTTGGACACGGTTTAAAAGTTCACGGACCCTTTGTACTCGACCGGGCTCTTCATGCCAAGTGCTGAGTGCGGAGCAATATTGTTATAATCTGCAAACCACTGCGGCAAAAGCTTGAGAACCGTCTCTGCGCTGTCACAGTCAGCCTGATAAACGTAATCCCTTTTGATTGTTTTAACGAATGCTTCAGCCATGCCGTTGGATTCTGGGCTGTAGGCTCTGGTGTAACAGCAATTCAGATTTAACTCTTTGCCAAGATCCTTCACGGACTTCGCACGGTAAATTGACCCTCGATCTGACAACCACTGAATTTCGCGAGGACATCTCAATGACTCACCAAATCTCGCTTCAACAGCTTTAACCATCAATTCCTCTATGTCGGTAGCTGATAGCGGCTCAGTCCTAGCGACGTAAGCAAATGCTTCGCGATCACAACAATCCAAAGCAAACGCCACGAAAACTTTGTCGCCGTTAAAACAGCGGATTTCCATGCCATCTGAACACCAACGCAGATTCGGGAACATAGTCATAACAACTCCCGTATGTGGCCTTTTTGGCTGTGGCATTGTTTGTGGCAATGAAAGACCATTCATGCGCATGATTCTTTGAACACGCTTGCGATTGATCTTATTGCGACCATCAAGGGATCTTTGGCGATTCACCATCGTTGTCACCCGGCGGTAGCCATAGGTGGCTCTAATTGCAATAACGGCTTTGATTTCTTCTAAAATTATTTGATCGTCTGATTTTTGGTAATGGCGAGGCATGCCAATTTCCTCCTGAGAAACTGGTTCGTAATAAATTGAACTTCGGCTGATTTCGAAAACTTCTGCGATCTGACTTACTTCATACCGATTAAGCGCTTTGACTTCTTTGGCGGTTGAAGTGCTTTTAATATCGCTTTTTTTTGAACGATCTCCAGGCCATCTTTTAAGATGTCATTCTTGATCGTCAAATCGCCAACTTTAGCTTTGAGATTCTGATTCTCAGCCTTGAGTTTGTCGTTTTCTTCGATCAACTTTTGAATGTATTCCGCACTGATTGGGGATTCGTCTTTTTTGTGGTTCATTTGCCTCTTCCAACTATAAAGAGTGATAGCATGAACCCCGTATTTCCTGGCAAGCACTGGGATAGAAATTCCCTGGGAATTGTGCTCTTTGATGATTAATTGCTTCTTTTCCTGTGTAAATACTTTCCGTCTGTTAGACGTTGTTTCCATAAAGACCCCCTGGGTTGGGTGTCCAAATAAAATCGGGGTCAGGAACAGATTCTTCTGGAGGTCGAAGAGATTGATTGCCTTCAAGTAATGGAACAATGCCAACAAGCCATAGAATGCATACTTAAAGCATACTTAAATCATCACGAAGTCAAATTTGCTGGCACGCATGACATTGAAGTACTATCAAAATTAATAGAAAAAATTGATTTTGATTTTTCAACTGAACTAGAACCTCTATATTTTTTAACTGACTTTTCCGGCACTAATCGATATAAAATTAAGCTTGGTCAACTAATACCGTGTTCCTGACCCCGATTTTATTTGGACACCCAACCCAGGGGGTCTTTATGGAAACAACGTCTAACAGACGGAAAGTATTTACACAGGAAAAGAAGCAATTAATCATCAAAGAGCACAATTCCCAGGGAATTTCTATCCCAGTGCTTGCCAGGAAATACGGGGTTCATGCTATCACTCTTTATAGTTGGAAGAGGCAAATGAACCACAAAAAAGACGAATCCCCAATCAGTGCGGAATACATTCAAAAGTTGATCGAAGAAAACGACAAACTCAAGGCTGAGAATCAGAATCTCAAAGCTAAAGTTGGCGATTTGACGATCAAGAATGACATCTTAAAAGATGGCCTGGAGATCGTTCAAAAAAAAGCGATATTAAAAGCACTTCAACCGCCAAAGAAGTCAAAGCGCTTAATCGGTATGAAGTAAGTCAGATCGCAGAAGTTTTCGAAATCAGCCGAAGTTCAATTTATTACGAACCAGTTTCTCAGGAGGAAATTGGCATGCCTCGCCATTACCAAAAATCAGACGATCAAATAATTTTAGAAGAAATCAAAGCCGTTATTGCAATTAGAGCCACCTATGGCTACCGCCGGGTGACAACGATGGTGAATCGCCAAAGATCCCTTGATGGTCGCAATAAGATCAATCGCAAGCGTGTTCAAAGAATCATGCGCATGAATGGTCTTTCATTGCCACAAACAATGCCACAGCCAAAAAGGCCACATACGGGAGTTGTTATGACTATGTTCCCGAATCTGCGTTGGTGTTCAGATGGCATGGAAATCCGCTGTTTTAACGGCGACAAAGTTTTCGTGGCGTTTGCTTTGGATTGTTGTGATCGCGAAGCATTTGCTTACGTCGCTAGGACTGAGCCGCTATCAGCTACCGACATAGAGGAATTGATGGTTAAAGCTGTTGAAGCGAGATTTGGTGAGTCATTGAGATGTCCTCGCGAAATTCAGTGGTTGTCAGATCGAGGGTCAATTTACCGTGCGAAGTCCGTGAAGGATCTTGGCAAAGAGTTAAATCTGAATTGCTGTTACACCAGAGCCTACAGCCCAGAATCCAACGGCATGGCTGAAGCATTCGTTAAAACAATCAAAAGGGATTACGTTTATCAGGCTGACTGTGACAGCGCAGAGACGGTTCTCAAGCTTTTGCCGCAGTGGTTTGCAGATTATAACAATATTGCTCCGCACTCAGCACTTGGCATGAAGAGCCCGGTCGAGTACAAAGGGTCCGTGAACTTTTAAACCGTGTCCAAAAAATCGGGGTTCACTCCAACCGCGAAAGCAGATAAATTTACCCAACGACTATCACTTAATAAGAGAGTTTTTCAATTCTATTCTTAGCACTTTCCCCCCAGAACTCACTGGAGTACTTCAACTCAATATTCCGACCAAAGCCCCCGAAGTAAAATATAGAGATGAATATCCCTTCGAATTTTCACAGAAGGGAAAACACGTCGAACTTCATGGTTTCTATCCTACCTTACACAACCCCATGTCCGCAGCATGTAAGATAACCTTTAGGCACATTAAATTGAATGGAGTGTCGTTCTTATTTAACCAACAATCCATAATAACCGACCTTTTTGGAAATCTATATCTCGCTCCACACTTGCGAAGTTTTAGTAGCAAGTATTCAAAATCCACAAATAACAGGTTCTCTTTGAATTTCGAAGGTCCTAAATTCGAAGTTTCAAAAGATCAGATTTTGGAGCTTTGTGAAATCGTAGACAACTATTCAAAGCCTTTCCTAAATCAACTAAAATCAATTGATGAAATCTACAAAACCAGCAGTTTCGAAAGAATATCTAGAACTTCTGAATCTTACTGTTTAGCACATGTTAACAGACAGGCCTGGGAAAAAATAAAAAGGTATTCAAGAGATGGATACAAGTCGAGCTGTACACTTTTTGAGCTCGAGTCAGGGGGAGATTGCATTCATGTATATAATTGCAACATTCCAAGAGCTTATAAGTTCGACGCATGTTTTTCATTATATCCAAACTATAAAAACGAGGGTCGCCTTGTCCAGATATACTGGTCTCCGCATTTGACGGAAAAAGCTGTCAGAGATGGTTTTGCGAACCATTTCATTAGTTGTTTTCAGGCCTTTATCTGGCTTATTGAAACTCTGATTCCTGAATCAGTTGCATATAGTGATCTTAAAAAGCAGTCTATTTTTAACCGTATCCTCAAAAAAGGCCAAGACGTTCTTTCTCCTGTTCACTATTTAGATTGGAGTTCAGAACATATGTACAAAGAAATGTTGTCTAAAAAGACCCCACTATACTACGCAGAGAAACTCCAGATTTTCTGCCATGGGAATAGAGATCTGTACGTATCAGTGGAGTTTTTTTCTTGCCTCATTGATTGCCTAATTTGGTGCTGCACGCACATACCAATTAAAAATCTTGATTACATTTGTGGCAATTTTGGCTTTTCAGGAAACCGAAAAAGTATAGATGGAGTCATTCGCTTCTTAGACGGTTCTAAGACAATCAAAAAGGATTTCTCGGGCTCACAAATCGACTATTATCTGAGAAGCTTGTGTGCATTTCTCGACGATGCACCAGATTCTTTTGATCAAACAAAAATGCTAGAGAAAATGCATCCGATGATCAGTCTGCTGAACAGGGAGAAATTACTATCTCAATTTTCTTGAGCAATAACAGAGAATGTTTAAATCATTAAAATCAGTTGATGGCCGCTAAAAACTCATATCGCGTAGCGCTGAATAAGCTTCAATACTTTTTTCAATCGAAAAAGCCAAGGAATCCATTCGCTTCTCACTAAGTCTTTTGCATTCGAGCATAGACCTTAAGCGATCTGATCTTTACTGATGACGGAGGCTTGCTTGCATACAGAAGAACCAAACATATGTACGAGCCAGCATTCAAAAAGACTGATCTGCTGTTCTCGGGAACTCACGTTCTAAGACATACTGGTGCGAGGTTTTCCAACGGTTGATAGAACCGCCATCGACAAGATCGAAAACAAAGGTAAACTGCTCCTGCTCAAAGAGAAATAAAGAGGGCTACCTGGCGGCATTTGCTGGCGAATCGCCAGGAAAAACAGAAGACTACAAAACTCGCAACCCCACGAATTTTGAACATAAAAAAACCCGGCTTGAACCGGGTTTTAAAAAATTGGTAGTGAGAGGCGGACTTGAACCGCCGACCTACGGATTATGATTCCGTTGCTCTAACCAGCTGAGCTACCCCACCACACAGTAACGCCAACTTATAAGGAACGAAGTCCCCACTTGTCTGCGTGAAGCAAGATTTTTAGTTGTGAACGCGCAGGAAGTCAATAATGGGCTTTGCGTTATATTTCGAATCTTAAATTTTCGTGCTTAGCCCGCCTTAGGTCTTGACCGTGTGGCTTTTCCGCAATGCAATTACAGACTGTGACAGATTCCATACCACGGAGGGGGAACTAATGAAGAAATTAATGATGGCGCTTGCCGTCCCAGCGCTACTTGCAGGCTGTTCTGACAAGAAAACGCCAAAAACCGGTGATTCCGAAGGCTTCGCAGGCCTGTTCTGGCAACAAAGTGCCAACGTCATTTCCGTTCGCACTGTAGACGACCTGCCTATTAAAAATGCACAAATTCTAATCGGCGACGCTTTGAACTCCCCATTCAGCGGGAACTTCCTGACCACAGACGCTAACGGCCAGGTGGAACTGCCAGCAGCTTGGAACCAAGCCCTGCCCGTGACCGTTCAAGCCCCAGGCTTTGTGCGCTCTACTTATATGAGTCAGGAACCCGGCGCTTTGACCTTCAAACTGCGCGCATCCGTAACGACCACTCAATATGAAGTCAAAGGTGTGACCTCGGGCCTTCCGGTTCAGGACAAAGACGGCTATGTCGATTTCGGTTTGGTGATGCCGGCGTTTTCTAAAATGGCGCTGCTGTCCTTTGATATCAACAACGTCATCAGCCCGCAGTCCGACCGCATCGAAGCCATGGGTCAGGACATCGACGTTCCAGCGAACATCGCTCTGCCTCGCCAAAGCGAAAAATACGCGCTGTTCACGATCACTTTGGATAAACCGAACTATCGCATCTATTACGGTAATACGGGTGTGAACCGCGTTTTTGCGGCTCGCGGTCGTTTCCCGTTTAAATCCACGGTGGACGCTCTTCGCGGCGGGGCTGAGTTCTATGAACTGATCAACAGCTTTGCCATCAACGGCGGCGCGGTTCGTGATATCGAAGTAAAATCAGGCTCTACCCGTCTGGATATGCCTACACGCGAGCTGAACTTCACGACCAAACAAGACGTGATGGCTCCGACCTTCCGTTCGGATGAGATGTTCATCGCTGTCGGCGTGGCTAATCAGTCCGGTTACCTGATCCCCACGGACGTGAAAAAGATCGAAAACAACAAAAAGATGGCTCTAAACACCCTGGCGGGATCTGAGCTGATGGTTCTGGGCGTATTGAAGAAAACCTCCGAGATGAAATCCGGTGGCGACCGCATGAGTGCGACGCTTCTGCCATTCACGGCGGGCGCAGCCCCTAAAATGTTGCCACTGATCCCGGATCCATCCCTGCAGGCGGGCGAACTGCTGATGCCTAAATTTAACACAATTGATGGTGTGAACCCGATTGCGACTTATTCGGTCCTTTCCAAGGAAGAAGAAGTGGTGCAAGGCTCTGCCAAAGTGAAAGTGCTAAACCCGCAATGGGAAGTTTACGCCCAGAACTGGCTTGAGCGCATGAAGCTGCCACAGTGGCCGAATGATTCTGCCCCGGCTGGCAAAAAACGCTGGGAAGTGAACTTCGTCGGAAGCCAGACGGCAACGACGGCTCCGGTGGGACCTGCGATGATCGAATCTGCGACCCACGTGACTCATAGTTCTGTTTCCTTCTAAGACATCTTCAAAAGCCGCTTCATCCCGAAGCGGCTTTTTTTTCGCCCAAAAAGCCTTTCAAAAGCGCTTTTATGCTGTTAGATTTTTCTTAGATGTCTAATCCAGCGCGCATTCTATCCAAAAAAGTTCTGATGGGACTTGTGATTATCACAGGATGCACTTTTGTGGGTTGCAGCCTTTTTGACAAAAAACCGTCTGCGCACCAGCGCATGGGTCAAATCAACAAACAAAAAGTCTTCTTTGCTTCCTACGATAATGTCTGGCGTGCGGCGCATGCGGTTTTGAAGTACCCGATCGCACAAGAAAATCAGGACACCGGCGTTATTGAAACCGAATACATCAAGGGTGTTGACGGCTGGATTCCACCAAACGAACAGCGCCCGCCTTCCAGCGGGATTCGTTATAAGCTGACCCTGATCTTTGCCAAAGGCAAAACCGAAGGCCGCGAATCCACCCGAGTCACCATCGAAAAACGCATGGAAATCCTGCGCGACTTCTTCAGCGAACCTGAAACCATGGAAACCGACGGCCTGGAAGAAAAAATCATCTTCTATCGCATCGAACGCGAACTGATCGTGAACGAGGCTTTGAAAAAAGCCGGCTTCTAAGTCGACCGCATCCGAGGAGAAACCCTGTGCTGGTTAAATTCCTGCGCTCTATCGCCGAAAGATCCCCGACATTTGTGATGAGGATGTTCTTTAACATCTATCCGCCGTATCTGGGTTCGGGCATCAAAGTCGAAGAAATTTCGTCAGACTATAAATACCTGCGCGTGCGCTTGAAGCTTCGTTTCTATAATCGCAATTACGTGGGCACTCAGTTTGGCGGCAGCATCTATTCCATGACGGACCCGCATTTTATGTATCTGTTACTAAATAGCCTGGGATCTGAATACATTGTCTGGGACAAGGCCGCTAAAATAGATTTCCTAAAACCCGGCAAGACCGATCTGATCGCCGAATTCCGCATCGACGACAACCTGCTAAACGAGATCCGCGAAAAAACCAAAAACGGAGACAAGTTCGTCTTTGACCTGCCGGCCGATATTTTTGACCTGAACGGCGTCAAAGTAGCAGCCCTTAGCAAGACCCTTTATGTTCGGAAAAAATCCGACAAACCACGCCAAGCCGCAACGTAAATTTTGAACGGACTTTTTTTCGTTTTTAGACGACGCAGAATCCTGCTAGGCTTTTTGATATGTCGAAATCAAATTTCAAAAAAGCCCTGATCTTTGCAAGCGTATTGCTGCTTCAACCCATCCTGACCCCAAGCTCTGCCGCTTTGGCGAAAAGAAGAACTCCGCCCAAAGCCTTCAGCTTTATCGCCGAAGGGGGCAAGGCCTCCCAGGGCGAGTGTGATGGCGAACGCAAGATCCCTCGCCTGAAACGTCTGAAAGAATATTCAGGCGCAAGCTCTTACATGGGTTCGGAACTGCAAGATCCAGAAATCAAAGGCAAGCCAGGGGATGAGATGTGGAAACATTTCTTCCGCGCCAAACCTGCCTGCAACTCGGTACTGGCTAAAACACCTTCTTCGGTGAACGACAACCTGGCCAAAGCCAAACCGGACGTTTCCAACGAAGAGGACTCGGAAGAAGCCGCAGAAAATGCGGATGAAAAGCAACAAATCGAAAACGCAGAGGCAGAACCTGCCACTGAATAAAGAAAAAGCCGGGTCTCCCCGGCTTTTTTATTAGTTATTCTTCTTAATATAGTCTTTCCACATGTCGACCAAGGCTGTTTGCTTGATCGGCTTATCACTGAGTCGAACCCCGGTCAGGCGTTCCAACCCTCGCACCGCCGGCAGGTGAACTCTTGTGTCGTTATCTGACAGCAGACCCGCAAAGGTCTTAAGCTCGCGATCCATTGGTTTTTTAGCCAATACATCCACGATTTGATGACGGATCCACAGGCTGTGGGCGTTCTTGAAATTATATTTCTGATTCAGCTCTTCCCACAAAAGGTCACGAACTTCGGGGCTTGAGTTCTTTTCCAGAACCTCAACCGCCGCGGAACGAACCACCAGGGCTTTATCTTTAATCAGCTTTTGCGCAAGCTTTTGGGCTTCGTCGGTGTTCACTTCACTCAGCGCAATCAACGCCGCGTTTCGCATGAACCACTGGCTGGAGTCGCCTGCGCGCACCAAGTCCGGTGTGGATTTAGGGCCGCGAGCTTCCGCTGCTGCCATCAAAGCCTTCCAACGGACACTCATTGGCTGAGAATCATTAAACGCCAAAGATACGAATTGGGAATAGTATTTTTCGCCTTGAACCTGGACCACCATGCGGCGGTTTTCACCAGGAAGCTTCAACAGTTCCATGGCCGAAGTTAAAGTGCTGGATGAACCCTTGGGGCCTGCTGCCAAAGCACTTGAAGAAAGTCCCGCAATCAAAACAGAGGCCACAAGAATCTTATTCATAGCTTTTAACTCTTTTTGGTGACGAAGTTTTCAAACTCACTCATCAGCTGGTTGGTTTCATCTCCGTTTTTGGCGGCTTCTTCGCTGCCATCACCGGCTTTTTCAGCGGCCTTATCCAAAGCGCGCTGACCTTCTACCGCTGCTGCAAATTCTTTCATCAGGTCATCATCGATCAACTCAGAACCACCGCCAGAATCAGCCGAAGCTTCCGGAGCAGGTTCGGCCGCCACTTCCGCTGCCGGAGCTGCCGGTTCAGGAGTCGGCTGTGGCGCTGGTGTCGGTGCCGCCGCGGCCGGAGCCGGAGCTCCTGCCTTCAGGGCTTCGAGTTGTTTTTTCAGATCATCGTTTTCGTCGCGATAACGGGAAAGATCCGCAATGTCTTCGCTGATGATTTCATATTCGGCCAAGCGGGCTTCCAGATCACGAAGCTTGCCGTTAAGTTCTTCTTTTTCAGCAGAAGACATTCCGGCATCACCGCCACCAGCTCCACCCGCTGGTGCGGATTGCGCCGCAGCAAGTGCTGCCTGCAACTGAGTCTGCAGTTCTTCGACTTTCTGATGATTTTCAGACAACGACAAACGCAACTGCGCCACTTCGGCTGCAGATTCTGCCGCCACCGCCGCTGCATCCGCACTTGAAGAAGTCGACGCCGCCGAGGCTTGCGCTTTCTTCGTCGTCAGTGGGGATTCGTCCATTTCAACATCCACGCCCAGATCGTCTGCCGCCGGGCGGGATTTCGCCGCCGGAGCATTCGCCTGGTTGTCGAGGATCTTTTGCAGCGTTTTCTCAAGCTGAGCTGCATCGACACCCTGACCGTTTTCTACAGAGGTTGAAGATGAACCTTTCTTCGCGAAAAAGGCACGGAAGGCCAAGAACAGCGCAAGAAGGATGATGAGCCCCAAAAGGCCCTCAATGATCGAGGTATTGTGAAAATCCCAAAAGGACAGAAATTTTTCAATTGTCACAATTCAAATTCTCACCCATCCCAAGGGCCCCGTCAATGCTGGACCTTTGAAGGTATTCGGGTTAGCGTGAACCATCTCGAGGTGATACTTATGTCTCAAAAGCCCTATGATCTGATCATCCAAGGCGGGATCTGCCTGTTACCCCACCCCTCTGAAAGTGGACTTATCGAGCAACAGGCCGACATCGCCATTACAGATGGACGCATCGAAAAAATCCGCGAATCCATCAATGAGCCCGCCCTCAAAATCATCAAAGCCCACGGCCTGCACGTCCTTCCTGGGGTTATAGACAGCCAGGTGCATTTCCGCGAACCCGGCCTGACTCACAAAGAAGACCTTGAAACCGGCACCCGCGCCGCTATTTTAGGGGGCGTCACCAGCATCTTCGAGATGCCAAACACCAACCCTTCCACGACCACCAAAGAAGCCTTCGAAGACAAACTGCAAAGAGCGAAAAACCGGGCCCACTGCAACTATGCCTTCTTCATCGGCGGAGCCCATGACAACGTCGCCAATATCGCGGAACTGGAGCTGATGCCTCACTGCTCGGGCGTAAAAATCTTTATGGGAAGCTCGACCGGGAATTTGCTGGTCGAGGATGACGAAACCCTGGAGCAAATCCTAAAACGTGGCCACCGCCGCATCATTTTCCACAGTGAAGATGAAATGCGCCTGCGGGAGCGTAAACACATTGCTTCAGATATGGCTGATCCCCATTATCACCCGGTTTGGCGGGATGTGGAAACCGCTGTGAACTCGACCACGCGGCTTTTACGACTGGCCCGAAAAACCGGACGCAAGATTCATGTTCTGCACGTTTCAACCGGCGAGGAAATGGATCTGTTAAAGGACGCCAAAGACATCGCCACTGTTGAAGTTTTGCCTCAGCATCTGACCCTGTATGCGCCCGACTGCTATGACAAGCTTGGCACCTATGCCCAGCAAAATCCGCCGATCCGGGAAAAGCGTCACATGGACCGCATCTGGAAAGCACTTTTGGATGGCACAGTCGATGTGATCGGTTCGGATCACGCGCCCCACACACGTGAAGAAAAAGACCGTCCGTACCCGGCAAGTCCGTCTGGCGTTCCGGGCGTGCAAACTTTGGTGCCGATCATGCTGAATCACGTTCATGACGGTCGTTTGTCACTGATGAAGTTCACCGAGCTTGTGACAGAAAATCCTTGCCGCGTCTTTGGTGTCAAAAACAAAGGGCGTCTGCGCCAGGGCTTCGACGCTGACATTACGATTGTGGATCTGAAAAAAGAAATGACGATTGATAACTCCTGGATCGCCAGCCGCTGCGGATGGACTCCGTTCCATGGCATGCACGTGACCGGATGGCCGACGCACACAATTGTGGGCGGAAAACTTGTCATGGAAAATGATCAGGTCGTTTTACCAAGCCAAGGTCAGGCTGTGGACTTCCTGGAAACCCGTTCATGAATCCAGCTCCGAAGAAAACCGCCGCGGGCCTGTTTTTTGGTGGCCTGCTGCCGGTTATCGCCTTCACCCTGATTGAAGAATACTATGGAATCATTCCCGGTCTGATTGCCGGGATGGTTTTTGGTTTGGGTGAAATCATCTGGGAACTTTACCGACACAAGAAAGTTCAAAAGATCACCTGGATCGGCAACGGGATGTTGCTGGGGCTGGGTGCGATTTCTTTGATTTCGTCTGAAGGCATCTGGTTTAAGCTTCAGCCCGCTTTGATGGAAGGGGCTTTTGCAATTGTGCTGTGGGGATCGCTGGTCGTTAAAAAGCCCTTACTGGTTTATCTTGCAGAACAGCAGGGGCAGCAGTTTCCGGATATCATCAAGTCGCGTATGGCGGGAATCACCTTCCGCGTGGGTGTTTTCTTTGCCATTCATGCCATCCTGGCAACGTGGGCGGCCTTAGAGTGGAGCACCACCAACTGGGCACTATTAAAAGGCATCGGCCTGACCGTCAGTTTTATTCTGTATCTTGTCATTGAGGCTGTTCTGCTTCGAAGGATCGTTCTAAAACAAAGATCAGAATGAAAAATCTGATCTTGGGTTTAATTTTACTGCTATGTACCGGGTGCGGCCAGTTGGACGTGATCGTTCGCTGGGCCGATATCACGGCCGCTTCCCGCGCGGATCGCTATTTTGATCTAACCAGCGAACAAAAATCAGAGCTGAAAGAAAATATTCAAAACGACATCGCAAAGATGCGAAAAGAAATGTTCCCCGAGGTCGCAAAAACCTTCCGCAGCCTGGAACCAGAGATCAAAAAAGAACAGATCAACAAGGACCTGGTCAGTAAAAACTTTATCGAGATTCAAAGCTATTTCAAAAAAGGCACAAACTATTTCAAAGACACGGCTTTAAAAACCGTCGGCAAACTGAAAAAATCGCAGTTCGAGCACTTTGCCAAAAAGGTCCGCGAAGACATCACCGAAACCCAGGAAAACAACGAGACCCCGGAAAAGTCGCTGAAAGCTTCTTACAAACGCTATCGTCGCAGTTTAGAATTCTGGATCGGCGGAATTTCAGTCAAACAACAAGACGAAATCGAAAACTTTTTAAAAGCCAACCCCTATCCGTGGCAGCTGCAAAACAAAAGCCGCGAACACAGCTTAAAACTTTTCCTGGAAGCCAGCCACAATCCCGGCGCCTTGCAGAAATTTGTGGCTGATTATTTCGTCGACTATGAAACCAGCCGCCTGCCGGAATTCAACGAAGCCCTGAACAAACACAAAGCCGCCTTCCAGACCTTCCTGACCGAGCAGTTCTGGAAGGGCTTAAGTACTTCGCAAAAAAATGTCCTGCGGGATAATCTGATATCCAGAGCCGACGATCTGGACAAGATCGCTCAACGCCCCTGAAACTCGGGTGCTTTCTTTTCTTTCATCGCTTCCAGCGCTTTGAAGTGATCTTCCGTACGTTGAGTGATCCCCTGATAAGCCGCTGCCAGATCCAGGATCGTGGACAGATCATTCAGGTAAGCCATCTTCATGGTCTTTTTCGTCATCTGCACCGCCACCGGCGCATTGCCAGCAATTTTATCTGCCAGCTTTTCAGTTTCCGCCGTTAAAGATTCAACAGGCACCAGATAATTCAAAAGCCCCCAGTTCAACGCCTCCGCCCCTGAAACCAGATCCCCGGTCAAAGACATCTGCATGGCCTTACTAAACCCAATCACCCGCTGCAGGAAGAAACTGCCCCCGTCACCCGGAACCAGGCCCAATTTTACGAAGGTTTCCCCAAATTTGGATTTTTCAGTCCCGATGCGCAGATCACACATCATCGCCAGATCACACCCCGCCCCAATCGCCGGTCCGTTGACCATGGCGATCACAGGTTTGGAAAGCTCTTCAATACACTTGGGAATCTGCTGAATCCCATGCATGTACCGCATACGAAGCTCGTTCGATTCCCCGGCAAACATGCCGGTTTTATTTTGCATGGCTTTCACATCACCACCAGCACAGAACGAAGTCCCTTCACCAGTAATAACAATCACCCGCACCAAGGAATCAAAATCCGCAAACCTCAAAACCCGAGTCAACGAATCCACCATCTCCAGCGAAATAGCATTACTCTGCTCTGGATTAGCCAAAGCAACCCACAACGTATGATTTTTAAGCGAAACCGAAAGATGCGTAAAAGCTTGAGAATAAAAAGACACGATTCCCCCTACCCTCGACGCTACCCAAGCGTCCTAGGAGATGTCAAATGCAAGGCGGAAGAAGGAGGCGTACCACTGGTACGTCGACGACGCCCAACGCAGCAGTTGGCGTCTCATAGGCCGCTCCCTCTTAGAACGAAAAAAGGCTCCCCTGAGGGAGCCTTTTTTTGTTCGTCAC